>DASVZT010000001.1:0-40908 GCA_036391495.1 Candidatus Limnocylindrales bacterium
TAGGCGATGAGCCTGTCGAGGTCGACCGGGGTGCCCGGGACGTGGGTCGCCGGATGACTGGCGTCGGCGGGCTTCTCGGTCAGCATCGTGAACCGCTCCTGGATGTGACGGCGTCCGGGGCGCACCCGGCGCGCGAGGCGATGGCGTCGAGCCGAGTATACGCTCGGCCTCCGTCGGCTCAGCGCCCGCGGAGCTCCCGCTCACCGGGCGGCGGAGGGCCGTCTCAGCCCGCGGTGGCTCCGAGCGTCGACACGACCATCCCGAGGTAGACGACGTAGAGAGCGCCGCCGACGAGCAGCCCGCGGCCGCGCAGGCGGGCGCGGGCGACCATCGGCAGGAAGATCGCGGCACACGAGAGGAACGCGATCCCGGCCGACGCGAACGCCAGCATCGAGCCGTCCGTGATCGACCAGTGCGACGGCGCGAACACGAGCGCCACGACCGTCGGGATCGCGCTCTGGAACACCATGGCGCCGGTGATGTTCCCCATCGCCAGGGTGTCCTTCCGCTGGCGGATCCAGATGACGCTGTTGAACTTCTCGGGCAGCTCCGTTGCGATCGGCGCGATGACGAGCGCGAGGAGGCCACGATCGACCCCGAGCGAGCCGGCGATCGACTGGATCGCGCCGACGAAGGCGTACGCCCCCAGGATGATGAGCGCGAGCGCGACGACGACCTGGAGCGTGACGATCCTCAGCCTGGGCGGCGCAGGGCGAGCGGGCCCGCGGCGGTCGAGCCGGTGCAGGCGAAGCGGCTCGAGACGCGGCGCCGCCTCCACGTCCGGGGTCGGTCCCCCGTCCACCTCGTCGATCTCCTCCTCGACGGCGAAGTGTCCCCGCACGTAGATCGCGTAGATCCCGAGCAGCACGACCGCGGCAAGCCAACGCGGCACGATGAGGTCCGCCGGCAGGAACGCCACGGCGATCGCGAGGGCATAGGCGACGACGAAGAAGCGCATGTCGTGCGCGAGGACGGACGTCTCGACCAGCAGGACGTCACCCGACGCCCGCGTCCGTCCCGCGTAGAGGACCGCCACTCCCGTCACGAACATCGCCAGCGTCGCCAGCATGAACGGCGCGCCGAGGATGGCGCCGATCCCAATGTCGCTGGCCCGGGCTCCACCGCCGAGCAGGATCGCGATGAGCGGGATCATGGTCTCGGGCATCGCCGTGCCGACGGCGGCCAGCACGCTGCCGACCGCGCCTTCCGCGAGCTCCAGCTTGTGCCCGAACCACTCGATCCCGTTCGTGAACAGCTCGGCGCCCACGAGGATGACGAGGAAGGCGACGACGAGGACGACGACCTCCATCAGGCGGCCTGGCCAGTCGCGAGGACGACGCTCGCCGCGATCACCGCGAGGATGGCCAGCGAGACGAGCGCCATCCGGCGTTCGCGAGCCTCGAGGTAGCCGACGAGCGAGCTGACGACCCGCAGCGTGGGGCTGGCGATGAGGACCACGAGACCGACGGCGAGCGGGCCCTCGGGACGGAGGGCGACAAGTGCGGCGGCGGCGTCCGCGGGCGAGAGCGAGGGCGCTGGATCGAGCGGCGAGACGCCCTCGAGCACCATCAGGATCGCCCCGGCCGCGATGAGCCCGACGCCGACATACGTTGCCGTCATGAGGATCCGGCCGACGGCGCGCTCGAGGTCACGCTCCGCACCACGCCCGTGATCCCCCGCCCCGCGCGCGGCCGTGGCTCTCATGCGAGCGCGCGGCCGATCATCTGCCACGCCGTGTACAGGAGGACGGCCACGAAGAGGACCCGCAGGAGCCGGGCGTCGACGCGGTGGGCGGACCGCGACCCGACCGTCGCGCCGACGAACACGCCGAGGACGGTCGGACCGGCGACATAGGCGTCGATCCCACCGCGCAGGAAATAGATGATGGCGCTGGACGTCGCGGTGATTCCGATCATGAGGTTGCTGGTCGCGGTCGCGACACGCATCGGGACGCCCATGCCGAGATGCATGACCGGCACCTTGACGATGCCGCCCCCGATCCCGAGCAGCGCCGAGATCACGCCGGCGAAGAGGCTCCCGGCGATGCCGAGCGGCAGGTTCCGGACGCGGTAGCCGGGCCCGGACAGGCGATCGGCGACGGTGGAGACGGCCGGCCGCGAGGACCACTCGGCCGGGGGATCATCGGGTCTGAGCCTTTCAGGCGAACGGTCTCCAGGCGCCGGCATCGTCGCATTCGGATCGGCCGCGGTGCCCGACCGGAGCGTCCGGATCATCGAGAGCGCCACGTACAGGAGCAGCGCCGCGAACAGTCCCGCCAGCACGCGATCCGGGACGGCGAACGCGACGAGAGCCCCGGCGAGCGCACCCGTGGCGGTGAACAGCTCGAGCGACATGCCGAGGCGCAGGTTCGCCACGTGCCGCCCGAGATAGACGCCGGCGGAGGCGCCGCTCGTCGCGATGACCGAGACGAGACTCACACCGACGGCCTCGCGGAGCGGGAGGCCGAAGCCGAGCGTCACGAGCGGGACGATGAGGATGCCGCCCCCGAGCCCGAGGAGAGACCCGAAGACGCCGGCGGCGAAACCGCCGGCGATCATCGCCAGCCCGACGGTCATCGTCCCACGCCGCTCCGTGCTCGTCGCGGAGCTCGGACGCGCGGCGCCGCGCTCATGCTCCGGCCGTCAGGGCCGGAGGTGCTGAGGCGCGTACGGCAGGAGAGCGACGAGTCGTGCGCGCTTCAGCGCGACGGCGAGCTCACGCTGGTGCCCGGCGCAGGTGCCGGTCTTGCGGCGCGGCTCGATCTTCGCCCGCTCGGACAGGTAGCGGCGGAGCCGGTTCACTTCCTTGTAGTCGATCTGGACGGTCTTGTCGGCGCAGAAGGCGCAGACCTTGCGGCGACGTCGGTCGCGGTAGTAGTCGTCGCGCTTCTTCGATCGTGGGGTCGGCGGCATCGGATCGTGTTCTCCGTTCGGTGGTGAGCTGTCGGTGCGTCAGAAGGGCAGGTCGTCGAGGTCGTTGTCGTCGAGGCGGTCGGCGGGTGTCGTCGGCGCCGCGGGGGCGACGCGCGGGCTGAAACCGCCGGGCTCGGCGCCTTCGTCGCGCGGTCGGCGATCGAGGTTCGTCACCTGCTGGGCGACGAGCTCGGTCGTGTAGCGCTTCTGGCCCTCTCGATCCTCCCACTGCCTGGTCTGGAGACGGCCCTCGATGTAGACCTTGCCGCCCTTGCGGAGGTTCTCCGCGGCCCGTTCGGCCTGCGGCCCGAACACGACGACGCGGAACCACTCCGTCTCTTCCTGCCAGGCGCCGTCCGCGTCCTTGTAGTTGCGGTTCACGGCGACCGTGAACTGCGTGACGGCCTGGCCGTTCGGCGTATAGCGCATCTCGGGATCGCGCCCGAGATTGCCGATGATCATCGCCTTGTTGAGCGACATCGGTCTCTCCCTCGTCGGCCGTCTGGGCGGGCGCGACGTCAGTCGATCGCGGCGGGCGCCTCGAAGCTGTCCGCCTCATCGATCCGCTCCCCGACTTCTTCCTCCTCGTCGGCCCCCGACGGGAGGGTGTCGGCCACCTCGCTGCCGTCGCGCTGGGAAGCGCGGACGGGTCGCTCGACCCGTGTCACGAGGTGGCGGAGAACCTCCTCGGTGATGAGGAGACCGTGCTCGAGCTCGGAGATCGAGTCCGCCGGGGCCTCGAAGAGGACGATGTGGTACGAGCCCTCGCGGTAGCGTTCGATCGGGTAGGCCAGCCGGCGGCGACCCCACGGGGCGACCTTGACGATCTGCCCGCCCGCGGTGGTGATGGTGCGTGTCGTCCGATCGATCAGGGCCTGGCTGCGATCGTCCGGGACGTCCGGACGAAGAACCAGCATCAGCTCATAGCGGCGCATGCGCCTGTTGACTCCTTCCTGTGGGAGATGCCCCGCTGCGGGATCGACGAGCCGTGGCGCTGGCCGTCGGCCGATCGGGGCCGAAAGGGAACGGCGAGGAGTCTACCACGGGGGGATGTATCCTCTCTGGCACCCATCTCGCTCGCGCGATCGCTCGTTCACGCACCCGCTCGATCACGCAGCGCTCGATCACGCATCCGGGGGACATGTGCCCGCAGCGAACATCCTTCTCGTCGACTCGGACGACGCCGCCGCCGCACAGCTGACGGAGACGCTCGCCGGGTCTGGCTACGACGTGACGACAGTCGCCACCGCCGACGAGGCGTTCGACCGCGCCCCGGCGTTCGACGTCCTCGTCATCGACGTCCTGCCGGGCTCGTCCGCCGCCGCGGATCTCGTCGTGCGGATCCGTGCGACGTCCGGGATCAACAACCTGCCGATCCTGTGCGTGACCCTGTCGGACGACGTCGAGGAGCGGATCGCGTTCCTCGAGTCCGGCGCCGACGACGTCATGGGCCGACCATTCGACGCGCGCGAGCTCGAGGCTCGGCTCGAGGCGCTGCTCCTTCGGCTCCAGCGCAGCCGTTCGCGGGGTCTCGTGGGCGACCCGAGCCAGGGTGCCCCGGGACTCGACCGCGTCATCGTCGTCTTCAGCCCCAAGGGCGGCGTCGGGACGACGACGGTGGCCGTCAACCTTGCCCTCGCCGCGGCCGAACGGGCGCCGGATCGGGTCCTCCTGGTCGACCTCGACCTGCAGTGGGGCCAGGCCGCCACGCACCTCAACGCCCGGGCGACACGGACCATCATCGACGTCGTCCACGATCCCCAGGCCCTGCGGGACGGCGACCTCCTTCGCTCCTATGCCACCCGGCACGGCAGCGGCCTCCACTTGATCGCGGCACCGGCGTCCGCCGGCCTCGGGGCATCGATCGGACCCGACGCCCTCCAGGCGCTCATCCGCACCGCGCTCGACGCGTTCGACATCGTCCTCATCGACGCGGGATCGGACCTCGACGAGCGCAGCGTCGCCGTCCTCGACGTCGCCGACGCCATCGTCCTGCCGATCGCACCCGAGATCCCCGCGCTCAAGCCGGTCGTGCAGTTGATCGAGTATCTCAACGAGGCTGGCTCCGGCGCGGACAAGACGACGGTCGTCCTCAACCATCGGGCGAGCCGGCAGATCGTCTCGACCTCCCAGATCGAGGGCCTCCTCGGGCAGAAGGTCAAGGCCGAGCTGCCGTTCGACGAGGCCGCCTTTCAGCGGGCCGCCAACGAGGGCGACCCCGTCGTCCACTCGGCTCCCCGCTCGGCGGCCGCCGCGGCGTTCGGCCGGCTCGCGACGACGATCCTCGGTCCCGGCCCGGCACCGGTCCCTGTCCCCGAGAAGAGGACCGGCGGGCTGCTCCGCCTGCGCCGCTGACCGTCCGCGGACTGCCGCGGTCTGCCGCGACTCGCGGGCAGTCTCCCGGCAGGAAGGGCTTCGGACGACAGCGGGCCCGTGGGGAGGACCATCTGGCTACACCGATCCCGCCGACAGGGTGGTCGCGGGGCTGCACCCCGGGCCGGTAACGTCGGCCGCGCCGTGAACGCCAGCGCCTCAGTCCTCCGCGCGACGGCGCCCCGGGGAGTGAGTCTCCGCGAGCGCCTGTCGCCGCCTGGCGCCGCGCTGACCATCCTCGCGCTCGCGATCCTCGCGTTCGAGGCCGTCTTCGCGACAGGCGGGACCCCGAACGCCCTCGGCCACCTCGCATACGCACCGATCGTCCTCGCCGCCTACGTCTTCGGCTGGCGCGGCGGCCTCGGCGCGGGCATCTTGCTTGCGGCGCTCCTCGGACCGATCGGAACGATCCTCGGGATGCCGACGGAGGGTCTCTCCGGTTGGATCGTCCGCGCCGTCTTCTTCGTCTCGATCGGTGCCGTGACAGGTGCGCTCTACGAGGGCGTCCGCGCGACGGCAGATCGCTGGCGGGCGACGAGCGAGCGGGTGACGGCGAGCCAGGTCGAGGGCTACCTCGCTCTCGCGCGCGGAGCCGAGGCCAAGGACACCGACACGGGCGAGCACATCCGCCGCGTCCAGCTCTCCTCCGAGGCGCTGGCGGCGGCGGCCGGACTCGAAGCCACGACCGCGGCACAGATCGGCTGGGCGGCGATGCTCCACGACGTCGGCAAGCTCCACGTCCCCGACCGGATCCTGCTCAAGGGGGGCCGGCTGACGCGCGAGGAGTGGCTCATCATGCGGCGGCACGCGGTGTGGGGCGAGGAGATCCTCGGCGACGGCGAGGGCTTCGAGCTCGCCCGGCGCATCGCCCGCTCGCACCACGAGAATGTCGACGGCTCCGGGTACCCCGACGGCCTCCGGGGGGACGCGATCCCGCTCGGGGCGCGGATCGTCCGGATCACCGACGCCTTCGACGCGATGACGAACCGCCGACCCTACTCCCGGCCGCGCTCGTTCGAGGACGCGCTGGAGGAGCTCGTCAGACACCGCGGAGGCCTCTTTGACGCCGACCTCGTACCGCTCATGGTCCGGCTGCTCGACGATCCGGCGTTCGCGGGCCGGCTCCGGGAGCTGCGGCCCCGCTTCGAGCCGCTGCCCATCCCCGATCGCGGCCTCGCCATCGTCCGGGGCGGTCGCGGCTGAGCGTCGATGGCGCAGGAGGCGCGGCGCTCTACTCGACCTCGGACACGTCCGGAACGTCGTCGAGACCGAGCACGTAGAAGAGCGCAGAGTCCAGCTGCTCCCGAAACTCATCCGGCAACCCGCCGATCAGATCCCCGAGGCGGTCGGTCGTGATGGTGAGGATCTGATCCGCCTTGATCGTGCTCCGGACCGCTTGCGGCCCGACGTGGGTGGTGAAGTAGACGTGCTGTTCGGGGCGTTGCGGTCGCCACTCACGGGTAGTCATCGCCGCAACGATCACCGTCGAGCTGACGGCGTTCAGGTCGTCGGTGGAAACGACGATCGCCGGCCTCCGGCCGGCCTGTTCACTTCCGCGCGGCTCCCCGAAGTCGACCCAGTAGATCTGACCGCGGCGCGGTCGGGACGCGCGAGCGCCCAACATCACTCGTCAGCGAGGAAGACACCGCCCGACGCGCGGACGGCCGCATCAGCGAACGCCTTGTTCTCCGCGGCCTCCTCGAGCGCGACCTGCTGAGCGTACCGGCGCCGCTCAGCCCGTCGGTCTCGCTCGATGGCGCGCTCGACGATCGCCGTTTGGGTGAGGTTCGCCGCGTCCGCCTGTTCGCGGACATAGGCGTCCAGGTCACGCCGCAGACGGAATGTGACTGAGACTCGGCGGCGCGCGACGAGCACCACGGGCTTCTCCCCTTGCCGCGCTCGGTGCATGCGCCGGACTATGCCATTGGCGACGTAGCCCACACCTCTCGCTTGCGTCGCCGACGCTAGGAATGTATTGCGCTCTTGTACAGCTCGTCAAGCAGTACGCGTGACGGTCCATGTCACCGCTCGGGAGGGAAAGGGACGATGGAGGCGGGGAGTACGTTGAGCCAGTTGCTCGGGTTCGGACTCCTGCTGTGGATCGGCTTCGCCCTCGCGGTCTTCGGGTTGCCGGCGGCCTTCCTCGCCGGTCAGCGCGGCCGCTCGCCGGTCACGTGGGCGGCCATCGCCGTCTTCATCGGCCCGTTCGCCATCATTACGGCCGGTCTCTCGACTCGCGCCCCTGACGGTCGCTTCTATGCCTGCCCGCACTGTGACGAAGCAATCTCGCTGTACGCGGCCCGCTGTCCCTTCTGTTCGTCCGAGCTCTGAGGGCACACAGAACGGCCCGGCTCTTGGCGGTGGTTGCCTGAACTACCCTCGCTCGATGCAATAGAGAGGGGCAAGGACGACGGGTCTCAGCGGCCGCCCGGAGGTGCGTCTTGAGGGAGGCGCCAGAACAAGGCCGTGGCATCGCGCTGCCAAGCTGCCAACTGGTGCCGAAGCCGAGATTCGAACTCGGACGGGGTCGCCCCCAGCGGTGTTTAAGACCGCCGCGTCTGCCGTTCCGCCACTTCGGCCAGCGGAGAGCGTACCGCTCGATGGGCAACGCCGAGAGAGTGGAGGCGACGATCGGATTCGAACCGATGAATAGCGGTTTTGCAGACCGCCGCGTTAGGCCTCTTCGCCACGTCGCCGCTTGACCGACCGCGTCGGCCGGTTCGATCGCCTGGTTGGCTGCCCCTCGAGGATTCGAACCTCGGCTAACGGATCCAAAGTCCGCTGTCCTACCACTAGACGAAGGGGCAGCGGCGACTTCGCTCGAGTCGGGTCGTACCGGGAGAGGGATTGGAGCGGAAGACGGGACTCGAACCCGCGACCCTCACCTTGGCAAGGTGATGCTCTACCAACTGAGCCACTTCCGCTCGTTCGCACCGCCACCGGTTTGGTGGTGCCGAGAGCCAGATTCGAACTGGCGACACCGCGATTTTCAGTCGCGTGCTCTACCGACTGAGCTATCTCGGCCCGGCGGCCGATCGGGCTCGACCGCCCGTCGGCGAGCGGGAGAATACCACGGGCCCGTCGAGCCGGACAACCGATGGACCCCTCTCGCCGGTCCGCGGTTCAGCGCAGACCGCGCCACTCGCGCTATTCGAGGCCCTCCATCGGGGCAGCCTCGGAACCGGAGAGCGGCCGCTCCCCGGAGAGTTGCCGCAGCCGGTTGATCCGGTCGACGATCGGCGGATGCGTCGAGAAGAGCACCGACGTCCCACCGAGCTTCTTGATCGGGTTCGCGAAGTACAGGTGCTGCGTCGCCCGGTTGGCGACCTCCAGCGGTTCCTGGTCCTCGGCGATGACCTCGAGCGCACGCTCGAGGCCGTACGGGTTGCGCGTCAACTCGACCGACGAGGCATCCGCCAGGTACTCCCGCTGCCGGCTGACCGCCAGCTGGACGAGGCGCGCGGCGATCGGCGCCAGGATCGCGAGGATGATCGCGACCACGAAGACGAGCGCCTGCAATCCCCCGCCGCCACCGCCCTCCCGATCGTCCGATCGGCGCCCCCCACCCATTCCGCCCCAGAACGTCATCCGCAGGAAGAAGTCGGCCAACAGGGCGATGCTCCCGACGAGTACGCCGACCAGCAGGGAGAAGCGGATGTCGTAGTTGCGGACGTGCGAGAGCTCGTGACCGAGGACACCCGCCAACTCTTCGCGGTCCAGCTTGGCGAGGAGGCCGGACGTCACGGCGACGGAGGCGTGCCGGGGGTCCCGGCCGGTCGCGAACGCGTTCGGGGCACTGTCGTCGATGATGTAGACGCGGGGCATCGGCACGCCAGCCGCGATCGAGAGCTCCTTGACGACGTCGAAGAGGACCGGTGCGTCGGCCTGGCCGATCTCCTTCGCCCCCGAGACGCCGAGGACGACCTGGTCGCCGGCGTAGTACGAGCCGAGCGCGGCGAGCGCGCCGACGATGAGGGCGATGACCGTGACGGTGACGGCGCCGCCGGAGCTGCCCGACCACGCGTAGCCGATCGCGGACCCGAGGACCCCGAGCAGGACGACGACGACTATGCCGAGCAGGAACGAGTTGCGCCGGTTCGCGGCGATCTGGCTGTAGAACGAGGCGCTGGCCATCAGGCCTCCATGCGGCCGGGCGCGCCGCGGACGGCGACGTCCGTCAACGCAGCTGGACGACCGGGACCGCCTCGGCCTCGGGTTCGGCGTCGAAGAACTCCCGCCGGACGAAACCGAACATCCCGGCCAGGAGGTTGCTGGGGAACGTCGCGATCGACGTGTTGTACTCCATGACCGTCGCGTTGTAGTGCTGGCGGGCGAAGCTGATCTGGTTCTCTGTCGTCGTCAGCTGTTCCTGGAGCGACAGGACGTTCTCGTTCGCCTTGAGTTGGGGGTAGTTCTCGACGACGGCGAACAGTGAGCGCAGCGCACCGGTCAGCGCATTCTCCGCGACAGCCTGCTGGCCGGGACCCTGCGCGCCCGCCGCCACCGCGTTCGCGCGCGCCTCCGTGACCCGGGTGAGGACGTCCTGCTCGAAGTCCATGTAGCCCTTCACGGCGTTGACCAGGTTCGGCACGAGGTCGTGGCGTCGCTTGAGCTGGACGTCGATCTGGGAGAAGGCCTCGTCGACACGCAGACGGCGCTGGATGAGGCCGTTGTAGGTCGCGATGACGAACACCACGATCAGCGCGATGACGACCAGGACGATGATGAGGATGGGATCCATCGTCTCCCCTTGTGCGGCGTCGCCATGCGTACGGCGCTACGCCAAGCGGACCGATTCTAGATGACCGGCGCCGGCAGCTGTCGAGGGTCGCTCGACCCGGGCCGAGGCGACCGCCCAGAAGTGGGCGATGACGGTCCGGTGAGTGGGCGGTGAGGGACTCGAACCCCCGACTTCCTCGGTGTAAGCGAGGCGCTCTGACCAGCTGAGCTAACCGCCCGCGGAGGCCCGTGCGCCCGGGACCATCGACGGGCGCGACGCGTCGGATGCGAGTGTCGCAGATACGAGAAGCGGGCGGCTCGTCGGCCGCCCGCGCAGAGATCAGGAGAGTGGTGCCCAGGCCGGGACTTGAACCCGGATGAGTTGCCTCATACGCCCCTCAAACGTACGCGTATACCAATTCCGCCACCTGGGCTCCGTGCCGCCGAGTCCCGTCCGAGGGCTGGTACCGAGGAAGGGATTTGAACCCATACGCCCTTGCGGGCACTAGCTCCTGAAGCTAGCGCGTCTGCCAGTTCCGCCACCTCGGCGCGGGCATGTCGAACGGTCAGCTTGCGCTCACCGCCCGTCGGCGAGGCGCCATGTTAGCACATCCCAATAGCGATCCCCGGGGTCGGCGACCTCCCTGACGGTGGGTCCGGTGAGGGCCGCGGAGGCGACGACGGACAGGTCCGCGTAGTACAGCGGCATGATGATCCCGCTGGTCGAGAGGAACCCCTGGAGCTTCGCGTAGGCCTTCCGCCGGTCCGTGATCGAGCCCGGCTTGCGAGCGTCGCGCAGGAGTCCGTCGAGCACCAGGCTCTGGACGCCCGCCACGTTGGACCCGCTCGTCCGCGCCTGGGTCGAGCCGAGGAAGGGGTAGAGATCGGGGTCGAGCCCGAGGTTGACGCTGACGACGGCGATCATGTATGTCCCGGTCTGCAGCTGCTTGGCGAGGCCGTCGCGGCTCACCCCCGTCAGGACGACGTTGAAGCCGATCGACCGCCAGGCGGCCGCGACGGCCTGTGCTGTCGCAAACGCCAGGGCGTTCGTGGCGGCGTCGGGCGCGATGAGCTGGAGCACGAGGGGCTTGGAATGGCCCTGTGCGACCCAGCTGCCGCCGCCCCGCGTCCAGCCCGCGGACCGGAGTGCCTTGGTGGCCGCCGTGCGGTCGAACGCGATCGTCGGCGTCTCAGATGCGCTGAATGCCCACGACGACGGGGGCACGAGGCCGTCGGCACGCGTGGCCTGTCCGAGCATCACGTCGCGCACGATGGCGTCGCGGTCGATCGCGATCGAGAGCGCCCGCCGGACGGCGAGGGACTTGAAGGCGCTCTGGCCCCGCTCGTTCGGGACGACGGCAGTCAGCGTCGCCGACGGGTAGCGCAGGACCTGCGTCCCGTCGCTCGCCGCGAGGGAAGCCACGGCGGCGGGCGGCAGGCCGGCGACCGCGTCGAGAGCACCCCCTGTGAAGGCCGTGACGAGGGCATCCTGGTCCGGGAAGAACTCGAGCTCGATGCGGTCCAGGTTGCCGGCGGATCCGGCGGTCGACGTCCCGGCTGTCTGCTCCCCGGCAGGGGCGACGCGTTCGAGGACCGCCCGCGAGCGGTCGATGCTCGCGACACGGTATCGACCGGAGCCGACCGGGGTTGCCGCGAACGGGCTCATCGCGATCTGCGAGGGCGACATGCCCGCCAGGAGATGCGCCGGCAGGAGCGGCAAGGTCATGGCCTGCAGGAACCCCCCGAGTGGCGTCGCGAGATCGAAGCGCACGGTCGACGAATCGAGCGCCGTGACCGTCACTGCCCGCCACGAGATGCCCATCGGCCCGGTGTATCCCGGATCCTGGAGTGTGCGGAAGGTGAAGGCGACGTCCTCGGCGGTGACCGGAGAGCCGTCCTGCCAGGTCGCACCGGGTCGCAGTGAGAACGTGTACGAGCGCCCCTTCGGATCGACCGTCCACGACTGCGCGAGATCGGGCACCGGATCGCCGCCGGGACCCAGGCGAACCAGCCCGGCGAAGACGAGCGCGACGAGCTGGCGGTCGGCCGCCGTCTCTGCGCTGATCGGCGTGATCGACGTCCAGCTCCCCAGGACGCCCTCGCGGTAGACCGTGGCCGGGGGGGAGCCACCGCCCGTCCCGCTCGCCGCCGATGGGGCGACGCTCGCCGCCGGACCGCCGCCGGCGTCCGGGAGCGCGACGAGAACGGCGACGAGACCGAGGATGAGGACGAGGGCGAGGACCGTGCCGCGGTCGCGGCGCGTCATTCAGGCCTTCGGCGCGAAGACGAAGCTGGCCAGCGAGAAGAGCACGAACAGGACCGTCAGCAGGATCGTGAACTGCCAGAGGCGCCGCTCGACGCCCCGGCGGCTGCGATAGACGGCGGAATCGCCGCCGAAGGTGCCTGACAGTCCGGTGCCGCGGGCCTGGAGCAGGATCGACGCCATCAGCGCGATGCTGATGATGATCTGGCCGGCGGCGAGCATGGGATTCACGTTGGGGTCGACCTCCTTGGAAGCCGAGGGATGGTACCACACGGCACCCGGCGTCCGGCCCTCCCGGGCGTTCCCCCGGCCTCTTCGGGTGCCCGGTTCAGCCCGGCCTGGCCCTGCCCTGCGCGGCGACGGCGGCCATCTTGGCTTCGACTGCGGCCGCGTCGCCCAGGTATCGGTGACGGAGCGGACGCAGGTCGTCGTCGAGCTCGTAGACGAGCGGCACCCCCGTCGGGATGTTCAGCCCGACGATCTCCTCGTCGGAGACGTCGTCCAGGTACTTCACCAGGGCGCGGATGCTGTTGCCGTGGGCAGCGATGAGGACGCGCCGACCGGAGCGGAGCGTCGGAGCGATCGTCTCGTGCCAGTACGGCAGGAACCGGGCGACCGTGTCCTTGAGCGCCTCCGAGCGCGGCAGCTCCCCGGGTGCCAGGTTGCCGTAGCGCTCGTCGAAACCGGGGAAGCGCGGGTCACTCGGGTCGAGCGGCGGTGGCGGGACCTCGTAGCTTCGCCGCCAGATCTTGACCTGCTCCTCGCCGTACTCGGACGCCGTCTCCGCCTTGTCGAGGCCCTGGAGGGCGCCGTAATGCCGCTCGTTCAGGCGCCACGAGTTCACGACGGGGATCCACATCCGGTCGAGCTCCTCGAGCGCGATCCAGAGCGTCCGGATGGCGCGCTTGAGGACCGACGTGTAGGCGATGTCGAAGACGAAGCCCTCGTCTCGCAGCAGCGCCCCGGCCTGGTGCGCCTCGGCCACTCCCTTCTCGCTGAGGTCGACGTCCGTCCAGCCGGTGAAGCGGTTCTCCTGGTTCCAGGTGCTCTCGCCGTGGCGGAGCAGCACGAGCCTGACCATGTGCCTGCCTCCGTCAGCGGGCGACGGCGAGTCGCGCGTGCGCCGTCAGCGCGGCGCGCCCGACGATGCCCGCCATCTCGTCCGGCTTGAGCGACGCCCCACCGACGAGTGCGCCGTCGATCGCCGGCTCGCCGAGGAACTCGGCGACGTTCGCGCTCGTGACGCTGCCGCCGTACAGCACCGGGATCGAGTCGGCCGCCTCGGGGTCCCAGGCGAGCCGGACGAGGGTCGCCCTGATCGCGTCGGCCATCTCGGACGCGTCGCTGCCACGAGCGGTCCGCCCGGTACCGATGGCCCAGACGGGCTCGTAGGCGATGACGAGACCGCCACGGGCGGCGGCAGCCGGGTCGATGCCGCGGAGGGCTTCGCCGAGCTGAGCGGACACGACGTCGACCGCCCGGCCCGCGTCCCGCTCGGGGAGCTGCTCGCCGACGCACAGGATCGGGCGCAGGCCGGACGCAAGCGCCCGCGCCACCTTGCGGCCGATCAGCTGGTCGGTCTCGCCGGCGTCGCGGCGCCGCTCGGAATGGCCGACGATGACCCACGTCGCGAGGCCGTCGAGCATGGGCGCCGAGATCTCCCCCGTGTAGGCTCCCGCGAGCTCGTCGTGGACGTTCTGCGCGCCCACCGCGATCCCCTCCCCCATCACTGCCTCCCGGACGGCGGCCAGGCAGACGAACGGCGGGCAGACGACCCGCACGACGTCGGCCTCGCGTGTCCGCGAGGCGATCGTCCGGGCGAGGTCGCCGGCGTCCGCGGGGGTCGTGTTCATCTTCCAGTTGGCGGCGACGATGACGGGTCTCATGCGCGAATCATGCCAGAGCGACCTCCCCGCGAGCCTGCCGGAGCGCCCCTGGCGAACGCGCCACGTGGACGGCCGCGACGGGCCGGGCGGCGCTCCCCGTCGGGTCCGCTGTCCCGTCGGCCGACGACGTCGTCGTGCAGCGCGAGCCGCTCGAGCCGCTCGAGGGCGCGCTGCACAGTCGAGCGATGGAGCACCAGGCGCTCGGCGAGATCGGTGAGCGTCGCCTCGGGCGTTTCGCGGCGGCCCTCGGCCACGACGCGGACGACGTACGGCTGCTCGGCAAGCCTGCCGTCGGCCTCGAGGAGGTCGATCGCGGCGAGCTGGCGCGACGCGGCGGCGACGGCGCGCTGGAGGTTCGCGGCTTCCGCGTTGATGACACGGTTGAGCTCGCCGCGGAGCGCGCGGGCGACCTGTCGCGCCTCGAGCTCGAGGAGCGCGGCGCCGGCGCCGGACAGGCGCAGGAAGTGCACGACGGCATCGGCGCTCTTCCATGTCACGACGCCGCGGCCGCGCCGGATCCGCCACGAGGCGGGCAGCCCGATGTCGCCGAGACGCTCGGCGAGCATGGGCGCCTCCTGCGGCTCGACGACGAACTCGAGATGCGAGCGGGCGTTCGCCAGGCTGAGCGAGCCACTGGCAAGGAAGCGACCGCGCAACCAGGCGATCCGGCAATGGTCTGCCGCTCTCTCCCAGTCCCACGTGTCGGGCTCGGTCCCGGCACCGGCCCGGGACAGGCGGACATGCTTGGTCCGCCGCGGAGCGGCGAGCAGGCGCTCGTCCTCGAGCGTCGCGCCGAGGCGGACGGCGAGGCGGGCGACGGCCGGATCGCGTGCGGCGAGGGAGAGGCCAAGACCGGCGCTTTCGGCGGCCCGATCGCATGCCCGCGAGGGGTCGATCGCGGCGAGCTCCGAGCGGATCGCGTGGACCAGGTCGCGGTCGGCGTCGCTCATCCGCGCTTCGCGAACGGGCTTACGTCGACCGGGCTCACGCCGAGCGGCTGCGGGCTCACGCCGAGCGGCTGCGGGCTCACGCCGACCGGGCGACGCCCGACGAACCCGGGTGCCGCCCCTCCTGCTCGTACAGCCGCATCAGCGACGCGGCAAGCAGGCCCGGGTCGTGATGATGCGCATGGTCGGGATCGACGACATCGTCGAGGACGAGCCGCGGAACGCCGGGTCCGAGCCCGTCCGCCGGTGGCCAGCGGAGCGCGACCGGGCGACCGCCCCAGCTCTCCGGCACGGTCGCCTCGAGACGGTTGTTGGCCAGGACGATGTCGACGATGCCGAGCTGCGTGTGGGAAAGGAGCGCATCGATGTGATCGGCCAGGTCGAGGCCGGCCGTCTCGCCTCGCTGGGTCGCGACGTTGCAGACGTACACCCGCAACGCCGCCGAGGCGAGGACCGCGCCCCGGATCTCGGGCATGAGCAGGCTCGGCAGGATGCTGGTGTAGAGGCTGCCGGGCCCGAGGACGATGAGGTCGGCCTCGCCGATCGCGCGCAGGGCATCGTCCGACGCCCGGACCTCCGTCGGGGTCGTCCAGACCCGTTCGATCCCCTCGGTCCGCGTGATGAGCGACTGCCCGTCGACGATCCGCCCGTCGCGGCACCGAGCATGGAGCGTCACCGGCGTCGGCGAGACGGGCAGGACCTGGCCGCGCACCGCGAGGACGCGGTTCATCTGTCGGACGCCCTCCTCGAAGTCGCCGCCCTCGACCGCGGTGAGCGCCGCGATGAGAAGATTGCCGACCGCATGCCCGGCAAGGCTCTCCGGCACCTCCTCACCCGCGAAGCGGTACTGGAGGAGACGGCCCATGAGCGGCTCGGCGTCGGCGAGCGCGACGATGCAGTTGCGGATGTCGCCGACAGCAGGGACGCCCAGCTGCTCGCGCAGCTTGCCCGAGGAGCCACCGTCGTCGGCGACGGTGACGACGGCGGTCAGGTTGCTCGTGTGCTCCTTGAGGCCCCGGAGGAGCGTCGAGAGCCCGGTCCCACCGCCGATCGCCACGACTCGCGGCCCGCGCGCGAGGAAGCGCTTCTGGTAGATGACCTCCACGAAGGGGGTGTCGACGTCGGGGCGGCGGAAGGGGTCGGTGAGGACCCGGAGAAGCCGGTACGAGCCGAAGAGGAACAGCGCCAGCCCGACGGCGGCGAGGACCAGGCCGCGGACGCCGTACGGCAGGAACTGGAGCGTGAGCAGGGAGAGGACCGCCTGGAGCGGTCCGTCGACCGTGACGTCACGGTAGAACTGGCGCAGGAGGAACGCGAGGGCGAGCGCGAGCCCGAGCTCGGCGACGAACACGACGCCCAGCCAGCGCTTGACGCCCATCCCCGGACGAAGCCACCGCCGCAGGTTCATCGATCGTCGCGTCGCCTGGAGCCTTCTCTCGGATCGCGGCGGCCCGACGCGGGTCGCCCGGACCTGGACGGCACGATCACGGCCGGTCGAGCTCCCGGTGGAAGACTGCGACAGGTCCGACGTCCTGCTCCCGCAGCCAGGCGGCGATCTCCTCGGCGATGACGATCGAGCGGTGGTAGCCGCCGGTGCAGCCGATGGCGATGGTCAGGCGAGCCTTGCCCTCCGACACGTAGCCCGGGATGGCGAAGCCGAGGAAGTCATGCAGGTAGTCGAGGAACCGGCCGGCGATCGGCTGGTCGAGGACGTACGAGCGAACCTCGTCGGTCAGCCCGGACGACCGCCGAAGCTCGTCGACGTAGTAGGGGTTCTGCATGAAGCGGACGTCGAAGACGAGATCGGCCTCGAGCGGGACGCCGAACTTGAAGCCGAAGCTGATGAGCTGGATCGCGATGCGGTCGGGCTCGGGCCCGCCGGCGAGCTGGGCAAAAATGCGCTCCCGCAGCTCCCGCAGGGACAGATCGGACGTGTCGAGGATGACGTCGGCCTGGTCGCGGATGGGATCGAGAAGTCGGCGCTCCTCGGCGATGGAGGTCGCGATCCCCCGCCCGTCCCCGAGCGGGTGCCGGTGCCGCGTCTCCGAGAAGCGGCGGATGAGGATCTCGTCGCGCGCCTCGAGGAAGATGACGAGCGGCCGGATGCCGCGGCCCTCGAGGGCGCCGCGCATCGCCCCGTAGGCCAGTCGAGGGTCGCCGGCTCGCACGTCGAGCACGATCGCCACGCGTCCGAAGCGCCCCGGTTCGCGGGAGACGAGCTCGGCCAGGCCCGGCAGGAGCTCTCCGGGCAGGTTGTCCACGCAGGTGTAGCCGAGATCCTCGAACAGCTTGGTCGCCGCCGTCTTGCCCGCCCCGGAGAGCCCGCTGAGGATGACGACCTGCTGCCGCGTGTCCGCCGGGCGCGAGGAGCCCGATCCGCCGGGCCGGGCGCCGACGGGCCCCCGGCCGTCGGTCGCGGTGTCGGTCGGCGGGGCGTCGCGGCTGTCCATCGCTGCCAGTCTACGCCTCGATGCGATACGCCCCGCTCGGGGGTCGATGGAAGGACGATCGGCCGGGCCGCGGTGTATCCACGGCTCGGTCCCGCCGGAGGCTCAGCGACCGCCGGCGCGGACGAGGACGATCGAGAGCTCGTAGAGGATGTACATGACGACGCCCAGGACGATCGGGCTCACGAGATCGCCGCCGGGCGTGACCACGGCCGAGAAGATGGCGATGCCGAGCACGACGTAGCGCCGCGACCGGCTCAGTCGCGCGCTCCTGATGATCCCGACCTTCGAGAGGATGACGAGGACGATCGGGAATTCCATGGTCAGCCCGAAGGCGAGGAAGAGGGTCCCGACGAACCCGAAGTAGTTGTCGGCCGTGATGAGGGCCTGGAGCTCGTTCGTCTCGAAGCCGAGCAGGAAGCCCATCGCGAACGGGAGGATGACCCAGGCGACGGCGACGCCGATGGCGAAGAACAGGAGCGCCACCGGCACCCACGGCCGGGCCAGCCGGCGCTCCTGCGGGGTCAGGCCGGGCGAGATGAAGGCCCAGAGCTGATAGAGGATGACCGGCATCCCGAGGATGATCCCGACGACGATCGCCAGCTTCATCTGGATGAAGAAGGCCTCTCCCGGGCTCGTGAAGTAGAGCTTCCGGTCGCCGAGCGGAGCGCTCAGGAGGTCGATGAGGCGGCCGACGACCATGAAGCCGACGACACTCCCGACCGCCACCGCGAGGATCATCTTGAAGATCCGGGCACGGAGCTCGGAGAGATGATCGACGAGCGACATGACGCCCTCCGTCCCCGAGGGCGCAGGGACGGGAGCGGCGGATGCGGGTTCGGGGAGGGTGCCTGCCTGGGTCATCGGACTGTCAGAGGACGCGCGACATCGGCCAGGGGCCGGCGATCGGCGTCCTCCGGAGGATCAGGCCTGCTGATCGCCGCTTCGATCGTTCGCCGCAAGCGAGTTCGGAGCTGCCACAGCCCCGAGCGTGTTCGGCGCCGGTGCGGTGGGGACCGGCTGCGCGGCGGGGGTCGGCTGCGCGGCGGGGACCGGCTGAGCGGGCTGCGCGGGCACGGGCGGCTGCTGGGCGGCCGCGGCCTGCGGCGGCAGGGCTGCCGGGTTGAGCCCTTCCTGGATATCCGTCGTGGCCTTGCGGAACTCGCGGATGCTCTTGCCGAGGGCGGCGCCGACATCCGGGAGCTTGCCCGGACCGAGCACGAGCAGCGCGATGACGAGGATGATGATCAGCTCGGGCGCGCCGATGTTGAACGGCATGATGACTCCGATCTGGGACGCTCGCCGTCCCGGGGACTGCCTCGAAAGGCGGCGCTAGGGTAGCACAGGGAGGAGGCGCGACCAGCCTTCGGCGGCCAGCGCGACGCGCTCCCCGGGATCGTGCGACGCGCCTGCCGGGACGAGATCCGTCGCCCCCGCGGCCGCTGCCGCGATGCCACGCGAGACGTTGGCGAGGAGGCCTCCGCCCGTTCTCCCGCCGGCCGGATCGGCGGTCGCGGGACCCTCCGCGAGGACCGAGGCGAGATCGCCGCCCTGGGCACCGAGACCGGGCACGAGGAACGCGAGACCCGGGGCGAGAGCGCGCACGGTCGCCAGCTCCGACGGCGCCGTCGCGCCGACGACGAGGCCGACGGTCCCGCCCGGGCCCCAGCTCGCGGCCCGCCGCGCCACCCGCGCGTAGAGAGGCTCGGCGGGCGCGTCGTCCCCAGCCGGCACGACGAGCGACTGGAGCTCGCCTGCACCGGGATTCGACGTCCGGCACAGGGCGTACGCGAACCGGTCGAGGCGCTCGAGGAGCGGCGCGATCGCCTCCGAGCCGAGGTACGGATTGACGGTCACGGCGTCCGCGCCCAGGGCGTCGAAGAGCGCCACGGCCTGCTTCGCGGCCGTCGAGCCGATATCGCCTCGCTTCGCGTCCGCGATGAACGGCAGGTCCACCGGGAGTCGCGCGCGAAGCCGCTCGAGCGCTGCCAGACCAGCCGACCCGAACGCCTCGAAGAACGCCAGGTTCACCTTGACGGCGGCGGCGTACGGTCCCGCGGCGTCGACGAGCAGCCCGGCGAACGCCTCGACGCCGGCGACGTCCCGCGAGAACGCGGACGGGAACGCCGACGGGTCCGGATCGATGCCGAGGCAAAGGCAGGAGCGGACCGCCGCGCTGCGCGCCCCGAGGCGCTCCAGGTAGGCGACGCTGGAGACGTCCCCGGCGGTCACGGCGCGGCCGAACCCGATGCCGTCGCCGAGGGTCCGGCCGTCGGCGGCAGCTGGTCTGCCGGGATGTACCAGCTGGGCCGGGAGGCAGGATCGAGCCCGCTCGATTCCGTCAGCGCCAGGCTGTCACCGATCGTCACCGCGCCACCGGAGATGGCGACCTGGATCATTCGCAGGTCGACGATGCCGCCATCGATGTGGAGGAACGCGATCGCGTCGCCATTCGGCGACCAGGTGGCACCCCACGAGTGGCCGTCGTTCGTGATGCGCTTGACCTCGGTTCCCGTCGACGGATCGATGATGACGAGATCCGTCCCGAGGCTCGCCTGCTTCGTGGCGACGATCCAGCGACCGTCGGGAGACCAGGCGGGCCCCATGTACCCCGGCGCGGTCAGGACACTCGCCTTCTTCGTCCGCAGGTCGTAGCGCCAGATCGTCGGCCGACCGCGGGTGCCGTCGCGCCCGTCCATGACGTACAGCAGCTGCCGCGCGCTCGAACCCGGCTTCCAGGCCGGGTCCTGGTGCCCGAGTGGGGCGTTCTCGGGCAGGCCGGGATTCGTCATCTTTCCCGAGGCGACGTCCAGCAGCTGGAGGACGACGTCATTGCGAGTCGGCTCCGGGCCGTCGGACATGACAGCCAGTACCTTGCCCGACGGATCGGGCACGGGCTGCCGGATCCAGTAGAACCACTGGTACTGGCCGCCCGAGCGCGTGAATTTGCCCGTCGCGACCTCGTCGCGACCGCTGCCGTCCGGATGGACCCGCACGAGGACCGGGTACGTCAGGTCGTAATAGACGGGCGCGCCGCCGTATGGATAGATGCCGCGCTCCGTCCGCGTCTCGACGTAGTAGATCCAGCGCCCGTCGGACGACCAGGTCGGCATGGAGTCGTGACCCGACCCCGACAGCTGCGTCGCCTGGGATCCGCTCTGGATCCAGATGTTGCCGGCCTTGGCGTAGACGATGGAGCCCGGGACCTTCGAGCGGGGGTCGACGATCACGACGTTCGACGGGGCCGGCGTCCGGTCGACGACCCCGTCGCCCCCGCCGGCCTTCGCCGGCAGGAACGGGATCCGGCCGGTGAAGAGACTCAGCGTCAGGACCGCCACGAGGACCAGACCGACAGCCGCCGCGAGCGGAACGATCGGCGCAGGGCGGGCGCCCACGCCGTGCGGATCACCGGCGCCGGGACGGCCGGCGCCGCTGCGCGCCGGTCGGCGATCGTCCCGCGTCACCGGCTCGTCACCGTGGCTGCCGTGTGCGTCCCGGCGTCGGTCGCCACGCTCGCACGTTCCTGCAGCGCGCCCGCATCGCGCGTCGCGACGTCGCGCACCTCGAGCTGGAGAGATTCGAACCCCTGGAACGTCCTGCTCGACAGCCGGCCGACGACGTCCACGGTATCGCCCTCGGCCAGGCGGCCGACGAGATCGTCGCGTCCGAAGGCGATCGCATCAATCACGTCCCGCTCCCGCCGGAGGGTGAGCTGGGTGTGGCCGCCGTTCGCCGGCCGGACGCGCGTCACGGTCGCCCCCAGGACGGCCAGGAGCGGCGGCTCGTTCCCCGGGCCGGTCGGATCGAGCAGGCGCAGCTCGCGGAGGAGCGCGTAGTCGAGCTCGCGCGCGGGCAGCGCGAGATCGATCGAGAGCGACGGCCGGGCATCGATCGGTCCCGCGACGAGCGCGAGCGCCTCGAACCGAGAGCGGAACTCCTCCCAGCGCTCGCCCGGGATCTCGAACCCGGCCGCTCCACGGTGGCCCCCGTACCGGACGAAGAGGTCGCCGCATGCGTCGAGTGCGGCCGCGAGGTCGAGCCTGCCCGAGTCGCGGCACGACGCCCGGACGAAGCCGTCCATCTCCGCCCCGACGACAGCCGGCCGGCCCGTCTCCTCCGCCAGGCGGGCCGCCACGAGGCCGACGATGCCGACAGGCCAGGGCCCACGCACGACGACGGCCGCCGCGTCGCGTGCGACGGTCGCCGCCGCCTCTCCGTCGCTCGTGGCGGCAATCGCGCCGTCGACGATCGCCAGGCGGGCCGCGGCAAGGACGTCGCGGGTCAACCCGCGTCGAGTCACGTTCGCCGCTTCCAGTGCCGCTGCCAGGCCATCCGCCTCGGCGCGGTCCGTCGCGAGGAGGAGCCGGGCGGCGTCCACGGCCTCCCCCACCCTACCGGCCGCGTTGAGCCGCGGCGCGATGACATAGGCGATCGTCTCGAGGTCGACCGAGGCAGGAGCGACGCCGGCCCGGGCGAGCAGGGCCGCCAGGCCGGGCCGCGGCGCTGTGCGCATCCGGGCAAGACCGAGCCGCGCGATGGCGCGGTTCTCGCCGAGGATGGGTGTGACGTCCGCGACGGCGCCGATCGCCGCAAGCTCCGCGAGAGCGAGGCCTCGGGCGCGCCCATCGGGAAGATCGGCCAGCAGCAGGAACGCGAGCTTGAAGGCGATCCCGCTCCCCGCGAGGCGCGGATCCGGGTACCGGCTGTCCGGCCGATGCGCATTGACGACTGCGAGAGCCGGCGGCAGGGTCGCGGGAACGTGATGATGGTCCGTGACGAGGACCTCGATCCCCCGCTCGCGCGCGGCCGCGATCTCTGCATGGCTCGTCGTCCCACAGTCGACCGTGACGATGACGGCGCGACCATCGGCTGCAGCCGCCTCGACCGCCCGCATCGACAGGCCGTGTCCCTCGTCGAGGCGACTCGGCACGTAGGGCGCGGCGTCGCAGCCCACGTCACGCAGCGCCGACGCCATGATCGCGAGCCCGGTCAGGCCATCCGCGTCGAAGTCACCGAAGACGAGGATCCGCTCACCCGTCGCGCGCGCCTGGCGGATCCGGCCAAGGAAGACGTCGGCGTCCGGCAGCAGGAGCGGATCGTGGAGACCGTCCTCAGGCGCGGCGAAGAAGGCCGCGACGGCGGCCGCGTCGCGAACTCCCCGCCCGGCGAGCAACGCCACCACCCGCCGTGACAGGCCGAGGTCGGCGCCCGCCGCGAGCGCGCCCTCATCGAGCGTCACGTCGGTCGGGAACAGCCAGCGATAGCGCGGTTCGAGCACGTCCTCAGGCTACCGCGGCCGGCTTCACGGCGACTCTCCTGTCGCTCATCGCGCGGTCGACTGCGCTCAAGCGCCGAGCGATCGACGGGGCGGCACCCGCGCCGATCGGTCGGACACCAGCAGGATCAGGCGGACGCGCGTCGCGTCGGCCGCGCGGCGGCCAGGAGACGGCTCCGGCGCCGGTCCTCCCACTCCTGCCACACGACCACGAGCGGGGCGGCGTTGAAGATCGACGAGTACGTCCCGGACACGATCCCGATGAGGAGCGCGAGGACGAAGTACGTGATCGCCGAGCCGCCGAACAGGAGGAGCGCGACGAGTGTGATGACGACGGTCAGGCTCGTGTTGATCGAGCGGCCGAACGTCTGCAGGATCGAATGATTCACGATTGCGGCGATCGGCTCGCCCGCGTGGCGCGCCTTGTTCTCGCGCACGCGGTCGAAGACGACGATCGTGTCGTGCACGCTGAAGCCGATGATCGTCAGCATCGCCGTCACGAACAGGGCATCGACCTGGACATGGAAGAGCGTGCCCAGGACGGCGAACGTGCCGACGACAACGATGACGTCGTGGACGAGCGCGACGATCGCGGTGACGCCGAACTTGACGTCGCGGAAGCGGAACGTCACCCAGAGCAGGATCCCGAGGGATCCGACGATGATCAGCAGGATCGCCTGGTTGATGAGGTCGCCGCTCACGACGGCGCCGACCGTCGTCAGCTCACGCTGGTCCGAGATCGGGCCGTGCTCCTTCTGGAGCGCCGTCGCGACCTGGCCGAGCGGCCCGGTGCTCGGGATCGGGATGACGGCCGTCGCCGGTGTTGCGCTGGGGGACGCTGACGGAGACGCCGAGACGGAGGCGCCCGGGGAGGCGGACACCGCCGCCGATGCGCCAGGCGAGGCGGAAGCCCCCGTCGATGCCGAGGCGCCGGCCGAGGCCGACGGGGCCGACGGGGACGGCGAGGTGCTCGGCTGGGGCGTCGGCGTGACGTCCTCGAGCGGCGTAGCCGAGGTGCGGATCAGCAGGTAGCCGTCGCTCGTCCGGACGACGGTCGAGTCGGCCAGTCCGTTCGCTGCGAGCGTCGCCTTGACCTGGTCGGGGGTGACGTTCGCGTCGGCGAACTTGAGCTCCCAGACCGTCCCACCGGTGTAGTCGATCGTGAACTGGAGCCCCTCCTTGCCGCCCGTCAGGAGCGTCAGGAGGATGAAGATGAAGCCCGGGACCGTGATGAGGAGGCTGAAGGCGAAGAAGTACTTCTTCTTGCCGACGACATCAAACACGCCCGCGCGCCTCCCCGTACCGACCGCGCACCGCGGTCGGCCGCGTCGCGAACTCCTCCTCGGTCACCCCGAAGAGCCATGCCTTGCGGGCCGCGTCCTGCTTCACGACGTAGCGGAGGATCGTGCGGGTCACCGTGATCGCCGTGAACATCGACGTCAGGACACCGATGATCAGGACGAGCGCGAAGCCGCGGATCGTCGACGAGCCGAACCAGAAGAGGATCCCCGCCGTGATGAGGCTCGAGACGTTCGAGTCGAGGATCGAGTTCCAGGCTCGGCTGAAGCCGGCCTCGATGGCCGATGGAAGGCTCTTGCCGACGCGCAGCTCCTCCTTCGTCCGTTCGAAGATGAGGATGTTCGCGTCGACCGCCATGCCGACCGAGAGCACGAAGCCCGCGATGCCGGCCAGGGTGAGCGTCACCGGTATCAGCCGGAAGACGGCCAGGACGACGAGCGCGTAGTACAGGAGCGCTCCGTCGGCGATCAGGCCCGGCAGCCGGTAGTAGAAGAGCATGAAGAGCAGGACGAGCAGGATCCCGATCGCGCCGCCGAGCAGCGTCTGGGTGAGGAAGTCCTTGCCGAGCGTCGCGCTGATGTTCGAGCTCGAGAGCTCGCGGATCGGGAACGGGAGGGAGCCGTAGCGGAGGACCGTGATGAGGCTGTTCATCTCGGTCACCGAGAAGCCGCCGGGACCGCCACCCGTGATGATCCCCGATCCGCCGGTGATCGCACTCTGGATGACCGGCGCCGAGACCACGGTCCCGTCGAGGACGATGGCGAAGAACTCGCCGACGTGCTTGCTGGTGTAGTCGCCGAAGAGCTTCGACCCCTGGTCCTTCAGGGTGAAGGCGACGGCGCGCGCTCCCTTGTCGTCGGTCCCGGGGTTGGCCGACGCGATCTGGTCGCCGGCGAACAGGGGCTGCTCCGGCGTCGGCAGCGGCTGCCCCTGGACCGCCTGCTGCTTGCCGGGGGCGCTGCCCGTGCCGTACACGGAGGCCGGGAGCGGGACGAAGTCGAGTCGGCCGGTCGTGCCGACGAGCTTGCGGATGGCCTCCGTGTCGGTGACGCCGGGCAGCTCGACGACGATACGGTCGGTGCCCTGCGTCTGGACGACCGGCTCGGCGACGCCGGTCGAGTTGACGCGCCGCTCGACGATGTTGCGGATCGTCTCGAGGTCGCTCGGGCCGGGCGTCTTGCCGCCGGCCGGGAGCGCCTGGTACTCGGCGCGCAGGCCGCCCTGGAGGTCGAGGCCGAGCCTCGTCTCCACCTTGCGTGTCCCGCCGTTGGGGTCCGCGAAGGCCGGCAGGTTGAGATTCGGCCAGAAATCCAGGACCAGCGCGGCCAGGCCGATGACCACGATGAGGATTGGGGCAAGACGTCGCATCGCCGGCGGATGATACAGGAAAGGGATGGCCCGACGCCGAGACGCGACGCGTCCGAAGCGGCAGCGTTGCAGCCGCCGTCAGTCCGCCAGGCCCGCCTTGATGCGCTCCGCGAGCGCGGCGCCGATCCCCGGCACGGCGGCGATCTGCTCGACCGGCGCCTCGCGGATCCGCTTCGCCGAGCCGAAGACCTTGAGGAGCTCGCGCTTGCGCTTCGGGCCGACCCCCGGCAGCTGATCGAGCGCCGACCGGACCGCCCGCTTCGCCCGGAGGTCGCGATGGTAGGCGATGGCGAACCGGTGGGCCTCGTCGCGGAGGCGCTGGACGAGGTAGAGCGCCGGTGACGTGGGCGGCAGGAGGACCGGCTCCGATGCGCCGGGCGGGAAGAGCTCCTCGCGCTCCTTGGCGAGCCCGACGACCGGCAGGTCGTGCAGCCCGATCTCGTCGAGGACCTCCTTGGCGGCGCTGACCTGGCCCTTGCCGCCGTCGATGACGACGAGGTCGGGCATGCGCCAGCGGACGTCCTCGACGCCCCCTTCCTCCGAGGCCGCCGCGCGCCGGAAGCGACGCCGGAGCACCTCCTGGTGGCTGGCGAAGTCGTTCGGCCCCGCGACCGTGCGGATCCGGAAGCGCCGGTACTCGCTCGACTTCGGGCGGCCGTCCTCGAAGACGACCATGCTGCCGACCGACTCGGCGCCCTGGAAGTTCGAGATGTCGTAGCACTCGATGCGCAACGGCGGCCCGGCGAGACCGAGCGCGTCGGCGAGCCCCTCGAGGGCCTCGAGCGTCCGGCCGTGGTCGGCCAGCCAGCGCGCCTCCTCGCGCGCGAGCGTCTCGGCCGCATTGCGCGCCGCCAGGTCCATGAGCTCGCGCTTCTCGCCGCGCCGCGGAACGTGCAGGTGGACGTCGCGACCGCGGCGCGAGGCGAGGAACGCCTCGACGTCGGCCGCCTCGGGGATCGGGACGGGGACGAGCACCCGCGGCGGGATCGAGGTGGCGCGCGTGTAGTACTGCTGGATGAAGCTGGCGAGCACCTCCTCGTCGGGTGCGTCCGACAGGGCATCGAGCAGGAACACGTCGCGCCCGACGAGCTTGCCGCCGCGGACCGTGAAGAGCTGCACCGCGGCCTGGTTGCCCCTTCGCGCAAGACCCAGGAGATCGAGCTCCGTCCGCGCGAACGCGGCCATCTTCTGCGCCTCGGTCGTCCGCTCGATGGCGCGGATCTTGTCGCGCAGCGCCGCCGCCCGCTCGTACCGGGTCGCCTCCGCCGCGGCCTCCATCTCCTTCTGGAGGGTGCGCACGAGGGCCTCCTGGCGGCCTTCGAGGAAGAGCTCGATCTGGGCGATGTCGGCGCGGTAGGCCTCCTTCGAGATCGCCCCGATGCATGGTCCCTGGCAACGCTTGATGTGATACAGGAGACAGGGCCGCGGCAGAGCGCGGACTCCGTCGCGGATCTCGATCGTGCACGTCCGGAACGGGAAGAGGCGCCGGATCAGGTTCATCGATTCGTCGACCGAGGTCGCGCTCGCGTACGGTCCGAAGTAGCGGCTGCCGTCGTTGGGCAGCTTCCGGGTGCGCTCGATGCGCGGGAAGTCGTCCTGCAGCGTGACCTTGATGTACGGATAGCTCTTGTCGTCCTTGAGGCGGACGTTGAAGCGCGGCTTGAAGCGCTTGATGAGGTTCGCCTCGAGCAGGAGCGCCTCGGACGTGGAGTCCGTCAGCGTGTACTCGACGTCGACGACACGGTCGATGACGCTGCGGATGCGGTGGATCTCGCCGCCGGGGGCCTGCTTCTGCCAGTAGCTCCGGACGCGGCTGCGCAGGTTCTGCGCCTTGCCAACGTAGAGGACGGTCCCCCCGGCGTCCTTCATGAGGTAGACGCCGGGCCGCGTCGGCAGGTTCGCGAGGGTCGCCCGGAGGGGGCTCGAAGGCTCGGTCACGGACCAATCGTAGTCGGGAGATGAGTGGGCGTTGATCGAGCGGTAAGGGAGCGATGGGCCCGGGCCGGCATGATGCGGCGATGGAGCTCCACCGCGCCGTCGCGGTACGCCTCGACCGGCTGGCGCCCGACCAGCGCGCAGCGGCGACGGCCCCACCCGGTCCCATCCTGTGCGTCGCGCCGGCCGGCAGCGGCAAGACGACCACGCTGGTCGCCCGCGTCGCTTGGCTCGTCGACATGGGTGCCGACCCCGCGACGATCTGCGCGATCACGTTCAACAAGCGCGCCTCCGAGGAACTCGGGGAACGGCTCGGCCCGGCGCTCTCGCCGCTCGGCGTACCGGCCGACGGCGTGCGGGTCCGGACATTCCACGCTCTCGGACGGGAGATCCTGGTCGACGCCGGCGTCTCCGTCGACCCGTTGATCGAGCGCGACGAGCTGCTGGGCCAGCTCTTCCCGCGCGCCTCCCCGGCCGACAGGCGGCGACTCGACACGGCGTTCTCGCGCCTGAAGCTCGACCTCGCGGTCACCGCCGCCGAGATCCGCGCGAGCATCGACCCCGGCCCGGTCGCCCGCGCGTTCGTCGCCTACGAGGAGGCGATCGCCGCGGCCGGCGGCGTCGACTTCGACGACCTCGTCGCTCGCACCGTCCCTCTGCTGGAGAGCGACGGTGGACTGCTGGCCCGATGGCGTGGGCGATGTGCCCACCTCCTCGTGGACGAGGCGCAGGACGTCGACCGGACCCAGCTGCGGCTCGCCCTCGTCCTGGCCGCCCCGGCCAACCGGATCTTCCTCGTGGGCGACGACGACCAATCGATCTACGGCTGGCGCCTCGCGGACGTCCGGCGCGTCCTCGGGCTGGGCGACCTTCTTCCCGGCTTGCGGCGGGTCGACCTCGTGACGAACTACCGCTGTCCGCGCCCTGTCGTCGAGCGAGCAGTCCGGCTCATCGAGTGGAACACCGAGCGGTTCGCCAAGCGCATCCAGGCGGGACCTCGGGCGAGCGGCCGGCTCGTGCTCGCGCCGGATGCGTCCGACGACGCCGCGCGGGCCGGGCACGTGCTCGACTCGTGGCCGGACGACGAGGCGTCCCGGGCCATCCTCGCCCGGACGAACCGCGAGCTCCTTCCCGCGGTCGCCGTGGCGCTCGAACGCGGGATCCCGTTCCGGCCGCCGCGGATCCAGCTGCTGCTCGACGCACCGTGCCTCGACGAGGTGCTGTCCCTCGTGGAGAGCACGCCCGACGGCGCCGACCTCCTGGCCGCGCTGGAGGCGATCCGCCGGCGCCTGGCCGAACAGGAAGGGGACCCCGCGGAGACCGACGGCCCGGAGGCGGACCTCCGCGAGGCGGGCAGCCGCGAGGCGGACGGGATCGGCCCGCCTCGCCCGGTCGAGGTCGCCGCTGCGATCCTCGCGTGGGCGGCCCCGTTCCCGAGCGCGGCGGCCCTCGTCGCCGCCATCCGCGACAGGCGGCGTCTCCTGCGGGAGCTGGCGCGCGAGGACGCTGCCCTCTCCCTCGCCACCGCCCACGCGTCGAAGGGCCTGGAGTTCGACCACGTGGCGGTCGTCGGGCTCGAGGCGGGGCGCTTCCCGAGCGCCAGGTCGGTCAGCGAGGCCCTGGAGCCCGAACGCGCCCTCGAGGAGGAGCGGCGCCTCGCCTACGTGGCGTGGACCCGCGCCCGCCGCTCCCTGACACTCGTCTACGACCCGGCGGCACCCTCGCCCTTCCTGCTCGAGGCGTTCTCGCCTGGCGAGCTGGGCTCCGTGCCGGGGCCCGCCGCCAGGGCCAGGACCGACGCGAGGTCTACGATGTCGCCGTGACGCGTCTCCCCACGCTCGGTCCCCGGGGCGAGGGCTGGGTCCTCGCGCAGGGCGTCCTGCTCCTCGCCATCGCGGCGGCCGGCTTCAGCGGCCCCGCGTGGACCGACGGCCTCCGCGCGGCGACGACCGTCCTCGCCGGTCTCGTCGGCCTGGCCGGGCTCGTCCTCGCGGTCGGCGGCATTCGCGACCTCGGGTCGAACGTCACGCCGCTCCCCCGGCCGAAGGACGACGCGCAACTCGTGGAGACCGGGTCGTACGGGCTCGTCCGCCACCCGATCTACGGCGGGCTCGTCCTGGGCGCGCTCGCCTGGGGTCTGCTGACTGCCGCGCCGCTCGCCATCGCCGGAGCGTTCGTCCTGCTCGCCTTCTTCGATCTCAAGTCGCGCCGCGAGGAGGCGTGGCTCGTGGGCCGGTATCCCGGTTACGAGGCCTACAGGAAACGGACGCGTCGCCTCATCCCCTGGCTCTACTGAGCGGGGGGAGGCGCAGGCGGGGGCGGCACAGGGCGGACGGCACAGGGCGGACGGCGCGGCCGCCCGCCCTGGTCTCGGATCGCTATGCCTTGGCCACCTCGCCTGACGGCTCGGAGCCGCGAGAGGAGGTGACGGCGGGACGGGTCATCCCGAGCAGGAACCGCACGAAGATCCCGGCCGCCGTCAGGGCGAACACGGCGATGCTGCCCCAGAGAATGGGCTTGGCGAGGTCGAGGTTGCTCGTGCTGGTCAGGCCGGCCGCGATCGCCGCGAAGGCGGGATCGCTGGTGTCCTCGAGGCCGTAGACCTGCGGGACGATGTACAGCACCGAGGCCACGACGAGCAGGATGCTGACGAGCCGGAACGTCGCCGGGTCGTCATCCATGTCGCGGACGAGCTTGACGACCAGGGCCCAGAGGAGGAGGACGACCGAGATCGGCGCGGTGATGGGAAGGCCGCCGCCCTTCAGGTACAGGTTGGGGTAGAGGAAGATCATGCTGAGCCCGAGCGTGACGACGAGGAGCGCGTCGCGCATGAGGACGTACGAGAGCCACCACACGTCGCCGCCGAACCTGAGCGTCAGGCCCTGCAGGAAGCGCACGACGTACGGGCGAGCGAAATGAACGACCAGCGTGAACGACCAGAGGATCGGCAGGATGGCGGCGATGGACAGGACCATCCACCCGGCGCCACCGGACGTGAGGGCGGTCGCGAGGTCGTCGGCGTTGAGCGGTTTCATCGATCGTCCTCCTAGGCGCCGATCGTCGGCCGGCGGCCGGCGATGCGGAGGTTGTATCCGACCGCGACGAGCCCGAGGACGCCGACGAGGACGGCCGACAGGTAGCCGAGCGGGATCGCGACGGCGGTGTTCGTCGAGGTGACGAGTCCGGGCACGATGACGCTGACGTGCTGACCCGTCAGGAGCGTCGCCTGGACGCCGATGATGTACGGCACGACGTAGAGGGTCGCTCCGACGGCCAGGAGCACCAACTGCCAGCGGAACCAATACGGATCCCCATCGTTGCGGGTCGTGAGCTTGATGAGCATGACCGCGAACGCGCAGACGGCCGCGAGGCTGCCCGTGACCGGCAGCTGGTCGGCCCGCAGGACATCCGGGTAGAAGAAGATGAAGCTGCCGAGGAACACCTGGACGAGGAAGATGTCGCGCAGCCCAACGTAGATGATCCACCAGAGGTCGGCTCCGAGGCGGAGCGTGAACTTCTCGGTGCTGCGGACCATGAACGGCCGCGCGACGTGCAGGCCGAGTGCCGCGATCCACAGGACGACCAGCGCCGCCGCGATCGTGCCCTCGACGAATTGTTCGCCGGCGCTGAACAGTCCCGCTACCTGGTCGGGTGTCATCGAGTCCCTCCTGCGATCGCCGGCTCCTCGCCGGCCGGGGTGAGTGTGTTGGAGTTCGTGGGCGGAACGACATCGGCCTGCCGGGGGCCGCGTCCCGCGCGGACCTCGACCGTCGGACAGCCGTAGACCGCGTCGCAGCGGAAGCAGCGGGAGGCCTCCGACCGGGCGGTCGCCTCGTCGAAGTTGCGCTGGTTCGGAGCGAACGAGCCGGGCTCGACGACCGGAAGCGGCTGGTGGGCACGCGCCTTGGGCGCGATGTCGATGGAGAGACGCCGCTCGGGGGCCGTCTCGTATCGGACGGTGCGCAGGATCTCGCCCTCGGGGTCGATCGCACGGGCGAGATAGCCGTGGATCGAGGCTGCGGCGCGGCGCCCGGAGGCGACCGCGTCGATGATCGTCTTCGGTCCCGAGACGACGTCGCCCCCGGCGAAGATGCCGGCGCGGCCCGTGGCGAGCGTCTTCGGGTCGGCGACGATGCCGGCGAAGGCGCTCACCTCGATCCCCGCCCCTTCGGGCAGGATCGACGGGTCGGGCTCCTCGCCGACCGCCACGAGGATCGTCGTGGCGGGCAGGTCCTCGTCCGAGCCCGGAACGGGTTCCCAGGCGATCCGCCCGCCGTCGGTGCGGTCCGTCGGCCGCTGCTCCTGGCAGCGCAGCCCGACGACCGTCCCGTCGCGGCCGATGACCTCGGCCGGAGCGAGACCCGTCCGGATGCGGACGCCCTCGCGCTCGGCGGCTTCGATCTCCTCGACCTGGGCCGGCATCTCGGACCTGCCGCGGCGATAGACGATGGTCACCGAGCTCGCGCCGCTCCGCCAGGCGGAGCGCGCGGCGTCCATCGCGGTCGAGCCACCCCCGACGACGACGACCGAGCCGGACAGGCGCGGCTTCTCGCCGAGATTGACGCGCTTCAGGAACAGCGTGGCCGGTACGACGCCGGTCAGGTTGTCGCCAGGGATGCCGAGCCGGCGACTCTTCGATGCACCGGTCGCGAGGAAGACGGCGCGATAGCCCTGGGCCTCGAGATCGCCGAGCGTGAAGTCGCGCCCCATCGCCGTGTTCAGGCGAAGATCGACGCCGAGGCCCGCGATCCGGGCGATCTCCTCGCCGATCACCTCGCGCGGCAGCCGGTACTCGGGGATCCCGATCGCCATCATGCCTCCCGGCACGGGCATCGCCTCGAAGACCGTGACCGGGTAGCCGAGGCGGGCGAGGTAGTAGGCGGCCGACATGCCGGCGGGTCCACCGCCGACGATGGCTACCTTGTCCGATCGACGCACGCGGGGCGCGGGAACGGCTGGGAGCTTGCCCGACTCGACCGCGAACCTCTTGAGGTTCCGGATCGAGATCGGCTCGTCGAGGGTCCCCCGGCGGCAGGCGGCTTCGCACGGGGCGGTGCAGATCCAGCCGCACACGGACGGGAAGGGGTTGACCTCGGCGGCCACGGCGTAGGCATCGTCGTAGCGACCCTGGGCCACGAGACCGACATAGCGGCCGGCGTCGGTCCCGGCAGGGCACGCGGTCTGGCAGGGAGCCACGGGGTTGGCCGGCGCGTCCGACACCATCGAGCTCCACACCTGCCATGGCTGCGGCCGCTCGCGCGTCCGCCAGGTGAACAGGTCGCCCCAGGGCGAGGGGTGATTCGGCTTGAGCGCCTCGCGCGTCACCTCGGAGAGCGGGATCCAGCCGTCGCCGTCGCCGCCTGGACGGGTGATCGGGCCCTGTCGCGGAGCGAGCGGGGTTTCGAGACCCTTGTCGGCATTGAGCGTCATGACGACCGTCGGGCACTCGCGGATGCAGATGCCGCAGCCGATGCACTCCCCGACCTGGACCGGGCGCTCCATCATCCAGGGCAGCGGCGAACCGCCGGTGAGCGCCGTCTCGACGCCCGGGGCCACCGGGCGGCTCATGTCGAGCGCCTCGACCGGGCAGACGTCCATGCAGACGCCGCAGTTGATACAGCCTCGGTGGTCGACCTCGATCCGATAGCCCATGCACGCCTCCTTCTCGGTGACGTGCGACAGCATCTGTGCGACGTCGCGGCGGGACCACCCTCGCCCGGGCGGGAGGGCCGCCCGCTCGACCGGGTAGGGATGGCAGGCCATTCGGCCCGCGCCCGGCGGGCCGGCCGGTCAGCAGGCGATGGATCGCCCACGTCGGGCCTCGGACGCGTCAGCCCTCGGACACGTCAGCTCTCGGAGGATCGCCCCGTGTCGACCAGGCCCTCGCGGACGGCCCGCGCGGCGAGCTCGGTTCGGCTCTCCGCGTGGAGCTTCTCGAGGATGTTGCGCAGGTGGAACTTGGCGGTGTTCTCGCTGATCCCGAGTCGCGCCGCGATCTCCTTGTTCCGCAGGCCCTCGGTCACCAGGCGAAGGACCTCGATCTCGCGATCGGTCAGGCGATCCGGTCCGGCGGGCGCCGGGGGACGCGCGAGCTCGCCGATGATGCGTGCCGCCGTCGCGGGGCTGATCGCCGCCTCGCCGCGCCCGACGGCGTCGAGCATCGAGCGCAGCTGGCGCGCCTCGAGGTTCTTGAGGAGGTAGCCGCGGGCCCCGCTCTTGATCGCCTCGAACAGGTCGTCCTCGTCCTCGCTGACGGTGAGCATGACGATCGAGACCGCCGGGTCTCGGAGGGCGATCCGGCGGGTCGCCTCGAGACCGCTCATCCCGGGCATGCGAACGTCCATGAGCACGAGGTCGGGATGAAGCCGGTCCACGAGTGCGACGGCCTCGGCGCCGTCCGACGCATGCCCCACGACCTCGTGTCCCCAGGCCGTCAGCAGGGACGACACGCCGTCCCGGAACAGGACGTGATCGTCGGCGAGTGCGATGCGCATCACGCGGCTCCCGTCATGCGGTCGCGACCTGCGCCGGTCGTCGCGGGCCGCAACGGCACCGTGACCGTCAGCCGCGTGCCGCCGACCACCGTGCCGCCGACGTCCATGCCGCCGACGTTCATGCCGCCGACGTCCGCGCGCCCAGCCGCTGTCTCACCCATCGTCCAGGACACCTCGCCCCCGATCTCGGCGGCCCGCTCCCGGATCGCCTCGAGCCCGAAGTGCGGCCAGTCGCCGGACGGGACCGCCTCCGGGTCGAACCCGCGGCCATCGTCGGCGATCGCGATGCGCAGCTCGTCATCTGCGACGTCGAGCGAGACCGAGACGCGCTGCGCCGAGGCGTGCTTCCTGACGTTCGTGAGAGCCTCCTGCACGATGCGGAAGACCTGCGCCTCGACCGGGGCGGGCAGCTCCCTGGCCCGCGCGCCGGGCGTGGCGTCGACGCGCGCCACCAGCTTCGAGGCCTCCGCGAACCGCGCCGCGTACTCCTCGATGGCACCGACCAGCCCGACCTCGGGGCGGATGGGGCTCCGCAGGCCGAGGATCGCCTCACGCACGTCGACGTAGACCGAGCGGGCGGCGGCGGCGAGCTCGGCGAGCTGACCGCGCGCCTCGGGCACACGGCCGCTGGCGAGGAGCGTCTCGACCGCCTGTGACTTCGTGTTGACATAGCCGAGGACCTGGGCGAGCCCGTCGTGCATCTCGCGTGCGATCCGCTCGCGTTCGGTCACCACGGCCAGCTCGCGCAGCCGTCCCTGCAGTCGGTCGTTCTCGAGCGCGATCGCGGCCTGGTTCGCGAGCGACGAGAGCGCCTCCACGTCGTCGACGTCGAAGCTGCGTGGCTCGGAGCAGCCGACGACGAGCAGCCCGTTCGTCTGGCCGCCGCGCTGGAGCGGCGCCGCGAGACGGACGGCGACGAGCGACGGGTCGACGAAGCGCACGACGTCGGAGCCGCCGCGGTCCGCGTCGGGGTCGATCGCGCCGGGCGGGCCGCTCCCCGCGCGCAGGGTGCTCTGGTCGCCCGAGGTCAGGACGAGGAGCGCGACGTCGGCGTTGAGGAGCCGGCGGGCCTGGTCGACGACGGCCTGGACGACCTGGTCGATGTCCGCCAGTGCAGCGATGGCGACGCTGACGTGATGGAGCGCGCGGGCCGTTCGGTTGCGCTGCTCGAGCTCGGCGTTGCGGGCCGCCAGCGCCGACGCGAGGGCGCGCGTCCGGTCGACGGCGATCCTCCAGTAGATGAAGCCGAACAGGCCGATGACGGTCAGCACGACGACGGTGTCCCATGGGAAGGGCAGGTACGGGTCGAGCATCGTGTCGCTCAGGACCTCGATCCCGCCGATGACCGCCACGGGGAGGAGGATCGAGAGCCAGCCGAGCCGGTCGTTCATCGCGGCCAGTCTAGGATGTCCAGCCGTGAGAGAACGGTCGCTGCGGATCCTCGTCGTCGACGACGAGCCCGCCATGGTCGGGGTGATCGGTGGCCTCGTCGGAGCTGCCGGTCACCGGATCGTCGCCGCGTACGACGGCGACGAGGCCGTGCGGCGATTCCGCGAGGAGCGGCCGGACGTCGTCCTGCTCGATCTCGCGATGCCGGGCCTCGACGGCGCCGCCGTCTGCCACAGGATCCGCGACGAGAGCGATGTGCCGATCCTGGTCGTGTCGGGCGAGACGGACGCGACCGTGACCGTCGAGCTCCTCGATGCCGGGGCCGACGATTACGTTCGCAAGCCCTTCAGCGGCGACGAGCTGCTCGCCCGTATCCGCGCGGTCACCCGGCGCCGGCCCAGGCGGCCGGGGCGAGGACCCTGGACGATCGACCCGGCGCGCCATGAGCTGCGCTGGCGCGACGAGCCTCTCGCTCTGACCGCGATCGAGGTGCGACTCGCGGCCTGTCTCGTGGAGCGGGCCGGCGAGATCGTCGAGGCGGACGAGCTGATGGCCGCCGCGTGGCCGGGCGTCGCCTCGCCGGACCGCTCGTGGCTCAAGCCTCATCTCGCGCGTCTGCGCGCGAAGCTCCGCGCGGCCGGCGCCCCGGAGCCGGTCGCGGTCCGGGGAGCTGGCTACCGGATCGACGCGACGTCGGCGCGACCCGGGACGTCCACGCGACCTCCCGTCACCGAGCCGTAACCGACCGGCGCCTGCCCGTAACCCTCGCGTTCCCCGTTCCTTCCCGTCGGTCCACCTGACCCGCGGCGACGCAGGCGCCATCCTCGGCCCGGCGCCGTCGCAGACGGCCGATCGGGAGGTGCGGGGCGATGGACACCGGCGCGACTGCCTGGCTGCTGGTGGCGACGGCACTGGTCATGGTCATGCTTCCAGGATTGGCGTTCTTCTACGGCGGCCTCGTTCGCCGCAAGAACGTCCTCTCGACGATCATGCACAGCTTCTTCGGCCTGGCGATCGTCAGCGTCGTCTGGGTCCTCTGGGGCTTCACGCTCGCCTTCGGCCCGGACGTCCGTGGCCTCGGGCTCGTCGGCGGACTCGACTTCGCCGGCTTCGCCCGCGTCGGCCTCGACCCGAACCCCGCCTACAGCCCGCGCATCCCCTTCGTCCTGTTCGCAGCCTTCCAGCTCATGTTCGCGGCCATCACGCCGGCGCTCATCTCGGGCGCGTTCGCCGAGCGCAAGCGGTTCCTCTCGTTCGTCATCTTCACCGCCCTCTGGTCGACGTTCGTCTACTCCCCGCTCGCCCACTGGGTCTGGTCGCCCGACGGCTGGCTCCATCGCCTCGGTGCGCTCGACTTCGCGGGCGGCACGGTCGTCCACATCGCGTCGGGCGTCTCCGCCCTGGTCGCCGCGCTCGTGATCGGGCGCAGGACGCGCACGGACGAATCGATGGAGCCCCACGACGTCACCATGACCGTCCTGGGGGCCGGGATCCTGTGGTTCGGCTGGTTCGGCTTCAACGCGGGCTCGGCGCTCGCAGCCGACGGGCAGGCGGCCAACGCGCTCGTCGTGACCAACACGGCCGCGGCCGCCGCGACGCTCACGTGGGTCCTCGCTGGCTACGTCCACAGGGGCAAGGTGAGCGTCATCGGCGCCGCGTGCGGCGCTGTCGCCGGCCTCGTCGCCATCACGCCCGCCTCGGGCTACGTCTCGGCCGGCGGCGCGGTCGTGATCGGGCTTGCCGTCGGCGCCATCTGCTATGCGGCGACCCTCCTGCGCGAGCGACTCGCCATCGACGACGCGCTCGACGTCTTCGCCGTCCACGGCGTCGGCGGCATCTTCGGCGCGACCATGACCGGCGTCCTCGCGGTGGCGGCGATCGGCGGCACGGCGGGGGCCATCGAGGGCAACCTCGGACAGGTCGGGATCCAGCTGGTCGCGGTCGGCGCCACGATCGCCTTCGCGGCGACCGGGACGCTCGTCATCGTGAAGGCGGTCGACCTCGCACTCGGCCTGCGCGTGCCGGTGCACGAAGAGCTCCTCGGGCTCGACGTCGCCGTCCACGGCGAGGCCGCCTACTCCGCCTGAGACCCTCCGGGCCTCACGGCGGACAGGTCGAGGACGAAGCGCGAACCGCCCAGCCGTCCGCCCTCATCGCTCTCATCGTTCTTCTCGTTCTCCACGTTCTCTTCGATCCGCACGTCGCCGCCCATCGAGCGCGCGATCCGGCGGGCCGCGAAGAGGCCGATGCCGGCGCCGCGCGGCGAATCGGCCAGCCGCACGAACGGCTCGAAGATCGACTCGCGCCACTCCGGCGGGATGCCCGGGCCGTCGTCGGCGACGGACAGCCGAAGGTGATCGCCCGCGATCGACCCGGCAACCTCGATGCGGCCGTTCGCGCGGCCGTACTTCGCCGCGTTCTCGAGCAGGTACTCGAGGACGCGACCCAGCGGCTCCTCGGACGCCATCGCCACGAGCGGGCGGACCGGGAACGAGGCGCGGAGCTCGTGGCGGCGCAGGATCGGGGCGAGCGTCGCCATGGTGCGATCGACGACGGCGACGACGTCGATCGGATGGAGCCGCGGCGGTTCCTCGCGCAGCGCGCGCAGGCCGGCGATGATCGAGTCGATCGTGCGGTCGATCCGGTCCACCTGTCGCAGCGCCTCCCGCTCCCAGCGGTCGGCCGCGTCGGTCCCCGCCGCACGGGCAGCGGCCGCAGCAAGCTCGACCGAGCCGCGGACGACGGCCAGCGGCGTGCGCAGGTCGTGCGTGACGACGGTGACCAGCGATGCGCGCGCCTCGTCGATCGCGCGCAGGCTCTCGACCTGCGCCTCAGCCTCGCGCTGGAGCCGGCCCTTCTCGACGATCCCGGCCAGGAGGGCCGCGAGCGTCTCGAGGAAGCGGACGTCGGCCGGCCGGAACCGGCGACGCCGCACGGTCTGGACGTTCAGCACGCCGACGACCGCGTCGTTCCAGACGAGCGGGACCGAGCACATCGAGGTGTAGCGCGGCTCGTCGACGCCGGGCAGCCAGTGGAAGCGCGGGTCGGCGTGGACGTCGTCGCTCACGATCGGCGCCCGGGCCTGTGCCACGCGCCCGGTGATCCCGACGCCCAGGGACAGCCGGGCGACACCGACCTGCGAGGCCGGCAGGCCGTTCGTCGCGGCCAGCGTGACGCCCGCGCCGTCGCGATCCATGAGATAGAGGGAGCAGACCTCGGTGTCGGCAGCGGCGGTCGCCCGGTCCACGACCGTCACCATCAGCTCGTCCCACGTCCGGGCGGACGTCGCCAGGCGGGCCACCTCCTCGAGGAAGGCGAGCTCCTCCGGCCGCCGGCGCGTCATCCGTCGGTCTGCTGCCGCGCGAGAGCCTTCAACAGGGCGTCGAGAGCGTCGCGGAACGGTTCGACGAGGTCGTCGGGGAGCGCGTCCCGGATCGAGTCCTTGGCCCCGTACGCGGCACGGGCCCGCAGTGCCACGGAACGGAGGTCCCGCAGCTCCCCGTCGCGGAGCCGGTCCGGGACGGGCGCGAGGAACGCCTCCCAACGCTCGAGATGCCGTTCCCCCGCTGCGGCGAGGAGGCGATCGGCCCAGCGCGCCGCGGTCATGGCGGCCGCATCGATCGCCGGCATCTCGTGGCGAGCCGGCGTGCGGTCGAGGCCGGCAGGACGCGCCATGGGATCGTCAGGCCTGGTACTTCTGCGGAGGTGGCGGCGCGAGCGGCGTCGGGCCCTGCTCGACGTGACGGACGACCGACAGCGGCAGCCGCTTCCGCTCCGACCCGTTGACGAGGATGCGGAACGTGTGGTCGCCCGGCGCCTCGAACGTCAGGTTCCAGAAGTCGACCGAGAACGTCAGCGTCGTGTCGCCGCCGTCATTGGTCCCGTGCGCGACCAGGTTGCTCGTCGCGTTCGCCACCTCGCGGCCGTCCGGACCGAGCAGGACGAAGGCGATCTCGTGCTCGCGGTCGAACTCCGGCGCGGTGACGATGAGGCTGACCACGAGTGCGAGGTGAGGGTGACGCAGCGGGAAGCCGGGCCCGCCGATGCGGCTGACGCCCCCGCCGAGCACGTTGAACTTCTGGCCGGGCGAAGTGTCGGCGGCGTCGGCGAGGAAGGCGAAGTCGATGTCAGGCATGTCGCGATGGTACCCGCCGCGAGCCGTGGCGAGAGCCTCAGCGCGCCGCGGTCGCCCGCTTCCGAGATGGCATCGGCAGGGGGATGACCGCCCGGGGCGCCTCATGCGTCCCTCGCCCGGCAGCGTCGGCGAACGAGATCTCGCTGAGGGGCACGAGGGGTTCGCCACGCAGGACGCGCGCCAGGTACTCGCCCGTTGCGGATCCCTCGACCGACGCCACGTGCTCCGGCGTCCCGGCGGCGACGATCGATCCGCCGCGGTCGCCTCCCTCCGGTCCGAGGTCGACGATCCAGTCGGCCGTCTTGATGACGTCGAGGTTGTGCTCGATGACCAGGACGGTGTTGCCGGCGTCGACGAGCCGGTGGAGCACCTGGAGCAGCTTGTCCACGTCGGCGAAGTGGAGACCGGTCGTCGGCTCGTCGAGGACGTAGAGCGTCCGCCCGGTGGCCCGCCGCGAGAGCTCCGTGGCGAGCTTCACCCGCTGGGCCTCACCGCCGGAGAGTGTCGTCGCCGGCTGGCCGAGGTGGACATAGCCGAGGCCGACGTCGAAGAGCGTCTGGAGCTTGGCGTGGACGGTCGGGACCGCGGAGAAGAAGTCGAGCGCCTCCTCGATCGTCATCTCGAGGACGTCGGCGATCGAGCGCCCCTTGTAGTGGATCTCGAGCGCCTCGCGGTTGTACCGCTTGCCCTTGCAGACCTCGCAGGTGACGTAGACGTCGGGCAGGAACTGCATCTCGATCTTGAGGATCCCGTCGCCCTTGCAGTTCTCGCAGCGGCCGCCCTTCACGTTGAACGAGAAGCGCCCCGGCTTGTAGCCGCGCAGCCGCGCCTCCGGGACGCCCGCGAACAGCTCGCGGATCGGCGCGAAGAGACCCGTGTAGGTCGCGGGGTTCGAGCGCGGCGTTCGGCCGATCGGGCTCTGATCGATCTCGATGATCTTGTCGACGTGCTCCGCGCCCTCGATCGCATCGTGCATGCCGGGATCCTCGCGCGAGCCGTTGAGGATCCGGGCAAGCGACCGGTACAGGACCTCGGTCACGAGCGTGCTCTTGCCCGATCCCGACACACCGGTCACTGCGACGAAGGTGCCAAGGGGGAAGGCGACGTCGATTCCCTTGAGGTTGTGCTCGCGGGCGCCGCGGACGACGAGCGACTTCCCGTTCCCGTTCCGCCGCCGGCCGGGGATGGCGACCATCTCGTCGCCGCGGAGGTACGCACCCGTGATCGAGCGCGGCTCGGCCAGGATGACCTCCAGCGGCCCGTTGGCGATGACCTCCCCGCCGTGCTCCCCGGCGCGTGGCCCGATGTCGAGGACCCAGTCGGCCGTGCGGATCGTCTCCTCGTCGTGCTCGACGACGAGGACGGTGTTGCCGAGGTCGCGCAGCCGCGTGAGCGTGGCGATGAGCTTGGCGTTGTCCCGTTGATGGAGCCCGATCGACGGCTCGTCCAGGATGTACAGGACGCCC
>DASVZT010000002.1:0-14540 GCA_036391495.1 Candidatus Limnocylindrales bacterium
GGGATCCGCAGGCGCGTCAGCCCGTAGGCGGCGAGGGACGAGAAGCCGACCGTCGTGACGACGGATGCCGCCGTGACGATGAAGCTGTTGAGGATGTAGCGGACCACGCCCTGGTTCCAGGCGTCGACGAAGTTCTCCCAGTTCGGAGAGGCGGGCAGGGCCCACGAGCTCCCGAAGAGCTCCTGGTTCGTCTTGAGGCTCGTCATGACCATCCAGAACAGCGGATAGAGGACCGCGACGAGCAGGACGACCAGCAGGATGTAGACGAGGAGGCGTCCGACGCCCCGCGCGATCTCCGCGCCGACGCTCGAGCTGCCCGAGACGACGTGCGCCTGGGCGGCCATCAGAACTGCACCGTCCGGCCGCGGGTGAGCCGCAGCTGGATGACGGACGTGACGAAGGTGATCAGGAAGATGACCGAGCCGATCGCCGCCGCGTAGCCGAGCTGGTCGTTGAAGAAGCCCGACTTGTAGAGCCAGCTGCCGAGCGTGTGGCTCGCGTTGTTCGGTCCGCCCTGGGTCATGACCCAGACCTCGTTGAAGACGAGGAACGCGCCGGAGATGGTGACGATCAGCATGAGGACCGTCATCTCCTGCACGAGCGGGACCGTGATCCGCCGGAAGGCCTGGACGCGCGTCGCGCCGTCGATGTAGGCGGCCTCGTAGAGCTCGCGCGGGATCTTCTGGATGGCGACGATGAAGAGGACCATCACGTAGCCGATGGACTGCCACTGGCTCATCGCGATGATCGACCAGATGGCGGTCCCCTCCTCGCCCAGCCAGGCGTGCGTCCAGTCACCCAGGCCGATCGCCGTCAGGAACTGGTTGACGATGCCGAAGTTCGGCTCGTACAGGAAGTAGAAGAGGAAACCGACGACGGTCAGCGACATGACTGCCGGGATGAAGAAGACGGTCCGGAAGAAGGCGCGCAGGCGCGGCGCCACGAACTCCTCGAGGAGGGCCGCGAGGACGAGGCCGCCGCCGACCTGGAAGATGACGGAAACGACCGCGTAGGCGATGTTGTTGAAGAGCGCGCTCCAGAACACCGGGTCGGCCGCGAGGTCCTGGTAGTTCTGGATGCCGACGAACGACTCCTTCGGCGAGAACGAGCTCCACTGGAAGAAGCTCAGCCGGAGGTTGTCGACCGCCGGGTAGTAGACGAAGACGACGACGAGCAGGAGCGCCGGCAGGACGTAGAGCCACTGCGTCGCGTTCCTGAGACGAGCTGCGATCGTCATCGGTGCCCCTTCGGCGAGTGCGCGCGGCGGCGGGCGAGACGTCCGCCCGCCGCCGCGTGACGCTGTCCTACTGACCGACCTCGGTCTTCGCCTTCGCCGCTCCGGCCTGGACGTCCGACATGACCTGGTCGGTCGTCTTCTTGCCGTCGAGGAGCGCCTGGGCGCCGTTGAGGTACGCGTTGGCGACGTTGATGTTCGTGACGGTGTCAAGCCAGATGGCCATGCCATCGGCCTTGTTGATCTCGTCGAGGACGGAGATCAGCTGCGGGAACGCGTTGTCGGAGGTCGCCGATCCCTTCACCGGGCTCAGCCAGCCGTTCATCTTGGTCAGGAGAGCGGCGTTCGACTGGTTGGTGAGGTACTTCAGGAAGTCGAGGACGATGTCCATGTGCTGGCTGTTCGGGTTCACGAGGAGCCCGTCCGGCGCGCCCTCGAGGACGTTGGCGTCGCCCGCGGCCGCCTTCGGAGCCGGCAGCTTGAAGAAGCCCCAGTTGCTGGCGATCGCGTCGGATGCGCCGCCCGCCTTGGTGAAGACCGGGAACTCGACCGACTCCACGTACTGCATCGCGGCCTTGCCGGCGAGGAACTGGGCCTGGGCGGACTCATGGCTGATGCCGTTCGCCTTCTGGGTCAGGCAGTGGGTGTTGAGGTCGATGAGCGCCTGGAGGGCGGCCTTGTAGCCCGGGTCGGTGAAGGCGCCGGACTGCGGCTCGTAGTCGGTCGCGAGCGTCGTCGCCGGGACCATGTACGGGTTGAGCTGCGTCAGGTAGTGGATCGCGGGCCAGCCGTACTGGTTGCCGAACGCGATGGGCTGGATACCCTTGCCCTTCAGCGTGTCGCAGGCCGAGAGGAGATCCTCGAGGGTCGTCGGGACCTGGATCCCGTTGTCCGCGAAGACCTTCGTGTTGTAGACCATGAACTTGGCGTCGAGGTCGATCGGCACGCCATAGACCTTGCCGTCATAGGTGAACGCCTGCAGCGCTGCGGGGACGAACGAGTTGCCCCAATCGGTGCCCTGCAGCGCGCTCGTCAGGTCGGCCGCGAGGCCGCCGCGGACGAACTTCTTGGTGAAGTCGCCGGCCCACGAGAAGTAGATATCGGGCATCTGCTTCGAGGCGGCGAGGACGCGGAGCTTGTCCTTGATCGGCTGGTCGCCGACGGCCTGCAGGTCGATCTTGACGTTCGGGTTGGCCGCCTCGTAGTTCGAGACGACCTTCTGGAAGTACGGGGCGTAGTTCGGGTCGGGCCACTTCTCGAGGAAGGTGATCTGGCCCGAGAGGTTGGCGCCGGCCGATGCGCTCGCCGCACCGCTCCCCGACGCCGCGGAGCTCGCCGCCGCGCTATCGCTCGGGGCGGCCGCCGACTCGCTCGCGCTCGGGCTGCTCGCCGAGCCGCTGCACGCAGCCAGGACGATCGCCGCGCCCGCGACGAGGGTGAGGAACCGGCGCACGGGCCGGTCCACCAGGGATGAGGTCACCGTTGACTCCTCCTTCATCGTTCGCTCACGACACGGGATGAACGGATCACGACGCCGCCTCCGTGGATGTCGTGGATCCGACCGACGGAGCGATCGGACTGCCGTAGCCGAAGGCTCCGTAATGGCCACAGGTGCGGGCGGCCGCCTGGGCTGCCGCCGCGAGACTCTCCGCCGGGTCCTCGTTGCGGATCACTCCGACGAGGAAACGGGCGATGAACGAATCGCCGGCGCCGAGGGAGTCGACGACGTCCGTCGGGAGCGTCGGCTGGTACCAGAACCTGCGTCCGTCGAACAGCACCGCGCTGGAGCCGCCGCGGGTCGCCAGGACGAGCCGCGGGCCGCGCCCATGGATGTGTTCGAGCCACGCTTCAGTCGCTGCGTCGTCGAGTCCGGCAAGTGAGAACTGCGCGATCGCGACGTGCGGCAGCAGGGGTTCGAGGTACGCCGGGTCCCGGCGCACCGAGAAGTCGAACGAGAGGGGCCGCACCCCCGCGAGGAGATGGAGCTGGTCCTCGAGATAGCTCGACTCGCTGCTGTGGATGAGGTCGAAGCCGGCGAGGTAGGCGAGATCCTCCGGCTCGAGCCGGATCTTCGAGACACCGGGGTCGCTCCCGACGAACTCGCGGTTGCCGTCGCGGAGGGCGACTTCGGCGCGGGCGTTCGGGCCGTGGAGGACGCGGAGGCGGGCCGTGTCGAGACCCTCGGCCTCGATCGCGGCCAGGACGGCCCGGCCGGCCTCGTCGTCCCCGATCGCCCCGAGGTAGGCGGACGGGATACCGGCACGCTGCGCGCCGACGGCGACGTTGAGCGCCTGGCCGCCCGGGAAGTAGCGCCCGAGCTCCCGGTACCGGTCGACGACGTTGTCGCCGACGCCAGCCAGCTTCACGTTCAGTACTCGACCCGGAACATGTAGCGCCGGATCTGGAGGTCGTGGCCCGTCGCGGCTTCGAACTGCTCGGCGATCCGCGACATCACGGCGTTGAGCGCGAAGTTCGAGACGAACGGCCGCTGCTCGGCAGCGATGCCCGGCAGATCGAGGTCCCGGGCGTCGACGTAGTGGCGCTTCGCCGTCCAGCTGTCGAGGAACCGCTTGGCGCGCTCGTCGATCGCCCGCGTCGACTCCTCGCCGAGGAACAGGATGACCGGCACGTCGTCGGTCACGACCTCCATCGCGCCGTGGAGGAACTCCGCGGCATCGAAGCTCGCTGCGTGCTTCCACTGCATCTCCTGCAGGTAGCACATGGCCAGGCAGTAGGCCGTCGAGTGGTTCGGGCCGGAGCCCAGGACGTAGATGACCTCCTCGTCCTTGAGGTCGGCCGCGATGCCCGCGGTCAGCGGCTCGGTTCCACGCACGGCCGCGATGAGGGCGTCGGGCAGGGCCTCGAGGGCGGCGACGCGACCGTCGTACGTGCCGGCGTCGATGTCGCCGGTTTCGCGCAGCAGGGCGAGGCCGAAGAGCGCGAGGTAGAACTGCTTGGGATCGCCGATCCCCTTGTCGTCGCCGTAGGTCCAGGCCACGTCGCTCGCCTGGGCGAGCGGGCTGTCGGGCTTCTTCGTCGTCGAGATGACGAAGGCGCCCCTCTCCTTCGCCCAGTTCGCCGCCGCGACGACCTCGGGAGTCGTCCCGGTGTTCGAAGCGAGGAGGACGATCGAGCCTTTCCCGAGCGCAGCCGGTGAGCGGTAGATGAGCTCGTTCGCCGAGATCGCGAACGACGGGAACCGCGCCGTGCCCTGCTCGAGCTCGAATTGCAGGTGGCCGAAGGTGATCAGGCCGCCACCGCTGCCGGTCATGTAGACGTTCCTGAGGCCGTCGTCGACGACCTTCCTGGCCAGCGCCTCGATCTCGGTGCGGGCGGCGAGGGCGCGGTCGATGCCCGACCGGCGGACGGTCGGGAGCGGGCGGAGGGGAAGTGTCGCGGTGTCGGCCATCGGTCGGTTGTGTCCTTCCTTCGTTCGGATCAGCTCGGGTCGGGATCGGCAGGGCTGTCGTCCGGCCTGACGGCCAGGCGGCTTCGGGGGCCGGCTAGGGCCAGGTCGCTTCGGGTCCGGTGGCGAGCACGCGGTGGCCCATGAAGACCCGCTCGTCGAGGTCCGTGATGCCGCGCAGCAGCGCGGAGTAGACCGTGAACCACTGGAGCGGCACGAGGAGGACGAAGGGGGCGAGCAGCGGGTGGACGTCGTAGTCCGCGGCATCGATGACGAGGACCCGCGCGCCGTTCTGCTCGGCCGTGCGGATCGCGCGGCGCGTCATGTCGCGCGAGTCGTCGGTGCCGACGAGAGCGACGACGTCAAGCCGCGTGCGCTCGAGGGCCTCGACCGGCCCGTGGCGGAACTCCGCCGACTCGACGATCGAGCCGTTGACCCGGATGTTCTCCATGAACACCGTCAGGGCGAACTTGTAGCCGAGGCCGAACAGGGGCCCCGCGGCGAGGACGGTCAGGGAGGTCGCGGAGAGGAAGCGCTCGGCTGCGGCACGGCCGGCGGCCTCGCCGTCGCGGTAGGCCTTCCCGAGCGTGGTGGCGAGGGCGGGAAGCGCCGCGAGGGCGTTCTCGGCCTCGGCCTTCCGGGGCGAGTCGGTCAGACGCGCGAGCTCGAGCGCGAACAGGGTCACCGTCGCGAGCGGAAGGATGTAGAGAGCGGTCGAGTCGTAGTCGATCGTCGTCCCCGCCTCCATCGCCATCGGGCTGCCGGCTGCGCGTCGGCGGACGAGTGCGACGGTGTGGGCGCCCCGGGCATTCGCGTGACGGAGCGCGGCGAGCGTGTCCTCGGTCGCGCCCGAGTACGAGGCGAGGAAGACGAGGCTCCTGGGGCCGAGGCGGACCGGGTCCCGCCAGACGAGCTCGTAGCTCGTGAGGGTCTCGGCGGGAACGCTCGTCAGACGATCGAGGAGGTATGTGCCCGTGAACATGTTCGCCCACGACCCGCCGCCGCCGACGAAGTAGACGTTCTCGAACTCCCCGCCGGCCACGCGGTGGGCGAGGGCGCGGATGGCGTCCGACTTCTCGCCGAGGAAGCGCGCGAGGTCGGCCTCCAGGCGCGGCGCGGTGAAGAGCTCGCTCTGGCGGGCTGCGTCCACGAGCGGCGTGAGATCAGGCATCCGTGTTCGGCTCCTCTCGCGGCAACGGTTCGGTCGTCGGGTGGGCTGCGCTGCGGCCACCCGGTGCTGGCGATGACTGCGGTCGTTCCGGTGCTCCGGGCGGCTGCGGGCTTCGGGCCGCGGCTGCGGGCCTCGGGCCGACTCCGTCGGTGCGGTGGCTTGGCCCGGCTCCGGCTCGCTCCGCCAGGGATTGTGAGAACGCTCTCACTCCTGGCTGGTGAGAACGCTCTCACAGTCAGAGGAGCGTGTCAATACCCATTGCCCAGGGTGGGATCCGGCGTCGCTCGTGGGGCCTCCCGCGCGGCTTCGGGCTCAAGGCCGATGCCCCGAGATGAATCACGGGCCCGGAAAATCGCCCCCGGACCGGCGAGACCCGAGCCTAGACTGAACGGGTGAGCGCATCCGACGAGAGCCCAACCGCCGCGAGGCACGCCACCGACACGGGTACCGCGCTCGCCGCCAACCGTCGCCTCTGGAATGCCCTGACGCGGATCAACGTCCCGTCGGCGTTCTACGACGTCGCCTCGTTCCGCGACGGTCGCAACCCAATTCGATTGTCGGACTACGAGCGCGAGGAGATCGGCTCCGTGGCGGGCCGGTCGCTCCTCCACCTGCAGTGCCACTTCGGGCTCGACACCCTGTCCTGGGCTCGCCTCGGCGCCGTCGTCACCGGCGTCGACTTCAGCGACGAGGCGATCGCGAGTGCCCGCACGCTTGCCGCGGACCTCGACATCCCGGCACGCTTCATCCACGCGAACGTCTACGACGCGCCGCAGGTCCTCGACGAGACCTTCGATGTCGTCTACACGTCGAGAGGCGTGCTCGGATGGCTGCCGGACATCCCGCGCTGGGCACAGGTCGCGGCCCGCTTCGTGGCTCCCGGCGGCATGCTGTACGTCACCGAGGTCCATCCCGTCGCGCTCGCCTTCGCGGACGACGAGGCCGTGGGACCCGGGGAGCTGCGTCTCGCCTATCCGTACTGGTCTCACGCCGAGCCGATCCGGATCGTGCCGAAGGGCTCCTATGCCGACCGCACGGCCTCGACCGACGGACTCGTCGAGTACGCGTGGGACCACTCGCTCGGAGAGGTCGTCACGGCTGTCATCGACGCGGGCCTGCGGGTCGACTTCCTGCACGAGTTCGATTTCGTCGAGTGGCCGATGCCATTCCTCGTCGAGGGACGTGACGGCCGATATCGTCTGCCGCCCGACGCCGGAGGCGAGCTGCCCCTCTTCTTCTCGCTCAAGGCGACGAAGCCGGCCGACTGACGGGCTCGCCGCCCGCTCGGGGCGTGCGTCAGGCGAGCGGCAGGACGTGAGCGGCGATGGGCGGCAGGCCCTCGTACGTCTCGGTCGTGGCGAGCATCCCCTCGACGGGGACGTCGAGTGCCGCCACGACGGCGTCCGTGAGCAGGGCGTACGGGCGCGCGCCGACGAGGTCGCGAACGTGGTTCTTGAGCAGCCGATGCGCGACGATGACGTCCGGCCCGGCCAGCTCCTCGCTTCCCGCGATGCGCTGCGTGAAGTACGGCCCGTGGTGGAGCACGAACTTCAGGCTGAGCTCACCGATGCGGATGCACGAACCGCAGGTGCAGGTCCATTCGTGCCTCGCGGCGCCCAGGCGCGCGGCGAAGGCCGCGTGGCACGCCCTAAGGCACGTGACGACGGCCTGCCCGCGGACCGGCATCTCGTCCGTGGGGGCGATCGCGAACAGCGCATCGCCCTCGAACTTGACGAGCCGGAACGGGGGCACGACCGCTTCGACCATGGCATCGAGCAGGCTCGAGACGAACGCATACGCCTGTGGCGGCTCGTCCGCCTCGATGATGAGCTCGCGGTGGGCGTCCGCGACCCCCTGCAGGAAGCCGGTGTAGCCGGAGATGTCCGCCAGCAGCAGCGTCCCCTCCAGGCGTGCGCCGCGGGCGACTGGCATCGTCGTCGTCATGCGACGGGGTATCGCACGCGCGCGCACTGCTGTCAAACGGGACTGTCCCAGCGTCGGCAGGGAGGCCGCCGAGGGCCGCGGGCGCCCGGTGCCACAGGTGCTCGAGCCTTGGGTTGGTCGGACGCGTGGTCGGAACATGCTCCCTAACCGGACGAAGCGAACGATTACGTCCGCTGCGCCGGGGCGCGCGATGGGACCGGAGAGCTCTTGTCGGCCGGACGGTGGCATTCCTCGCGCTTCGACGCGGACAAGCCCGAGGAACAGGAGGCGCCGACGCGAGATCCGACAGCAAGACCCTGGGAAGAGGCCTTCTGGGTGCACTCTCCGACCACGACCGTGCCCTCCGCCCACGCCGCGCCGCCACGCCCGGCAGCCACCCCTTCGCCCCGCCGCGCCACGTCACCCCCGCCGCGCCCCCGGCACCCCCGCCGCGCCGCCCCGCACCCCGCCGAGCCGCCCCGCACCCCGCCGAGCCGTCCGCGCGGCGCCCACGACCACTCGCCATCTGCCACACTCGGGACGTGCCCGAGATCGACCTTCCCCGAGACCTCACCCGCGAGGAAGCCCAGGGGCGGGCGGCACACCTGGTCGTGACGTCTTACCAGGTCGCGCTCGACGTGAGCCGCGACGAGGAGACATTTCCCTCTCGGTCGCTCATCCGGTTCACGAGCAGCCGGCCGGGGTCGGCCACGTTCGTCGACCTCATCGCGCCGCGCGTGCTTCGGGTCGTGCTCAACGGCCGCGAGCTCGATCCCGGCCAGGTCTTCGACGGGCGGCGGATCGGCCTCACCGGGCTCGCCGCCGAGAACGAGCTCCTCGTCGAGGCCGACTGCCTGTACATGCACACGGGCGAGGGGATCCACCGCTTCGTGGACCCGGTCGACGGCGCACGCTATCTCTACAGCGACTACGAGCCGGCCGACGCGCGGCGCGTCTTCGCCTGTTTCGATCAGCCCGACCTCAAGGCGCCCTTCGCCCTCGCCGTGACGGCGCCGGCGGGCTGGGAGGTGGTGTCGAACGCCCCGACGCCGGAGCCGGTCGAGATCGCCGCGGGCGTCTCCGAGTGGCGCTTCGAGCCGACGCCTCCACTGGCCACGTATGTCACGGCGCTCGTCGCGGGCCCGTTCCACGCCGTTCGCGACGTGACGACCAGCGTCGACGGCCGGACGATCCCGCTCGGCGTCTTCTGCAGGGCCTCCCTCGCCGGGCACCTCGATGCCGACGAGGTCATCGACCTCGCGCGGCGCGGTCTCGCCTACTTCGAGCCGCTCTTCGGCATGCCCTACCCGTTCGCGAAGTACGACCAGCTCTTCGTCCCGGAGTTCAACTCGGGGGCGATGGAGAACGCGGGCGCCGTCACCATCACGGAAGCCTGGGTCTTCCGCTCCCGCGTGCCGGAATCGACCGTCGAGTATCGCGCCGGGGCGCTGCTCCACGAGCTCGCCCACATGTGGTTCGGCGACATGGTGACGATGCGCTGGTGGGACGACCTGTGGCTCAACGAGTCGTTCGCGACCTACGCCGAGATCCGCGCGCAGGCGGAGCGGACGCGCTGGGCGAACGCCTGGACGAGGTTCGCGGGCCTCCGCAACGCCCGCGCCTACCGGGCCGACCAGCTTCCGACGTCCCACCCGGTCGTCGCTGACGTCCCGGACGTCGAGGCGGCGACGCTGACGTTCGACGGGATCGCCTACGAGAAGGGGGCCAGCGTCCTCCGCCAGCTCGCCGCCTGGGTCGGGCAGGACGCGTTCGACGACGGCGTCCGCCGGTACTTCCGACGCCATGCCTGGGGGAACGCCAGCCTGGCCGACCTCCTCGCCGATCTCGAGGCGGCCTCGGGGCGTGACCTGCGAGGCTGGTCGAAGGCATGGCTCGAGTCCGCGGGGATCACGACCCTGCGGGCCGAACCGGGAGTCGGCGATGAGGGCCGCATGGCCTCGCTCGTGGTCCGCCAGGAGGCCCCGAGCGCACGCCCGGTCCTCCGACCCCACCGGCTCTCGATCGGCCTCTACGACCTGGTCGACGGCTCGATGCGGCGGACGGACGGGGTCGAATCCGACGTCGACGGCGCTTCGACCGAGGTGGCGCTCGCCGGCCGGCACCGGCCCGACGTCATCCTGATCGACGACGACGACACGGCCTACGCGAAGATCCGACTGGACGATCGGTCGCTCGCGGCGGCGTTCGCCAACCTCCGCGCCTTCGAGGATCCGACCGCACGCGGGCTTCTCTGGTCGATCGCCTGGGACATGACCCGCGACGCCGAGATGCGGGCGCGCGACTACATCGCGCTGGTCCTCCGCGATATCGAGGTCGAGCGCGATTCCTCCGTCATCGGCGGTCTGCTCGACGGCGTGGCGGCATCCCTCCGCCTGTACGTCGCGCCCGAGAACCAGGACGCCGCGCGGGAGGTGGCAGCCGGCAGCTTGCTCAGCCTGGCCGAGTCGGCCGTCTGCGGCAGCGACGCCCAGCTCCAGCTCATCCGCGCCTTCGCACGCCATGCGTCGACCGCCGGTCAGCTCGACCGAGTAGCCGCGCTTCTCGACGGCAGCCGCGGGCTCGACGGACTTGCCGTCGACGCGGACCTGCGCTGGGAGCTGCTGACGGCGCTCGCGGCGGCGGGTCGGGCCGCGGGCGACGAGATCGACGCGGAGCTGCGGCGCGACGCGACGGCGGCGGGACAACGCGCGGCGGCCGGGGCACGCGCGGCACGCTCGACGCCCGAGGCCAAACGGGAGGCGTGGGCGTCGGTGGTCGGATCGGACCGGCTGTCGAACGCCCTCCAGGGCTCTGTGATCGCCGGCTTCGGGCGCGTCAACCGCCGGCTGCTGCTGGAGCCATTCGTCGACCCGTACTTCGAGGCGGTAGAGGAGATCTGGGCGACGCGGACGGAGCACACCGCGCGCCGGATCGTCATCGGGCTCTATCCCACGCAGCTCGCATCCGCCGATCTCGTCGCGCGAACTGATCGGCTCCTGGAACGTCTCGCGGATCGCCATCCGGGTCTGCGGCGCTTGATGCTGGAGAACCGCGACGGAGCGGAGCGGACACTGCGCGCGCAGGCGAGGGACCGCACCGGCCGCTGATCAGCACGGAGGCTCGTCGTGTGGACCCGAGCTACTGGCGAGGTCGATGCAGAGGGTCAGAGCCGAGGACGAAGTGCTGCGAGCAGCGCCTGACCAGCCGCCAGGTCGGGGTAGGCGCGGCCGAAGAAGAGTCGGTCGCACTCGCGGCGATAGTCGGGCTCGACGAGGTCGAAGTCGTCCGGCGTCAGGAAGGCCGAGGACCGCGCGAAGTCGAGGTCGGCAGGAGGAAGGTGCCGAGTCCCGTACCACTCGCGGCTGGCCCGGTCGACGTCGAGCAGGATGTTCCGGTAGCTCCCGTCGTCGAGCATCGCGGCGACCTCGGGCCGTTCGGCGAGGACCGCGAGGTCGGCGAAGTGCCGACTGGTGCGACCGATCGGCTCGGCCCCCGTCCGGAGGCGCTCGACCGCGGCGTGGACGAGGAAGAGCTTCTCGACGAAGGTGCGGCCGAGCGAGAGGATCTCGACGGGGAAGGCGTCGAGGTCGTCCGTCGCAACCTCGGCCGTCAGGCCGGCGTCGGCGACGAACTCGGAGATGAGCGAGCGGATCGGGCGCTCGACGGTCGGCCAGTCACCGGCACCGATCCCGGTCTCGACGAGGATCCCGGCCTCAATGCCGGGCAGATCGGCGACGAGCGGCGCATACGTCGCGAACTGCGCGCGCCGCTTCGGGCGCGAGACCTTCGTCCGCGCGGGATCGACCGTCAGCCCCGGGACGGCGCAGGCGGTCGCGCAGACGCGCTTGAGCCCAGGCGCGTAAGAGCTGTTCGCGCTCCACGCGGGAGCCATCGCCCCGGGGCGGACGAGGAGGTCGATGTCCTCGGAGAACCGGGCAAGAAGCCGGAACCCCTTGGACAGGCTCGTGCCGCCCTTGAACACGACGGCGCCGGGATAGGCACCGACCGTCACCCGCAGGATCTCGGTGAGGTAGTAGTCCTTCTCGATGAACGCCTCGGGCAGCCCCGTCCGCTCGGCGGTCGCCGTGATGAGCTGCCCGAAGTCTGCCCGTTCGAGAAGGCGCATCAGCGTCGCCCCTTCGCCTGCCAGCGCCTGGCGGTAGGCAGCTCGACGAGCGGACCGAAGTTGAAGCGCGAGAGCGGGTTGAGACTGGCCCGGAGCTGCTCGCGCACGGCAGGCGAGGCGTCGATGGCGTCGCCGAGGACACCGAGCATCGCTCGGACGCGGGGCGGCTCCTCGGCGGCCGCCTTCGCAAGCCGCGCGAAGGTCCCCTCGGCGCGGATTACCTCGACGAGCCGCGCCATGGTTTCGTGCGGCTCGAGATCACTCGTGGACGCGTGATCCCGGAGCACCTCGAGGACGGCCGCCTCTCGGTTGGACAGGGTCCGCCGGGCGATGGGTCGGCCCGTCTTGACGTGTGCGCGATCACGCAGGAGCGTGGGGGTCTTCGCACCCGACACGGCCATCTCGGGCCGCGCGGGGTTCTGCGTTGTGAGCCCGAGCGCGTTCGCCGCGGTGAGCCCGGCGGGCGTCAGCGTCGACCTCACGCTCGCGGCGACGACCGCGGGACGCAACGGCTTCGTCTCACCGAGCAGCCAGCGCCCCGGCCGGTGGTAGACCCCCTTGGCGACGCGCCGGATCTCGCCGCGCTTCTCGAGACGCGAGAGGGCCTGCGCGACGGCGGCGGACGACTCGGAAGGGAAGTCCGCCACGCGCCACAGACGATCGCCGCCGCGCAGCACGCGGCTGTGGACGTGATCGGCGATGGACGTTCGGCGCTTGGATCCGGCCATGGCGGTAGGCTCGGACAGAACGGACGCAGTGTCAAGTTTTTTAGGGATAAAACTTGACAAGATGAACTCGATTGACCCGGTCGGCAGGGGCGCAGCACGAGATCCGGACCGACGGGTGGCGAGGGTTCGTGCCCGCCCCTAGCGGGAGATCCTCTCCCGCGACGCGATCATCACCACGATCAGGACCATCTTCTTCCTCACGCCGGCCTCGACGCTCCCGCTGGTGTTCCTCCCCGGAGGGCCTTGCGCGCGCTGCTACACTGCCATCAGAAGTTCGTTTCTATCGGGAAGGAACTCCCAATGGCGCTCCGCCACGCCGCGATGCTCGAGGTGAACGAGTTCCTGGTCCTGGATCTCATCCGGGATCGCGCGGAGACCACGCGCCCCGACATCGCGCATGCGCTCGGGCTGTCCGCCTCCTCCGTCAGCCGGATCGTGGCACGACTCATCCGCGAGGGGATGGTCACGGAGTCGGGCCCCGAGCCCACGAGCGGCGGTCGTCCGCGCAGCCGGATCGCCTTCAACCCGCGGGCAGGCGCGCTCATCGCCATCGACCTTGGCGGCACGCGATGTCGCGGCGCACTGGCGGATCTCGCGGGCGAGGTCCTCCTCGAGGACGAGCGTGCCTCCGGCGAGGGGACGGATGCCTTCGAGACACTCCTCGCGGTGATCCGTTTCCTGGCCGACGCGTCCGCGGAACGGCGGCTCCCCGTCGCGGCCGTCGCGGTCGGGATCCCGGCGATCCTGGACCCGGTGTCGGGTCGCGCGGTCGCCGGCCCGCGCGTCCACTGGCGCGACTTCGAGATCATGAGCCGCCTCTCGGCCGAGCTTGACGTCCCGTTCCTGGTCGAGAACGATGTCAACTTGGCCGCGCTGGCGCACGCGTGGCGTGGCGAGGCGCGCGGCATCGACGACTTCGTCGTCGTCTCGGTCGGCACCGGCATCGGCGGCGCGGTCGTCGCCGACGGTCGCCTCGTCAAGGGGCACCACAATGCCGGGGGCGAGGTCGGCTACATCACCGTCGATCGGGACCAGCTCGACGCGCCCGTGGAGCTCGGCCTGGGCGGTCTCGAGGCCGTGGCGTCGGGACCGGCGATCGCCCGCCTGGCCGGCCGAGGAACGGCCGGCAACGTCTTCAAGGCTGCGGCCGAGGGCGACCCGCTCGCTCGAAAGGTCGTCGACGAGGCGGTCGATCGGCTGTCGATCGCGCTGACGGCGATCGCCGCGACCGTCGACCCGGAGATCGTCATCCTCGAGGGCAGCATCGGGCGCTCCCTCGAGCCGTATCTCGACCTCCTGCGCGCCCGGCTGGCCAACCGCCTCCCGTCGCCGCCGTCGGCGGTCGTGTCGACGCTCGCCTCCGCCACCGTCGTCGGTGCGATCGCGGCGGCGATGCAGCTCGCACGAGAGCGGCGCGCTCCGGGCGCCCTGACCGGCACGTTCCGCTCGGGACCCTGGACCGCGAGCACGGCGACGATCATGGAGCCCGGGGTCGGAGCGGTCCGGTGAGGCGGGGCGATGCCATGTCGGCAGCCGACGCGGCGCCGACGGGCGACGACCAGGTGACCGCGGCAGGCGGCGTCCTCGCCGTCGACCTCGGCGCGACTCATCTGCGAGCGGCCCTCGCCCCGACTGCCGGTGCCCGCCTCGGCCCGGTCATGGTCCGGCGGACGGCCGATCTCCGGAGGGGTGCGGCCGACGACGACCGCGCCGACCGCGCCGACCAGGACGGGGTCGGCCGAGAGGCGGTCGTCCCCGCGATCGCCCGCGCCCTGCGCGACACGATCGACGCCGGCATCCGCGTCGGTCTACCGGCCCCGTCGGCCATCGGGATCGGCCTGGCGGCCTTCGTCGACCCTGCCGGGAGCCTCATCGCGGCGACGCCCTACGGCGTGCCGGCGGGGACGCGGCTGCGGGACGGGCTCGAGGAGGCGCTCGGGCTCCCCGTCGTC
>DASVZT010000003.1:0-3494 GCA_036391495.1 Candidatus Limnocylindrales bacterium
CGACGTCGCGGGCGGCGTGCTGCGGCATGAACCGCAGGAGCGCGGCGGCCTCCTCGACGTTCCGGCCCGTGATCGCCTGCGTGACGAGGCGGGTCTTGCGGGTGGAGCCGCGGAGATACTTGGCGGTGGCGGATACGCGCACGGTCGGCTCCTACTTCAGCGCCGTCGAGCGCTCGGTGTGCTTGCCGTGCCCGCGGTAGTTCCGCGTCGGGCTGAACTCGCCGAGACGGTGGCCGACCATGTTCTCGGTCACGAAGACCGGGATGTGCTTCTTGCCGTTGTACACGGCGATCGTGTGCCCGATGAAGTCGGGGAAGATCACCGATGCGCGGGACCAGGTCTTGACGACCCGCTTCTCGCTGCGCTTGTTCATCTCCTGGACGCGGCCGAGGAGCCGCGCCTCGACGAACGGTCCCTTCTTGACCGATCGAGACATGTCTCGTCCTCCTGACCGCTACGACTTGCGGTGCCGCGACCGCACGATCAGGCGGCCGGTTGTCTTCGAGCGCCGGGTCCGCAGACCCATCGCGGGCTTGCCCCACGGGGTCTTCGGCGGCATGCCGGTGGGCGACTTGCCCTCGCCGCCACCATGGGGGTGGTCGCGCGGGGTCATCGCGACGCCGCGGACCTCGGGACGCTGCCCGAGGTGGCGCGCGCGGCCGGCCTTGCCGAGGTTCTGGTTCTCGTGGTCCAGGTTCGAGACCTGCCCGACCGTCGCCATGCAGCGGACGCTGACGCGGCGAACCTCGCCGGACGGGAGCCGCACCTGGGCGAGCTCACCCTCCTTGGCGAGGAGCTGTGCCGAGGCGCCCGCAGAGCGGACGATCTGGCCGCCGCGACCGGGGACCAGCTCGATGTTGTGGATCGTCGTGCCGAGCGGGATGTTGGCGATCGGCAGGGCGTTGCCGACCCGCGCCTCGGCCTCGGGTCCGGCAACGACGACGTCGCCGACCTTGAGGCCGTGGGGCAGGAGCATGTAGCGCTTCTCGCCGTCGCGGTAGTGGAGCAGACCGATGCGCGCCGAGCGGTTCGGGTCGTATTCGATCGTCGCCAGGCGAGCCGGGACGCCGACCTTGTCGCGCTTGAAGTCGATCCGCCGGTAGTGCTGCTTCTCGCCGCCGCCGCGATGGCGGACGGTCAGGCGGCCGACGTTGTTGCGGCCGGAGTCGCGCTTCTGCGGCTCGAGGAGCGGCTTGTAGGGCTCGCGGGTCGTGACCTCGTCGAACGTCGAGCGGGTCATGCCGCGGAGGCCGGGGGAGGTCGGGCGGTAGCTGCGGAGCGGCATCGTCAGACCCCCTCGAAGAACGTGATCTTCTGGCCGGCGGCCAGCGTGACGACCGCCTTCCGCCAGGGCGAGGTGTGGCCGACGATCCGCCCGCGCTTGGTGCCGCGGCGCTTCTCCTTGGCCTTCGTCGTCAGGACGTTGACGGAGACGACGTTCACCTTCTCGCTCTTGTAGAGCTCCTCGATCGCGTCCTTGATCTGGATCTTGTTCGCGTCGGGATGGACTTCGAACGTGTACTTGCCGCGGTTCGACTCGTCGATCGACTTCTCGCTGATGACGGGCCGGAGGACGATCTCATGGGCGCTGAGACTCATCGGAGCACCTCCGCGCCTCGGCGGGCGGATGCGGCGCAAGGCGCGGCCGAGCAGCCGAGCGAGCGCACATCGACGTGCGTGAGCGAATGTGCGGAGGCCGCAACGACGCGAAGCGCCGCCAGGCGAGGCGCACTCATGCGTACACCTCCTCCATGCGGGCCAGCGCCGGCTGCTCGATGACGATCGTGTCGGCGTTGAGCAGGTCGACGACGTTGAGCGAGTCGGCCAGGATGACGTCGACGCGCGGCAGGTTGCGCGCGGACAGCGTCAGCATCTCGTCGCGGTTCGGCGCGACGACGAGGACGCGCCCGGTCGCCGCCAGCGCGGCGAGGATCGCCGCGACGTCCTTCGTCCGGATCGCCTCGAGCGCGAACGTGTCCACGACCTTGATCGCGTCGTCCGCCAGCTTGGCCGTCAGCGCGCCGCGAAGGGCGAGGCGCTTCATCCGGCGCGGCAAGCGCTGTTCATACGAACGCGGGTGGGGACCGAAGACGACGCCGCCGCCCGCGTAGTGAGGCGCACTGCGGGAGCCCTGCCGCGCGCGGCCGGTCCCCTTCTGGCGGTACGGCTTCTTGCCGCCGCCGCGGACCTCGCCGCGGGTCTTCGTGTCGTGCGTGCCGAGCCGCCGCCCGGCGAGCTGTGCCGTGACGACCTGGTGCAAGACGGCGGCGTTGACCGGGGCCGCGAAGAGCTCGTCTGCGAGCTCGACGCTGCCGACGGATGCGCCGGTCCGGTCGTAGAGGGTGGTCTGCGGCATCGCTACGCCTTCTTCACGAGGATCAGCGCGTCGCGCGCCCCCGGGACCGGGCCCCTCACGAGGAGGAGATTGCGATCCGGGTCGGTGCGGACGACGCGCAGCTTCTTGGTCGTGACCCGTTCGTCGCCCATGTGGCCCGCCATGCGCAGGCCCTTGTAGACGCGACCGGGCGTCGTGCCCGGTCCGATCGAGCCCGGTTCCCGATGGTGGTCGGAGCCGTGCGTCTTCGGACCGCGCTTGAAGTGGTGTCGCTTGATGTGGCCGGCGAAGCCTTTGCCCTTCGAGACGCCCGTCACGTCGACGAGGTCACCCGCGGCGAAGAGCGAGACGTCGAGCGTCTGCCCGACCTGGTAGTCGCCGGCGTCGTCGACGCGGAACTCGCGGATCGTCGCGACGGGCGGAAGGTCCTTGAGCTGGCCCTTCTCGGGCTTGCTCAGCTTCTTCGTCGGCTCGATGCCGAGCTGGACGGCGGTGTAGCCGTCGCGCTCGGGCGTCCGGAGGCGCGTGACGGTGTTCGGCTCGAGAGCGACCACGCTCACGGCGACCATCGTCCCGTCGTCCTGGAAGACCTGGGTCATGCCGACCTTGCGCCCGATGAGTCCGATACTCATCGCTGCCACCGGGCCCATGCCTGCGTTGGCTTCTGCGCGCGTTCGCTCACGCACGTCTCAAGTGCGCTCGCTCGCATGCTCGGCGCCGCCTTGGCCTGGTCCGGCTGGGCAGCGATGAAGGTCAGGTCGTTCATCACATCTTGATCTCGATGTCGACGCCGGCCGCGAGGCTGAGTCGCATCAGTGCGTCGACGGTCTTCGACGACGGATCCAGGATGTCGACGAGCCGCTTGTGCGTGCGGATCTCGAACTGCTCCCGGCTGTCCTTGTCGATGAACGGCGAACGGAGGACGGTGAACTTCTCGATCCGGGTCGGCAGCGGGACGGGACCGACGACGTCGGCGCCGGTCCGCTGGGCCGTCTCGACGATCTGGGCCGCCGACTGATCGAGCAGCCGGTGGTCGTAAGCCTTGAGGCGGATCCTGATCCGCTGCTTCGCCATCTCGCTACTCGATGATCTGGGTGATCGCGCCGGCGCCGACGGTCCGGCCGCCCTCGCGGATGGCGAAGCGCTGGCCGACCTCGAG
>DASVZT010000004.1:0-9118 GCA_036391495.1 Candidatus Limnocylindrales bacterium
GTCGGCGGCGTCGTACGTGTAGCTCGTCGTTCCGAGATAGGTGACCTGGGTGAGACGGTTGCCGACCGGGTCGTACGTGAAGCTCGTCAGCGTGTCCGACGGGTTCGGGCTCGTCGTCGCCGCCGGACGGGCGATCGCCCCAGGTGTGCAGGCGAGACAGGCGAGCGGCTGGGCACCCGGCGGCACGCACGATCCGCCGGTGCACGAGGCGAGGAGACGGTTGAGCGCGTCGTAGCTGTAGTAGGTCGTGCCGACACTCGTCGTGAGCTCGGTCCGGTTGCCGGCGGCATCGAGCGCGTAGGTGAACCGGCTGAGGGTGCCCGAGGACTCGGTGTTGGCGATCTCCGCCAGGCGCCCGGCCGCATCGTACGTCGCGCGGGCGGTCACCCCGTCGGGGTTCACTGTTGACGTGAGCTCGCTCGCCGGGTCGTACCCGTACGTCACGGTCGCGGTCGTCGTGGAGGATGGCGTCGTCACGTTGGCCGCGGCCGACGGCGCGCTCGCGTTGCCCGCGGCATCGGAGGCAGCGACGGTGTAGGCATAGGCGGAAGACGCCTGGGTCGAGCGGTCGGTGAAGCTCGTCACCGAACCTGCGACGACCGAGAGCTTCGTGCCGCCGCGGTCGATCGTGTAGCGCGTCACCCCGACGTTGTCGGAGGAGGCGGCCCAGCTGACGGTCACGACGTTCCAGGCGGCGGCGGTCGCGCTGACCGAGCCCGGCACCGATGGCGCGCTCGTGTCGCTCGCCGGGTACGTCGTCGCCCCGGCCGAGGATGACTGCGCGGACTCGTTGCCCGCGGCGTCGAGCGCGCTGACGGTGTACGTGTAGGCGGTGCCCGCCGTGAGCCCGGTGTCGGAGACGCTCGTCGAGCCGACCGGGCCGACGGTCGCGAGGTACGTCCCGCCGCGGTAGATCCTGTAGCCCTGGACCCCGACGTTGTCGGAGGCGGCCGTCCAGGCGAGGTTGATCTGCCCCGCGCTCACCGCCGTCGCCGAGAGACCCGCGGGCACGGTGGGCGGCGTCGTGTCGAGCGGGGCCATCGACCAGATCTCGACGAGGTCGAGGTACTGCCCGGTCGCGAGGCTCTCCTCGAAGGCGATCCCGACACCGGTCGAGCTCTGGTTGAAGCTCGAGCTCGAGCTGACTTCTGAGACGCCGTTGAGGTATCCGGTCAGCGACGAGCCCTGAGCGACGATGCGGAGCTCGTACTCGGTGTTCGCCGCGAGATCGCCCGAGTTGAGCGTGACCCCGGCGAGCTTCGTGTACGTGCCGGCCTGGTCCTGCCAGATCTCGATCTGGTTCACACCCGTCGAGCCCCGGCGGAGCTTGAGGAAGAGGAAGTCGTTCGCATCGGCGTAGCGGAAGCGGATCGAGCCGCCGCGCGAGACGCCGTCGGCGCCGAGATTCACGATGAGGCGCGCGTCGACGTCGGCGACGCCGGCACCGGTCATGATCGCGTTCGAGCCCGCCGCCGTCGCGGTCACGTGGTTCGCGTTGATCGTCGGATTGCCGTACGTGATCGTCCATCCGCGCCCCGAGTCGCTCGTGTGGGACGAGAGGAGCGTTCCGTTCGCACCCGTGAAGGTGTCGTCATCGAGGCGCGTCCCGCCGTTGTTCGCGACCGAGTAGAGCTGCAGACCATCGACGTACTCGCCCGCGGAGAGCGACTCCTCGAAGCCGAGCCCGATCGCGATCGCCGACTGGTTGAGCGCCAAGGTGGCTGCCTTTCCGCCCATTCCCCCGACGACTTCGCTGACGCTACGCCTGATCGGTCGGCGGATGCTCCCGTCGAAACGTCAAGGTTCCGGCCGGTTGCGTGTCAACCCTGTATCCAGTCACCGGGCCGTGTGTCACGACTACGATGGCCAGCATTTCTGCACATGTCGTCGAGCTGCTTAACACCCGGGCGTCCCCGACCGAGTCGCACAAGGTCTGGAAACGGCGTCGCCCCCAAAGGGCGGCATCGTCATGGTGGGCAGTTCCGTCGATCTCGCGCTAGAATCGTTGCTCCCCGACGCGGCGGCGTCCGCGGTCGTGCCCGACCGGACCGCGACGCTCGCAGCGGTCGTCACGAGAGAGGTCCCGATGGTCTCGCCCCTTCGCCGTCCGAACACTGTGACTCCAGATCCACGAAAGCACGTGATCGAGACGTATCGGCACAGCGAGCAGTCGGTGACCTGTACCTGCGGCTGGCGTGGCAGCGCTGCCACGACGGCGACCGGCTCCGACTGGACCGCCCACGTGGCTGCCAACCGCCCCGCCGGGAAGCGCTGAGCAAACACCCAGGGCCGACCGACCACCCGGGGGGCCGCCCCGAACACTTGGCCTGACCCAACCTTCGCCCCCGCGGCGCGGATCCGCACCCGATCTCGAGGTATCGCCAGCGCCGCCGCGACTCCGCGGGTCAGCGCGAGGTGGGCCCGAAGAGGACCAGCAGCCAAGTATCGAGCGGCGAGCGCACCGCCGGGTGGCCGCCAAGGCGGAGGCTGGCCGATCCCGGCGCATCGGACGGCAGGGCCGGCGCTCCCGGCGCGAGGGTGAACGCGCGCTCGTTCGGCGCCCCGAGGTCGTAGCCGCGCGCCTGCTGGGCGACATACGGCCCCTGCTGGATCTGCTCGAGCTCGGCTTGGAGAGCCGCGACGTCGGAGGCGACGGCGGCGTTGTCCGCGCGGAGCGCATCGGCCTTGGCGGTCGCCGCGGAGGCATCGCCGACCTGACGGGCGAAGACCGCCACGATCCAGATCGTCGCGAAGGTCCCGGCGAGGAAGGCGGCGCGACGACGTGTGAAACCGGCCACGGTGAGCCCGTCGAGTGGGCTCGGCGACCTCTCGCCGTTGGCGCGCTCGCTCCCGGCACCCTTCCCGCCCGACGACGCGCCCCTCGCGGCGGAAGGAGTCGGCTTCCCGCCCGACGGGGCCTCGGCCGGCGACGTCATCCCCGCGGTCAAGGTGCCAGTCGCCGCGGACTCCGGCGACGCCATGGCTTCAGGGGCCGCCTGGACCTCGGCCGTTGCGGCCGCTTCGCGCGGTCGCCGATGCCGGCGGACGGAGCTGGCTGGGTTGGTCGTCGGCCGGCGGACCATCGCCGGATGGTAGCTGCGCGCAGCTGACATGTCAAACCGACGTCCTCCGTGACAGACAAGGTGTCACGAACGCCGCGCACCCTCCTGCTACACTCCCGCATTAGTACGGATGTTCGGTATTGGAGGACGCGAATGCGCCGCTACGCCCCCGCCGCGGTCGAGGCGGTCCTCGGCGAACTGCTGGACGAGCCGTCGTTGGCGCAGACGGTCGTCCATCACGCTGTCGTCCCCGCGCGCGAGGCGGAGACCGTCCCCGTGCCCGGATGGCTGGATCCGCGGATCGCGGCGGGTCTGGCGGCGCGTGGCATCGGGAGCCTCTACACGCACCAGGCCGAGGCGGTCGAAGCCGTGCGAGCGGGCGAGGACGTCGTCGTGGTCACGCCGACTGCCTCGGGCAAGACCCTCTGCTACACGCTCCCCGTCCTCCAGGGGATCGCGGAAGACCCGTCGGCCCGTGCGCTGTGGCTGTTTCCGACGAAGGCGCTCGGCCAGGACCAGGTGGCAGAGCTCGCCGACCTTGCCCGCGCCTCCGACTTGACGGTGTCGGCGGCCACCTACGACGGGGACACGCCCGCCCCGATCCGATCGGCGATCCGCACGGCTGGCCAGGTCGTCGTCACGAACCCGGACATGCTCCACGCGGCGATCCTGCCCCATCACACGAAGTGGTACCAGCTCTTCGAGCAGCTGAGGGTCATCGTCATCGACGAGCTCCACACCTATCGCGGTGTCTTCGGGAGCCATGTCGCGAACGTCCTCAGGCGCCTCCTCCGCATCTGCGCTCATTACGGCTCACATCCGGTCATCGTCTGCTGCTCGGCCACTATCGCCAACCCGGCCGAGCTCGCGACGATGCTCACCGGGCGGGTCCCGCATCTCGTCGACCGGAACGGAGCCCCGAGCGGCGAGAGGCACGTGCTCCTCGCCGATCCGCCGCTGCTCGATCCGGCGACGGGTGCGCGCGGCTCCGCTCTGACGCTCGCGAACCGGTGGGCCCTGCCGTTCCTGCGTGCCGGTCGCCAGACGATCGTGTTCGGCAGGACGCGGACCGCTGTCGAGCTCCTTCTCTCGAGCCTGCGCGAGGCGCTGCGCGAATCGAATGGTCCGCGGGCGCGCATCCGCGGCTACCGGGGCGGCTACCTCCCCACGGAGCGGCGATCCGTCGAGCGCGGGCTGCGCGACGCCGAGGTGCTCGGAGTCGTCAGCACGAACGCCCTTGAGCTGGGCGTGGACATCGGCCGACTGGACGCGGCCATCCTCGCCGGCTACCCGGGCTCCATCGCCGCGACCTGGCAGCAGATCGGACGCGCCGGGCGGCGCCGCGAGACGTCCGTCGCCGTCCTCGTCGCGACGGGGAGCCCGGTGGACCAGTACGTCATCCATCATCCCGAGTACCTGCTCGCCGGGACGCCCGAGGAGGCGCGCCTCGATCCGGACAACCTGCACGTCCTGCTCGCGCACCTGAAGGCGGCGACGTTCGAGCTTCCGTTCGAGACCGGCCAGTCGTTCGGTTCGGTCGCGGCCGACGACCTGCTCGCCTTCCTGGCCGAGGAATCGCACGTCAGACAGGCGGCCGACGGTCGCTGGTACTGGTCGAGCGAGAACTTCCCCGCCTCCGAGATCTCCCTTCGCAGCGCCGCCGAGGAGAACGTCGTCATCATCGACACGACACCCGATCGACCGCGGGTCATCGGCGAGGTCGATCTCTTCGCCGCTCAGACGCTCGTCCACGAGAACGCGATCTACCTGCACGAGTCGGTCCAGTTCCACGTCGACCGGCTCGATTGGGACGAGCGCAAGGCCTACGTTCGGCGCGTCGACGTCGACCACTACACCCAGGCCGACCGAGCCGTCACGCTCAAGCCGCTCGACGTGTTCGAGGAGTCGGCGGCCCCGAGCGGGACGCGCGCGCACGGCGAGGTCATGGTCGCGAGCCTCGCGACCATGTACAAGAAGCTCAAGTTCGGGACGAACGAGAACGTCGGCTGGGGCCCAATCTCGCTGCCCGAGATCGAGCTCCAGACGACCGCGTACTGGCTGACCGCCGGCGATCTGTCGACTCCGTGGCGCAGGGCCGACCTCGATGTCGGGCTCCTTGGTGCAGGACGCGCGCTCCAGACCGTCGCCAGTGTCCTGCTGATGCTCGACCCGCATGACCTCGGCCTCGTCAGCCAGGTTCGCTCGCCACATCACGAAGCGCCGACGATCTACCTGTACGAGAGCGTCCCCGGCGGCATCGGGCTTGCCCCACGCCTCTATGCGAGGCACACGGAGCTCGTGGAGGCGGCACGGACGCTCGTCGCATCCTGCGGCTGCGAGGGCGGATGCCCCGCGTGCACGGGACCGAGGCTGGAACCGGAGGTCAACGCGAGGGCTCTGGCCCTGCGCCTGCTGCAGGAGCTGGCAGCCCCGCCGGTGCGGACTGCGGCCGCCGCGGCGGCGGCGATGCCGGCAGCATGATCCTCCCGACCTCACCATGATCGAGGCGGCCGTCCCTCCTGCGCGTGGCCGCGTCGGGGCGACCCTCGAGCGGCGGCTCGCGGCTCTCCGCGCCGCACGGCTGGCCGCATCCGGCGGGATCGACTCGCACGGGACATCAGGCGCGCCTCCTCCCGCAGTTCCAGCTGATCCGGTCATCGCGGGATCGTCGGCGAGGTTGCGCGCGACAGCGCTCGCGGATCGACTGGCCGGGGCAGTCGGAGGCGAGCGTGTCGCCACGCGCCTCGGCACCTATGTTCGAGTGGATGCGCCGTCAGCCAGGCTCCCGGTCGATCGCGCCGCTCTCGCCGCCGTGCCGACACTCCCCGACCCGGCCGCGACGTTCGTCTGTCTCGACACGGAGACGACCGGCCTCGCCACCGCCGCCGGGACGTTCGTCTTCCTGGTCGGCATCGGTCGGTGGATCGGCGACCGCTTCGAGCAGGTCCAGCTGCTCCTGCCCGAACAGTCCGAGGAGAAAGCGTTCCTGTCGGCCCTCCGCGATCTCCTCCCTGCCGGCACCCACCTCGTCACGTACAACGGGCGCTCGTTCGACTGGCCCCTCCTCGTCGCCCGTTACCGCATGGGTCGGGACGCTCCTCCTCCGCTCGCCGGACACCTCGACCTGCTGCCGTACGTGCGACGCACGTTCAGGCATCGGCTGCCCGATGCGCGCCTGCGAACGGTTGAGCGTGAGCTGCTCGGCCTGCGCCGGACCGGCGATGTCGACGGCTGGGAGATCCCGGGACGCTACCTCGGGTTCCTGCGCGGATCGAACGCCGCCATCCTGGCCGACGTGGTTCGTCACAACCACGAGGATGTCCGCTCGCTCGGCAGGCTGATCGCCCATGTGGCGGAGTACCTCGGCTGCGAGGAGCGCTGGAGCGACGGGCACCCGGGCGACCTCGCCGCCCATGCCCGCGCTCTCCGGCGCGCCGGCCGCGACGAGGCGGCACTCATGTGTCTCGACGCGGCGATCGAGGCCGCCGTTGGCCTCGCACGTCTCTCCGGTACCAGGCGGGCAGCCGCGCCCGCGGCGACGGCGATCCCGCCCGCGGCGACGCTCCTGGCGGATCGAGCGCGAACCCTGGCGCGGCTGCGCCGATACCAGGAGGCGGCCGACACGTGGCTGTCGGTCGCCACGATCGAAGGACCGACCCCGGCGGCCCCCGGATCGCTGGCGGGGCCGGCCTGGATCGAGGTGGCGAAGCTGCGCGAACATCGGCAGCGCGATCCGGTGGGCGCCCTGCTGGCGGCTGATGCAGCGAGGCAGATCGCCGAACGTTCCCGCGCCCTGGGGCGACCGCTCCGCGCGCTCGAGGAGGACGTGCCCAGGCGTTCGGCACGCCTTCGGCGCCGACTCGCCCGCGCCGGCCGACACGCGGGGGACGACTAGTGCTGCGCCTCGGGTTCGGGATGGGGATGTCGCGGCGCCTCGGCCATCCGGGCAGCGGTGGCGGCCCGGCCCGCAACCCCGAGCAGGCCGTGGCCCTCGAGGACGAGCGAGCCCGCTGCCGCCCCGAGGAGGAGGTCGAATCCCTGGCCAAGGCGTCCGCCGACGAGGCGCGACTCAGTGTGCGCGGCGAGGAGAGCCGCGAGGAAGACATCGCCGGCCCCGGTGGCATCCACGATCCGTCGCGGCGGGATCGGCGGCCAGCTGCGCATGTCCTCCGGGCCGTGCTGCGTCGCCGTCATGGCCAGTCCGCCGCGCGCGCCCCGCGTCACGCACAGGACCGCGCCCGGCCGCATGACCGAGGTGAGAGCCGCGAGCGGCAGGTCGGCGTCGAAGTCGTCGCGGCTGACGCCGACAAGATCGGCCCGGCGGATGATCGCCGACGGGCCGGGCGGGTGATGGAACACGCGCTCGCGCGGTCGGAGCTCGCGCAGCAGTCCCTGCCAGCCGACCGCCACGAGGGCGCCGGCGGGAAGCGCGTCCGCCCAGTCGTCGGGGACCTCGGCGGCGACGGGCGCGATCATCCAGCCCGGAGCGTGGCGCCACTCCTCGGGAAGCGCGGAAGTCGGCAGTGGATCGGACGGCCCGAAGCTGTGCTGGATCCGGCCCCCGGGAGTCTCGATGTTCTCGAAGATCGGCCCGTGCTGGAGCCGGACGAGCCGAACGTCGACCCCCGCCGCGCGCAACAAGTCGAGCTCGGGGGCGTGCGCCGCCTCCGCGTCGACCCCGACGATCGCGCCTGTCGGCACCCCGAGCAGAGCGGTCGTGAGGGCGCCGTACGAGACGCCGCCGCCGAGCCGCCAGCCTCGCGGGTCGTCGGGCGCGATGTCGCGGGCGGCCGCCCCGACGACGACGATCCGCGGCACGTCGTCCCCGTCGATCGCGACCCCGTCATGTTCGGTCACGCCTCACCTCGGGTCCTCGCCGCGAGCCGTCCGATCGGGGCCACGCGGGCCCCGAGGGTATACTGGCCGAACGGTCGCCGTCCCGGGCGACGGCTGACCCAGGGGGCACGATGTACTTCTACGAGCTCCACGAGGGTGACGAGGATCTCTTCTCCGACCTCATCCTCGCCCACACCGACGAGATCTCCCCCGACGACTTCTACGAGCTCGTGCAGGACACCCGCCGCCGCGTGCAGGACACCTTCGAGCAGGACACGCTCATCGAGGCGATCGCGGAGGAGCTCGAGCGCGACCACGGCTTCACCTTCATCTCCGAGCGCCGTCTGACCGCCGCCGTCAACGTCTCCATCAACGAGGACGAGAACTTCCTCGCCGAGGTCGTGGCCGACGAAGGCGAGGACGCGGACGAGGACGAGGAGTTCGGCGCGGATTACCGCGGCGTCATCGCCGACTTCCCATCCGATCGGGACGACTGACCCGAACGGCTGGTCGCCGGCGCAGGCGGCTCGATCGCAGCCGATCGCGTCGCCTCAGCGACTGAAGAGGATCTCGACGACGTCCCCGTCCCTGACCCGGTAGGTCTTCCCCTCCGAGCGCAACCTGCCGTGCTTGCGCGCCTCGGCCATCGACCCGAGCGCGAGCAGGTCTTCGTACGCGACGACCTCGGCGCGGATGAAGCCGCGGGCGAGGTCGCTGTGGATCGCGCCGGCCGCGTCGACCGCGCTCGACTCGCCGGGGATCGGCCAGGCGCGCACCTCGTCGGGACCGGCGGTCAGGAAGCTGACGAGCCCGAGCAGGCGGTACGAGAGAGCGATGACGCGATCGAGGCTCGATTCCGCGAGGCCGAGCTCCTCCATGAACACCGCCGCCTCGTCAGGCTCGAGCTCGCCGAGCTCCATCTCGATGCGCGCCGACAGGGCGTCGACCAGTCCATGACGGTGCTGGTAGCGCTCGGCGATCGACGCGACGAGCTCCGGCGCGCGCGGCAGGTCGCGCTCTCCCACGTTGAGCAGGACCAGGACCGGCTTCTGCGTCAGGAACCGGAAGCCGCGGATCGCCTTTTCCTCCTCGGCCTCGATCGGGACGTCGCGGATCGGCGTCCCCGCCATCAGCGCTTCGTGCAGTCGGCGGAGGATGGCCTCCTCGCGCTCGTTCGCGTCCCGCTCGGCCTGTGTGCCGTGCCGCCCGGTGGCGCGAAG
>DASVZT010000005.1:0-15165 GCA_036391495.1 Candidatus Limnocylindrales bacterium
GGCCGGGACCGAGGAGTTCTATCGCCTCGAGCAGGGCGATGCGCTGACGTTCCCGTCGACAGTCGAGCACCGCATCGCCGCCCTGGGGCCCGACGAGACGCGGGTCATCTGGGTGAACACGCCACCGACGTTCTGAGCAGGAGACTCCCGATGGTCGAGACGGTTCGCGCGCACGCAGCTCCCCTGCCCGACCGGTCGGTGGTCGCGCCCGTCTGGAGCAGGATCACGAACCTCGTCGTCGACCACGGCGAAGGCTCATGGCTGTATACGACCGACGGCGAGCGATACCTCGACTACAGCGCCGGGATCGGCGTGACCAGCACGGGTCACGCTCATCCGCGTGTCGTTGCGGCGATCCAGGCCCAGGCCGCCAAGCTCCTGCACGGCCAGCAGAACATCGTCTACCACGAGCCCGGCCTCCGCCTTCACGAGCGGCTGCGGCATGTCCTCCCGGGCGACGGCTGGGGTGCGTTCCTCTCGAACAGCGGGGCGGAGGCGGTCGAGGCGTCGGTCAAGCTGGCGCGCGTCGGGACGGGCCGGCCGGTCATCATGGCCTTCCGGTACGGCTACCACGGCCGGACCGCCCAGACGATGGCTCTCACGACCGCCAAGGACGTCTATCGCGGTCATTTCGAGCCATTGCCCGGATCCGTCTATCACACGCCCTACCCGTACTGCTACCGCGCCCCCGGCGGCCCGCACGACCCGTCCGCCTGCACCTGCGACTGGGAGGAGCAGCTCGAGCTGACTTTTCACCAGCTCATCTACCCGGAGCACGTCGCGGGGATCATCATCGAGCCGGTCCTCGGCGAGGGGGGCTACATCGTCCCCCCGCCCACGTTCCTGCCCCGACTGCGCGAGATCACCCGGCGCCACGGCATCCTCCTCATCGCCGACGAGGTCCAGACCGGGTTCGGACGAACCGGCGAGTTCTTCGCGGTGCAGCACTGGGGCGTCGAGCCGGACATCGTCGTCATGGCCAAGGGGATCGCCTCGGGCTTGCCGCTGTCGGGGATCCTGGCCAAGCGGGATCTGCTCGACCGGCTGCCGCCGGGATCGCATGGTGGGACGTACGGCGGCAACGTGGTCGCCTGTGCCGCCGCGAACGCGACTCTCGACGTCATCCGCGACGAGGATCTCGTCGGGAACGCCCGCGAACGGGGCCGCCAGTTCCTCGCGGGATTGCGGGCCATCGGGGCCAGGTATGCGGGGGTCGGCGACGTACGGGGGCTCGGCCTCATGCTCGCCCTCGAGTTCGTCAAGCCCGGCGAGGGCGACGGGCGCGTCCCGAACCCGGAGCTGACGAAGCGAGTCCAGGCCGAGGCATTCAAGCGCAAGCTCATCGTCCTGACGGCGGGAACGTACGTGAACGTCGTGCGGATCATCCCGCCACTCGTCACGACGGCCGACGAGGTGGATCTCGCCCTCTCGATCCTCGACGAGTCGCTGGCCGCTGCCGGCGCGTAGGTCGCTGGCCGCTGCCGGCCGCGTCCCAGGCCGGCCGTGCTGACCGCCCGCCTTACCTGGCGGCGACGACGCGGAGGAGCCGTACGCCCGACGTGGCGTCGAACCAGAGCGTCCGAGCTGCAAGACCGCCGAGGTCGGGGGAGTCGGCGTCGAGCGCACGCGTCAGGGCGGTCGGGCGGTCGACCGCCGGGTCGTGGTAGAGCCACTGGCCCGGGTGCAGCCCGGCCCACGACGGCCGCGCCATGTAGGCGGCGAACGTGTCGCCGACGACGGTGAGCGGCAGGCCCGCGGCCACGGCGAGCCGCGACCGCAACGTGCTCGGCACGAACAGCTCGATCGCGTGCGGGTCCGCCGGCGGCGCGCCGGCAGGCCGGGACGCGGTCGAGGCGAGGGGTGTGGCCGGGACGAGCGCGGCGAGGCGGGCGAGGTTGGCGTCCAGGTCGACGCTCGCCGAGCGGATCGGCGCGAGCGTCGCGGCGACAGTCGGATCCCATGCCGCCGGCGATCCCATGATGCCGCCCGCCGCGGCCACCGTCACGACGAGTGTCGCCGCCAGGCCGGCCATCGCGCCGAGCCGGCCGAGCGGCGCGAGGAGTCGGTCCGGGCGGGCAAGGTCGAGGAGCCGGCCCGCGGCGAGCTCGACGAGCGCAGCGACGGCGAAGCCGGCCAGTCCGAGAAGCGCGAGGTCGAGCGGCTCGTCGTAGCGATTCGAGATGTAGATGCCGCGCACCGCGAGTCCGCACAGGAGGACGATCATCCCGACGGCGAGCGAGCCGAGCCCGACGAGCGGGACGTACGCCCGCCGCGCGGCCAGGGCGAGCGCCCCGACGCCCGCGAGGGCCACCAGCGGCCACTGTCCGGCGAGGCGCCCGGCGAGGGTCCCGAGATAGGCGACGAGCGGCGTCGGAGCCAGGCCAGGCGCGTAGATCGCGGTGTAGCGCGCGGGGACGGCGGTCCAGTAGAGCGGATCGCCGGTCAGGAGCCAGTCGTGGAGACAGGCCACGGGGATCGCGAGCAGGCCGAGCCCGACGATGAGGACGACGTCGCGCCGGGCGCAGCGCGGACCGTCTCCCAGGAGCCGACGACCGGCGATCGCCTCGGCCACGCGTAGGAGTGCCGCGACGCCGAGGATCGCGACGACGATCCCGATCGTCTCGAACCTGGCGAGACCTCCGAGGAGGAGAGCGATGCCGGCGATCCCCGGACGCCGGCGGGGACCCGACAGGGCGACGCCCGCCGCTGCCCAGCAGGCGAGCGACGGGACGAGCGAGTTGGCGCGGGAGACCTCGAGCGCGAGATCGGACCAGGACGCGAGGGCGACGGCGATGAAGACAGCTCCCGCGGCCGCGCCCACGGCAGCGGCAACGCCGACCTCAACCTCAGCGCCCACCTCCCCCGGGGCGCCCACCTCCGCGGCAGTGCCCACCCTGGCCGACGCCCGCGGCACCGCCGCTCTTCCACGGTCCGCGCCCGCCCACGCCCGCCACACGAAGAGCGCCGCGAGGGCGACCGCCAGGCCGAAACAAGCGAGCGCGATCCAGGTCAGGACGCGCCAGTCCGAGGTGAGCTGCCAGGCGAGCCCGTCGACCACGGTCAGGAGCGGCTTCGGCGTCGTCGGGACGAAGGCCTCGAGTCGGCGCCCCGCGACCAGCCGCTCGAAGTACAGGACCGAGGCCGAGGCATCGGGATCGATCGTCGTCGGCCCGAGCGGCGCGATGACGAATGCGGCGGCGAGCGCGGCGGCCAGTCCGGCCAGGCTTGCCGCGAGGCCGGCCGTCCGTCTCATCCGGAGCGAAGCCGGGCGAGAATCTCGTCGTGGAGGCGCCCGTTCGAGGCGACGAACGAGTCGCGGTCGATCCGGCGCTCGCCGGCCATGTCGCTGACCCGCCCACCGGCCTCCTCGACGACGACGAGCGGCGCGGCAAGGTCCCAGGCATGCATCCCGGTCTCGATCATCGCCTCGGCGGCACCCTCCGCCACGAGCGCATAGCCCCAGAAGTCGCCGAAGCCCCGCTCCCGCCAGGCACTCGCGATGAGGGCGTCGAAGCCGGGCATGAGGCCGCTCGACACCGCTTCGCGTCCGCTGCCATACACGACCTGGGCATCCTCGAGCGCCGCGATCCGGGAGACGCCGATCGGCCGCTCCCCGTCGAGGCCCCGCGCCCACGCGCCGAGGCCGCGCGCCGCCCACCATCGTTCGCGCAAGGCGGGCGCCGAGATCATCCCGAGCTGGAGCTCGCCGTCGGCCTCGACCGCGAGGAGCGTCCCGAACAGGGGGATGCCGCGGATGAAGTTATGCGTGCCGTCGATGGGGTCGATGTACCAGCGGATCGACGCCGAGCCCTCGCTGTCTCCGTACTCCTCGCCGACGAGCCCGTGGCCCGGAAACCGGTGCTCGATCCGCGAGCGGATCGTCCGCTCGATCCCCTGGTCGGCCGCCGTGACGAACGATCGGTCCGGCTTCCGCTCGACGGCGATGTCGCGACGGAAGTGGGCCAGGCCGGTCGCATCCGCCTCGTCACAGGTCTCGTGGGCGAAGGCGAGCCACGTGCGCAGCGTCGCCTCCGGTACGCGGCGACGGGTCGCACTCCACGACGTGCCGAACGACCTCTCCGTCATGACCGGACCCGCTCGCCCGCGGGGTCGAAGGCAGGGTCGCGCACGACCTCGAAGCCGACCCACTCGCCGAAGATGTCGATCTCGCCACGCGTCCCGATGGCCGCGCGATCGGCCGGCAGGGAAGCGAAGGCGATGCTCCGCTCGAGCGTGAATCCGTAGCCGCCGCTGGTGACGCGCCCGACGACCTCGCCGTCGACGCGGACCGGCTCGTTGCCGAGCGCGACCGAGCGCGGATCGTCGAGCAGGAGACAGCGCAGGCGCCGTCTCGGCCCGGCGGCCCGTGCCGCCACGAGCGCGTCGCGCCCGATGAAGTCGCGGGCGCGTCCGTCGGCGCCGCCGAGGGCGACCGCGAACCCGAGCCCGGCCTCGTACGGCGTGTCCTCCGGCGTGATGTCGGCCGCCCATGCCCGGTAGCCCTTCTCCATGCGGAGCGCATCGATCGCCCGGTAGCCGCCGGCGACCATCGCGCATGGCGCACCCGCCGCCCAGAGCGTGTCCCACAGCGCGAGGCCGTATTCGGTCGGGGCATGAAGCTCCCAGCCGAGCTCGCCCACGTACGTCACGCGGAGTGCCAGGACGGGCACGTTGCCGACGGTGACCTGGCGCGCCGTCATGTACGGGAAGGCGGCGTTCGAGACGTCGTCGCGGCTGATCGTCCCGAGGATCTCGCGAGAACGCGGCCCCCAGAGCGCATAGCACACGCGACCGGACGTGACGTCCGACACCACGACCGAGCCGTCATCGGGTGCCTGGCGGCGGATCCAAGCGAGGTCGTGGTTGCCGAAGGCCGTCCCGGTGACGAGGTAGAAACGGTCAGGCGCGAGTCGCGTGACCGTCAGGTCGCACTCGATCCCGCCGCGCCGGTTCAAGAGCTGCGTGTAGACGATGGAGCCGACCTCGCGCAGCGGGTCGTTGGCGCACAGACGGTCGAGGAACGCGGCCGCCCCGGGGCCGGCGATCTCGATCTTGGCGAAGCTCGACTCGTCGAAGAGCGCCGCGGTCGTGCGCGTCGCGATCGCCTCGGCGCCGATCGCCGGCGACCAGTGCTGGCCCGCCCAGCCCCTCGGTCGAAGGCGCTCGAGCGTCATGCCGTCGGCTACGCCGGAGCCCGACTCGTTGACGGCGAACCAGTTCGGACGCTCCCAGCCCGACTTCTCCCCGAAGGCAGCTCCGAGCGCCTGCAGGCGCGGATAGGTCGGCGAGAGGCGCAGTGGCCGGCCGGCCAGGCGCTCCTCGTTCGGGTAGTGGATGTCGTAGTAGGTCTCGTACACCTCGCGCGTCCGCGCCAGGGTGAACGGCTGGGAGCGGTACTGCGCGCCGAAGCGGCGGATGTCCATCTTCCAGAGGTCCAGCTCGGGCTCTCCGTCGACGATCCACGAGGCGACCTGCCGCCCGATCCCGCCGGCGCCCGCGATCCCGTGGGCGCAGAACCCGGCGGCGACGAAGAACCCGCGCACGTCGGACTCGCCGAGGATGTACTCGTTGTCCGGCGTGAATGCCTCCGGTCCGTTGATCATGCGCGTGATGCCGGCCTCCGCGATCGCCGGGACGCGGCGGACCGCCCCGTCCATGATCTCCTCGAAGCGCGGCCAGTCGGGCTCCAGCAGGCGGTGATTGAAGTCCGGCGGGATGCCGTCGAGGGCCCACGGCGCGGGATGCCGCTCGTACCCGCCCATGCACAGCCCGCCCGTCTCCTGGCGGAAATAGACGAGGTTGTCGGGATCGCGCAGCTGCGGCAGGTCAGGCGTGACCCCCGGGATCGGCTCCGTGAGCAGGTACTGGTGCGCCATCGGGATGATCGGCACGTTCACCCCGGCCAGCCGCGCGATCTCCGGCGCGTACATCCCGCCGGCATCGACGACGACGTCGGTCGCGACCCGCCACCGCTCCCCGCCCCGCTCCGCTGCTCGCTCCCCTGCTCGCTTCCCGCCCCGCTCCCCGGCTCGCTCCCCTGCTCGCTCCATGACGACGCCCGTCACGCGTCCGCGCTCCACGTCGATGCCGACGACACGCGTGTTCGTGAGGATGGTCACGCCGCGCCGGCGTGCGCCGGCCGCCATGGCGAAGGCGAGTCCGGACGGGTCGAGCCAGCCGTCGGTGGGCAGGAAGACCGCCCCGAGCACACCGTCCGTCGACATCAGCGGGAACAGGTCGCGCGCCTGGGCCGGCCCGATGAGGTCGATCGGCAGGCCGAACGTCTTCGCCCACGCCGCCTGGCGCGCGAGCTCCTCCATCCGCTCCCGGGTCGAGGCGATGCGGAGCGAGCCGACCTCGTGCCACGACGGGTCCGTCCCGGTCTCGACCTTCAGCCGCCGGTAGAGGTCGACCGAGTACATGATCATCCGGGTCAGCGAGACGCTGCCCCGGAGCTGGCCGACGAGGCCGGCGGAATGGAAGGTGGAGCCGGACGTCAGCTCGGAGCGGTCGACGAGGACGATGTCGCTCCAGCCGCGCTCGGCGAGGTGGAAGGCGACACTCGTGCCGCCGACCCCGCCCCCGATGACCACCGCCCGCGCCTGGTCCACGTCCTCTCCTCAGCCACCCGCCCCGGTGCGGTTAGGGTATCCGGCCCGCTCGTGGCGGGCTCGGTCTCTCATGCCCCTGGTCGTGGCCGGCGGTCCGGGTCCACCGCCTCAGCCCCCGGCGGCCTCGCGGAGAGCCCGCTCGAAGTCGGGCGTCGACGCCGACGTCAGCAGCCGTTCGAAGTGCTCGCCCGCGTAGGCGACGAAATCGACGTCGAGGGTGCTGATCCCCTGCTGGAGGACGCCCCACATCGCCTCGCGGAAGTCGGACACGACGCGCATGAGCCGCAGCCGGGCCAGGCGATCGAGCGCAGCGCGTGCGTCGGCCGGGATCGCGTCGTAAGCGCGCAGGAGGATCTCGTCCTCGCCCGCCGTCAGGGAATGGTTGACGGCGAAGTTGCCGAGGTCGAAGAAGGGATCGCCCATGCCGGCGTATTCCCAGTCGACGATCCGTATCCGCTCCCCGTCATCGATGAAGTTGGCGTTGAGGAGGTCGTTGTGACAGGGACGCAGCTCGAGCGGGTTGGCCAGGAGCGCGAGCTCGATCCGCCGGCCGATGGCGCGAGCGAGCTCGTACTCGCGCGGGATCCTGACGCCGCGCTCGAGGGCGAGGGCACGGTAGGCCTCGACGATGCGGAGCGGGATGAAGAGGCCAGGGATCGCGGGTCCTTCGTGAATGCGCCGGAGCGCTGCCGCGACGCGGCCGATCGTCTCCGGCCGATGGACGTCCTCGTCGCTGACGGGGCCGCCTTCGATGAAGCGGGTGAGGAGATAGCCCTCGGGTCGGATGAAGGCGACGACTTCGGGGCCGACGCCGACTCCTGCCGAGGCGACCGTGGCGGCATGCTCGACCTCCCGGCTGATGCCGAGCAGATGCGTGTCGTTGCCGGCCAGTCGCAGCACGTAGCGATCCGCCACGCCCGGCACGGACACGAGGAAGTTACGGTTCGTGATCCCCCCGGAGAGCGGGGCCAGGTGCAGTTCTCCCGAGGCGAGCTCGGGGACGCGGCGGAGCGCGGACGTCAGCTCGTCGTGGAGCTCACCTCGGGACGGGATGTCGAGCGTCATCAGGTGGCAGGCGGGCGGGTCCCGCGATCACCGTCGGAGGCCAGGAGTGGGCGCCGAGGCTGGGCGGACCGCGGCTGGGCGGACCGCGGTCGGAGAGGCCGCGGGCGGAGAGACCGCGGGCGGAGAGACCGCGGCCGGATAGGCCGCGACCTCGGCGACAACGTCATTCGTGTTCGGGCGATCGTGGCGACGCGATCCTGTCCTGGCGTTCGTGGCTAGGCGATCGTCGCCTCGCCGGTGGCCTCGTCGGCCACGGTCGTCTCCGCCCGGAGGCGGCGTCGCTCGGTCGCCCAGTAGTAGATCGCACCGGTGACGAGGATCGTCAGGAGCGTGAACTCGAACAGCGGGATGCCGGGCAGGCCGGTCTGGACCTGGCCACCGAACGAGAGCGTGTTGAGGAGCGGGTTCGTGATGTCGCGCAGGCCGACGGTGGACGCGGCGGTCGACCCGGACGCCGGGATCGTGTAGCTCATCGAGCCGAGCGACCCGAAGATGTTCGTCTGCCACATCGCGAAGTTGACGATCATCGCCCCGCCCCAGACGAGGGCCAGGACGTTGATGATCGTCCCCCACGAGCCGAGGCTGAACCAGGCTCCCTTGTGCGGCCACCCGCGCTGGCGGGCGACGAGCACCCCGACGTTGCACAGGAAGTAGCTCGTGTAGATGAGACCGGTCGCGCCGATCGCGAGGACGCCCGGCGAGTCGCTGACCAGGAACGGGATGGCGGACAGGACGCCGACCGCGACCGCTGCATTCAGCGGCGTCTTGAACGTCCGGTTGACGTGTCCCCAGGTCCCGCCGAAGGGCATGCGGCGGTCGCGTCCCATCGAGAACATGAGCCGCGTCGTCGCTCCCTGGATCGCGAGGGTGCAGACGTAGACGGCCGCGAGGATGATCGCGAGATAGACCTTGCCGAAGTCGCCCATGTTGGCGTTGATCGTGTCGCCGATGGGCAGGCCGAAGGCCTGGGCGGCCGAGATCTCGCCCGGCATGTCCTTGATCGAGAGGACGATCGCGAGGAGGAAGACGGTTCCGATCGCGCCGGACAGGAGCACGGCGGTCAGCACGCCGCGTGGCGCCTGCCGGCTCGCCCCGACGGTCTCCTCGCCGAATGTCCCGGCGGTGTCGAAGCCGTAGACGACGAACAGTGACATGAACATCGCCACGAGGAACATGCCCGGGACGCTGCCGCCGGGCTGATTCTCGAGGCCGGCCGTCGTGGTGAGGACGGAGAGCGGCTGGTGGTTGAAGAAGATCAGCAGGATCAGGGCGAAGACGAGCATGCCGAGGATCTCGGCCGCAACGCCCACGTTGTTGATCATCGACAGGAGCTTGACGCCGACCGAGTTGATGATCGTCGTCGAGATGAGCACCACGACCGCCCAGAAGACGAGGTTGTTGCCGATGCCGATCGGCGACGGGTCGGTCAGCGCGAAGCCCCAGATCGACGACATGACGAGCGGAACGGTGATCGCGACCGCGGTCGTCGTCAGCACGCCCGCCCAGAAGTAGATCCAGCCGGTGAAGAAGCCCAGCGTCTTGTTCGACAGCCGCTTCGACCACTGGTAGATCGACCCGGCGACCGGGAAGTGGCTCGACAGCTCGGCGAAGTTCAGCGCGACGAAGAGCTGGCCGACGATGATGATCGGCCACGACCAGAAGAACGCCGGCCCGCCGACGGCGAGCCCCAGCCCGATGAGGGTGTAGGTGCCCGTCGAGACACTGATGTAGCTGAACGCGACCGCGAAGTTCGAGAGGAACCCGAGCGAGCGTTCGAGCTCGGGCTTGATGCCGAGGGAACGCAGGTGCGCGTCGTCCTGCGCCGTCTGGTCCCCGTGCGTTGGAGCATCCGCCACGACCGATCTCCTCTACCACCGCGCCCCCGCGCGAGACTGACCTCTGAAGAGACGACCCAGGTGCTGCTCGTTCGGCTCGCTCTCTGGCGGCCCTCCGCTGCGGGCACGGGCGGCGCCGGCCCGGACGCCGACGACCCGTCAGAGCCGGAGCATAGTGCGGACGTCAAGGGGAAGCGAGGGTTTGCGCTCCGAATCTCGCAGCATCATCCGCACGGCGGCTGCGGAATGCGCAGCAGAATGGGGTCATGGGGACCGCTCGGCTTCCGTCAACCTCAAGGGTTCGATGCCACCCCGGCGGGCGCTCGACGCCGGCGGGCGGGCGCCCGACACTCGACGCCCGTGGGCGGGCCGCGGGCGCTCGACGGCCGCGAGACGCTCGACGCCACCCTCGGCAAGCGCTCGACGCCGGCGGGCGGGTCGCGGGCGCTCGACGCCCGCGACCACTCAGCCTGCGCCGCGGCGTGGTCGGAGAGTGCGCCCTGAGCGGCTCTGGGCGCCGATAACCCCCCGCAACCAGGGCGGCCGAACGAGCCTGGGCAGCTCTATCGGCCCGAGTGATCGGATCGTGCCACCTCGGCGCCGGCAAGCACCCTGGCCGTCGCCCATGCCGGCCGTCGGTCCCCTCGGCTGCTGATGCTTAGCCCGATCTAGGCGGCGTTAGGGAGCATGGCCCGACCAGGCGGCGGGCTTCGAGCTGACGAGAGCTGAGGGCGGCCCGGTGAGGGGGCCTCGGTGAGGGAGGGCCGGGGGGCGAGCCGGCGTCGGGGGCCGTGGCCCACCGACAGCTGGCCGGACGTTCAGCCCGCCGGCGTCGCGACCGACCGAGCCTCCCTGAAGGTTCTGGGCCGGTCATGGCCGCTACCCGTGGGAGCGCCGGTCAACGGCCAATACCCCCTGGGAGCGGCCAGTCACGGTCGCTCCCCCTGGGAGCGCCGGTCAACGGCCACTACCCGTGCGAGCGGCCAGTCACGGTCGCTCCCCCTGAAGCGGGCGGTCAGTGCTGCTCGCCCTGAGACCCGCCGGAGCCAGGTGAGCGCCGGAGCCAGGTGAGCGGCGGCGCCAGGCGAACAGGCGCGTCGCGGCACGGTCCACCCACACCAGGCCGGGCTCGTTCGGCGGTACCGCTCCTGCATCCGTGAGCGCCACGAACCAGGCTCGCGAGGAACCCGGGAACCGCGACGCGAAGACCTCTGGATACCGCGCGAGGAGGCCCCGGTTGCGGGTCGTGTCACGAACCACCCAGACGAGCGCGACGCCGTGCGGCTCCTCGCCCCACCACGCCGTCGCGAGGGCGTCGGCCTCGGCCCGCTTGCGCTCGCTCGATCGCGCCGCCGCACCGATGTCCCCGAAGGTGTTCCAGCACTCCGCGATCACGAGCAGTCGGGCGCGATCGTTCCGCAGCGCGATGTCAGCCGATCGCCACGGCTCCGACGGACGGGTCGGAAGCTCGAACCCGGCCCTGTACCCGGCGGCGCGCCCGACGCTCAGCACGAGCTCCTGGACCGCGAGGTGCCCCGCGTCGGCCACCTCCTCGAGTGGGTCACGGCCGAAGGTGACGGTGGGCGGCCGACCGAACGCGAGCCCGATCCGCTCCAGCAAGTCGAAGTCGACACGAGCCTCCAGACGTTCGAGCCGGGCGATGACCATCCGCCCGACGCCGGCGCGATCGCCGAGCTCCTCCTGGCTCCAGCCGCGACGCTCTCGCATCGCCCTCACGTCCCTGGCAAGGCGGAGCGCATCCTCGCGGGCGCGGCGATCCGCGTCGACGTCGAGCTTGGCTCTCTTGGCTCCAGGCATGGTCGGACCATGCTGACCGAGGCCTCTCGCCGCCGACTTACGGTCGACTCGCCCCCGACTTACGGTCGACTCGCCGCCGACTTACGGTCGACTCGCCCCCGACTTACGGTCGACTCGCCGCCGACTTACGGTCGACTCGCCGCCGACTTACGGTCGACTCGCCCCCGACTTACGGTCGACTCGCCCCCGACTTACGGTCGACTCGCCGCCGACTTACCGGTTACGTGCCGCCGACTTGCGGTCGACTCGCCGCCGACTGACGGTGCTGGTCGGCACGAAGTCGGGCACCCCCGACCAACCCGTCAGCGCGTCGCCGAGGCCTCCCGGAGTGCATCCGGCAGAGGCCGATGCGCCTCGACCGGCCGAACGAACTGCGCCACCACCTCGCTCGAGCCCGGCGTCCCGAGCTGCTTCATGAGGAAGTCGATCTTCTGCGATTGCGAGGCGAGGATCTCGTCCTTCGTCGGCAGGTCCCAGAGCGCACGCTTGAACGGGCCGATCGCCTTCTTGCGCGTCGTGTAGACAAACTGCTGGTCCGTCTGGCCGTCCTTGCGCTCGTCCGCCGCGTTCGCGAAGCACCAGGCCTCGATCTCCCGGTGGAGCTCGGCCGGGAACGCCGGGTGCTCGTACAGGGCGTTCTGGAAGCCCGTGGCAAGGTGGATCTCGGCCGTCCCGACCTGGGGGAAGCGGTGGAAGAGCTCGTCCGGCAGGGTGCTCGCGCCGTGCTGGACGGCACCGGCCAGGCCGTATTGCCGGGCGATCGCCCCGAGCTCCTCGAGGACCCCGAAGTCGAGCTTGACCTCGGCCACGCCGCCACCCGCGAGCGGCACGCCGCCGTGCGACGTCCCCGTCTGGACCGACACCTTCGACAGGCCGATGGCGCCCTTCGCCCGGCCATCGAGCTCGCGCCGATAACCGTCGAGGTATGCCCGCAGCTCCGGCGCGGTCGAATTCTGCTTGCCGACCTCGCCGATCTCGCCACCGACGCTGACGACGACGCCGTCGGTCTCGAGCGACCGGATGAGGGCGGTCAGCTCGGCTGCGCGCGTGTAGTTCGCCCGCTGCTCCTCGTCGACGGTCGCCTTCGAGAGGTCGACGAGGGTCGACGAGTCGATGTCGATGTTCCGGTACCCGGCCGCCAGGGCGTCGCGACAGGCCTTGCGGATCTCCTCCGTCGTCGCCTCCGGATCGGCGGCGTACTTCTTCGCGTTGAACTGGTAGTGGTCGCCCTGGATGAACACCGGTCCACGCCAGCCGGCGGCGATCGCGCCGGCGAGCACGCTCGTCGCGTACTCGAAGACCCGCTGGAAGGTGTACGTCTGCTCGCTGCGCGCCAGCTCGAGGATGACCGCGCCCGCGTCATTGCGGGCGGCCGTCTCGAAGATGACCCGCGCCATGTCGAACGTCTGGGCGCGCAGGTTGATCGCCGGGACCGTAAAGCCGTCCCACTCGCCGCGCGACCTAGCGGCGTACATCTCGTGGATGCTCGCGGAGTGTGCCCCCAGGGCCTGGCTCGCCTCCCAGACGATCCAGCGCGCAGCCTCGACCGTCGGGGCATCGGCCGAGAAGGTCGCCGTCCAGGCGAGGTCGCGGATCGCGCCGTCCCGGAAGGCTCGATCGTCGTCGACGACCAGGCGGTCCCCGTCCAGGTGCGCAGAACCCTTGAGCAGGCCGAGCAGCTCGGCCGGTGACGAGGCGACGGTGGGCATGTGGGCTCTCCTGCGTCGGCCGTCGGTCCTCGCGCGTGCGGCGGTGTCGTCCGGGCGGCCGCTCGATGTCTTGATGAAGGCGCCGCCCATCGTACCCCGTCGCGGTCAGCTCACGCGCTTCGTCCGGCGCGACACGAAGTCGACGAGGACGTATTCGCCGAGGTGCTCCGGCGTCGCGTAGAAGGCCCGGCCCCGGTTCAGCTTCGTGATGTGGGCGACGAAGTCCGTCAGCGCCCGCGACCGCTCGAGCATGAACGTGTTGATCGTGATGCCCTCCCTGGTGCAGCGCTCGACCTCGCGCAGCGTCTCGGAGATCGTCCGTCGCGTCGGTGGATAGCTGAACTCGACCTGGCCGTTCTCGAAATGCGCCGTCGGCTCGCCGTCGGTGATGACGACGATCTCCTTGTTGGTCGCCTGTCGTCGGGCGAGGATGCGGCGGGCGAGGATCAACCCGTGCTGGAGGTTGGTGCCGTATTCGTAGCCGTGCCAGGAGAGCTCGGCGAGCGCCTCGGCGCGGACCTCACGGGCGTAGTAGGCAAAGCCGATGATCGCCAGGTCGTCGCGCGGGAACTGCGATCGGATGAGCGTCGCCAGAGCGATCGCGACCTTCTTCGCCGCCACGTAGCAGCCGCGCAGCAGCATCGAGCGGCTCATATCGACGAGGAGGACGGTCGACGTCCGGCTCGACTCCTCCGTCCGGTACACCTCGAAGTCGCCGGGTACCAGCGTCACGCCTCGGCCGCCGATCCCGCGGCCCGGATGCCGACCTGGCGCGTTCGCCTCGCGCAGCAGCGCGTTGCCGAGCGTCCGCCGGAGGTCGAGGTCGAAGCGATCCCCGAACTCGTACGGCTTGGTGGCCTCCTCGCGCTCCCCTCCCCGTCCGGCACGGTCGATGCGATGGCCGCCGAAGGCGTCGCGACGCAGGCGCGAGAAGAGGTCGTCGAGCACCTTCTGGCCGACCCGCCGGCTGCCGCGCGGCGTCAGCTCGAGCCGATCGCCGCTGCGACGGACGTAGCCCGCCTCCTCGAGGCGTTCGACCAGGTGGTCGACGGCATCGAGCTCGCGGACCGCATCGTCGCCGAGGAGATCCGCCAGGGCCGAGCGGTCGATCGTCGTGAGGTCGGCGGGGGAACCGACGTCGCTCACTTCGTCGGACAGGCGGTCAAGCGCCTGGAGCTGGGCCATCTGGCGGAGCGCGGGCTCCAGGCCCATCGGCTCGTCGCCGCTGAACCGATAGCGATCGCCCAGCCCACCGGGCAGCAGCTGGTCCATGTTCGCGGCCAGCTGTGCCAGGTCCCAGCGCAAACGATCGTCGCGCAGCAGCGCGTCCATCATCGACTGGAGCTCGGCCCGCTGTTCCGGCGTCATCGACTGGAGGAGCGACTGCATCGCGCCCATCCGTTCCGCCAGCTGCTGGACGATGTCGTCGAGGTTCTCGGCACCCGGGAAGAAGCGGCCGTGCTTGGCGAGGAACTCGGACGCGTCGGGATCCCGGCCCTCGAGGCGGTCCTCGAGCAGGCGATTGAGGTCGCGCACCATCTCGCGGTTGGCCGCGAGATCCGCCGGCGTCACGGAACGGATCGCCTCGGACAGGCCGTTGACGTACTGATCGAGAACCTGGCTGCGCAGGCGATCGACGAGAGCGTCGAACCGTTCGCGCGCCCCCGGCTCGAGGAAGTCGTACTCCTCCAGCCCGCGGATGCGGTCGCCGACGCCGGGCGGGAGCCGGTCGAGCTGGTCGAGCCGCTTGCGGCTCATCTCCTCGAGCATGCGGTCGAGCGCGGGGTCGCGGGCCATCGCCGGGTCCGGGTTCGTCGCCGGGTCCGGGTTCATCGACATGTCCCGGTTCGCGCGTTCGAGCCGCCGCTCGATGCCACGCCGCTCCTCGTCGACGATCGCGTCGACCTCCTCGCGGATGTCCTCGAGGACGTCACCGAGCGAGTTGCGGGCCAGCAGCTCCTCGCGCCGCCGCTCGAGCCGCTCGAGCAGATCGTTGAGGCCGCGCAGCCGGGGACGCGTCGGATCGTCGGAGGCGATCCCGCGCTCCATGAGCCGGCGCAGCGCCTCGCCGAGGTCGCCCTCGGCCAGGAGATCGTCGGACAGGGCGTCGATGATGTCGTCGGCGTC
>DASVZT010000006.1:0-2153 GCA_036391495.1 Candidatus Limnocylindrales bacterium
GGCACGGTCGAGGCGATCCTGGAGAACCCTGCCCACTACGCCGTCCCGCTCCGCACCGCCGACGGGACAGCGTCGGGCACGATCGCCTGGACTGGCACGGTGATCGCCGTCGTGGCGACGGGGTTGCCCGTGCCGACGACGGGCGAGACCTACCGCTGCTGGATCGAGCGAGGTGGTTCGAGGACTGCGATCGGCGAGATGACTGTCGTCGGCTCGACGGCGTCGTGGGTCGGATCCGTGGACGCCTGGGGGACGGTCTCGCTGTCTGACGGCGGCCGCTTCGGGGTCAGCCTCGAATCGGCGGTCGGTGGGATCAGCGGCCCGGCGATCCTCGTCGCCGACCTGCAGTCCTGACCAGCCCGGTCAGGCCGGCACGAGGTCGGGCGCCGGCTCCTCCCGGGTGGCGTCGCGAATCACCGACACACGGTGCTGGTTCAGGCCGACGGCCTCCGCCTCCCAGCGCCGGATGCCCGTCGGGCCGGCGAGCTCGACCACGGCCGCGGTGAGCGGCACGATGGCGGGGCGGTGACGGAAGGCCGCCAGTGGCTTCACGCCGCGGAGCGTGTGGACGTCACCGGCCACGAGGTACGGGCCGAGCTCGGCGACGATGCGATGCCGCACCATCCCGAGACGCCGCTCTTGATGTCCGCGATGGCCGCGGAGCTCGAGCAGGCAGATGTCGTCGACCCCGAGGATGAGGGACTCGACCTCGAACGTCCGACCGTCGTCGAGGGCCTCGACGCTCACGCCGCTGAGCTCGAGCCTGCCCGAGCCGTTGACCTCGTCACTGAGACGCGTGCCCGGGTCGACGACAGTGCCCCGCAGGATGCAGTCCTCGGCCCAGGTCGTGACGTCGATGCCCACGGGTTGCTCCTCCACCATCCCCGTGTGTCCCCGGCAGACCGTGAAGCCTAGGGCCGTGACCTTGCGCCCGAGCTGTCAGCCGTCCGGATGCTTGACGCATTGTGTAATCATGTAAGCACGGTAGCTGCGCAAGCACGATGAGCTGGAGAGAGTCATGGACCGACTGGACGACGAGACACGAGGATGGTTCGCGGGCCGGATCCCGCAGGACTGGTTCACAGGACCGGCTGACGTCACGGGGGATCGAGACGAGATCCTCGTCGTCGGCGAGGTCGCCGACGTGGCGGTATCGGGCGATGCGAGCGACGCAGAGCGCGCCGCGGCTCGTCGGTCCCGCGTCGAGGCGTTCCGCGAGGAGACGCGCGGTGCCCGGATGCGGATCGCACAGGATGCCGAGCACCGCTTCGAGCGCAAGGTGTCCTGGGGCGTTCGCATCGGCGACGCGACCATGAGCTTCACGACGGCGTCCGTCCCCGTGATGACGCGCCTGCGCATGCGCGAGCGTCGCGTCCTGGACACGCTCGTCGATGCCGGGGTGGCGCGAAGCCGCAGCGATGCGCTTGCATGGTGCGTGCGACTGGTCGGCGACAACGAGTCGGAGTGGATCGCGCGCCTTCGTGAGGCGATCGGGCAGGTTGACGCCGTCAGGAACGAGGGCCCGCGCCCGAACTAGCGGGCGTCCAGCGGCTCCGTGTCGTCGGGTCCAATCGCGACCCCCGTCCGCCGCCACTCGGCGTACTCGGCCACGAGGCCCTCGTCGTCGACAGTCAGCTCGGCCTCGAACGTCCCACTGGAGTAGCGGTACGTGAATTCGTCGAGGCGCTTGTAGGTCTGCTCCGCCTTCTCGACCGTGAGCTCGGGGAATCGCATCCAGGCAGCCTTGATCGTGTGCGACCCACCGACCGCGAGCCGGAGCCGGCGGATCGGCAACGTGTTCGTCGACGGACTGCACCCGAGATCGACGTCTGTACACCCACGCAGGGCTCGGGCGGCCTTGCCGTCGATCGTCCAGGTGCCCTTCGGATCGCGGGTCAGCGTGACCGCGCGCGTCTCGAAGCCGCGGATGTCTCGGACGTTGACAGCGGTGGTGTGACCGATGCCGTCAGCGAGGACGCGGTACTCGATGCGGAACGGGATCCCGGCCTCTCCCCCGATGACGGTTCCCACGAGGGAGAGCCCGCCGGCGCGGACCGTCAGCGTGGCGTGTTCGTCGGCTTCGAGAGAGTCGGATCGGCGCCAGGAGACACGTCGAGTCGTCATGGGCACATGTTCCGGCAGCAGGCGGGGAG
>DASVZT010000007.1:0-10747 GCA_036391495.1 Candidatus Limnocylindrales bacterium
TCGTCCCCGCCGTCCGCTCACGCACGTCGATGAGGCCGCGACCGAGCGCGTGGCACGACAGGCAGATCGCATCCGCCGTGGGCTCCGTCGGGTGGCGCGCCGTCCGGGCACGGAAGCCGTCCGGACCGTGGCACGTGATGCACGGCGGCAGCTGCTCGAGCGGATGCGAGACGACCGGTGGCTTGTTCGAGACACCACTGTGCGGGTTGTGGCAGCCGAGGCAGTCGGCGGTGTAGTGCTTCGTGAGCGTGATCTGCGGGAGCGACGCCGGTCGCCCCTCCGCTGTCGTGTGGCAGCGGACGCAGACCGCCGACGTCGGGACGGCAACCTCGATCGTCGTCCGGTCCGGCTTCGAGGCGACGTCATGGTCGGCCAGTGCGCCATGGCAGCTCTGGCAGCCGATCTCGCGATGCCGGCGGGACCACAGCGCCGAGCTTTCCCGCACGTGGCAGCGCGAGCAGTCGGCGCTCTCGGCGTAGCGCAGCGGGTGGGCCGCCCAGGTCCGCGCGTCACCCCCGGGATGGAAGCCGTACTCCGAGGCGGAGACGTCGAAAATCGTCGTCCCGACGTACAGGATGCCGGCGACGGCGACGGCCAGCGCGACGAGCGCGGCGGCGCGGAGCAGGGTGCGCATCTCGAATCTCACCGGCGGATGGCTCGGTCAGTCGCGCCGCGACCGCCGGTCGATGACGATCGCCCAGACGATCGGCACGAACGCCATCAGGACGACGCTCCCGCCGAGGCCGGCCCAGGCGGCAGTCGTCCCGAAGGCGAACAGGAGCTCGTGGACGACGATGAACGAGGCCATCCAGCCGACGATCGCGGTCGCCGTCGAGGCGAGGATCCAGTAGCCGACCGACGCACCGCCCACGCCGGTCCGGCCGGCGGCATGCCAGCGCCCGATGAGCCAGGGCATCCCTCCCTCGAGCTGGCCCCAGACGAGAAGCACGATCAGCCCCTCGATCAGGAGCAGGATCGGTGCGACCACCATGACGAGGGTCGCCAGTGTTGCGGCGTCCATGTCAGTCTCCTCGGCTCCTCCGCGCCTACAGGTCAGTGACGCTGATGGCGCCCCGGCGGATGGCGTACTTGAGGAGCTCGACCCGGTCGTGCAGGCCGAGCTTCTCCATGACCGCCGCCCGGTAGTTGTGGACGGTCTGCTCGCTCAGGTGGAACATGCGGGCCATCTCGCGGTTCGTGTGGCCCGTCGCGGCGAGCAGGAGGACCTCCCGCTCCCGCTCGGTCAGCTGCTCGTACGGATCGTCGAGCGAGCCGGGCGATCCGTGCAGGTAGGTGTTGACCATCCGGGTGACGATCGCCGGGCTGACGTACGTCTGGCCCGCGGCGACACACCGGACGGCGGTGGGAAGCTCGGCGGCGCCGGCGCCGCGCGTCAGGTAACCGTCCGCGCCGGCCTTGAGGGCCAGTGAGAACTCGTCGCTGCTCGCGCGGGTCGCGATCGCCAGGACGCGGGCCGCGGGAGCGGCCTCGCGGATCGCGGCGATCGTCTCGACGACGAGCGAGCCGGCGCCGACCGCGACCGAGTACTCGGCGACGACGACGTCCGGGGCGAGGTCCGTGAGCGCGGTGCGGAGGTCGGCCCGGTCGCGCAGCTCCCCCACGACGTGCATGTCGGGCTCGGCCTCGACGACCGCGCGCAGCCCCAGGCTGAGGACGGGGAAGTCGAAGACCGCGAGGAGCACCCGGAGGGGATCCCCGCCGCCGGCCAGCCACCCGTTCGCCACCAACGACTCCTTCGGCACGCCCGCGGCGACTCGAAGCCGGCGCCACGCGTGCCGATGTCCGCAGCCGGGCGGACGTCCGTGCCCCTTTCGTGCGTCCGGGGATCGGCTCGCCCTCTCGGGCGCCGGTCGGCTCGACCGCGGACCCCCGCGACGACCGACCCCGGTCGAACGACGCGCGTCGCCGTCGTGGCGACGTCCGTCGTTCCATCACCGGGCGCAGGATCACTGTCGCTCCTGGAGGAGAGCCGCTCGTAGGGCCATCCGTCGCCGTGGCAAGGCTCGAGGACCCGCGGCCAGGGGTACCTCCGGCCCCGCTCGGACTGCCCGGCGAGGCCATCGGATACAGGCCCGTCGAAGGGTATATGCCGTCGGAGGGGTCGCCGCCCGGGACACCGGCTGCGTCACTCCGCGGCGCGCGAACCGACGGGACGATCGAACGCGACGCCGCGATCGCGGAGAGAGACATAGGCGTCATACCCGATCACGAGATGATCGAGGACCTCGATGTCGAGCAGACGCCCGGCAGCGAGGGCCTCGGCCGTCAGGTGGAGGTCGTCCGGACTCGGGGTCGGATCGCCTGACGGGTGGTTGTGGGCGAGGATCACCGCCGCGGCGCTGTCGCGGACGGCATCCCGGAAGAGCTCGCCGACGCGGACGAGGCTTGCCGACACGTTCCCCTGGTAGACGATCACGATCTTGAGGACCGCGTTCTTCGTGTTGAGCAGCACGACGCGCAGCTCCTCCCGCTCCAGGTGCCCCATCTGGAGGATGAGCCGGTCGGCGACGTCCCGCGGCGACCGGACGATCCACCGCCCCGTCGGCCAATCGGCCTGGACACGACGACCGAGCTCGAACGCCGCGGTGAGCTGTGCCGCCTTCGCGGGCCCGACGCCGGGCAGCGCCAGGAGCTCGATCGCGCTGGCCCGCGTCAGGCCGGCCAGACCGTCGTGACGTGCGAGAGCCTCCTCGGCCAGGTCGACCGCGCCCACGCCGTGCGCGCCCGAGCCCCAGACGAGGGCAATCAGCTCCGCCGCGGACAAGCCGGCCGGTCCACGTGCCGCGAGTCGCTCGCGCGGCCGCTCGTCCGAGGGCAGCTCACGGATGCGCCGTGGGCGGGCCGCGCATCCGGCGGCGCCCGGGCCCAGGTCGCCGGACATCGGTCACCTCGCGAGCGGGCGGACTGGGTCGGCCGATTGGTCGGCCGGGCGGCGATGCGGATCGCGGCGCCGCGCCGGCCGAGGGGCCTCGGACCCGTACGACGGGAGCCCGCCGATTCCCCCCGCCATCCGGATCCGAGGACACTGCGCAGCCTAGCGGTCGCCTCTCATCGGCCCGTCATCGCGGGCTCATCCCCGACTCACCGCCGGCTCGATCGCAACTCACCGCGAACCGGTCCTAGAAGCCGACGTTGCGCGCCACGACCTCCGAGAGGATGACGAGCGTCGCGTTGAACGTCGCGTGCAGTCCGATCGACGCGTACAGCGAGCGGCGGCGCAGGAAGATCCAGCCGAGGGCGATCGACACGGGGATGCGCCCGACGAACCCGACGATCGCCGCGCGGAGGGCCTCGTCGAAGCTCGAGCCGCCGATCAGCAGGACGTGGATGACAGCGAAGAACAGGGCACCGCGCAGCAGGCCGCCGCGCTCTCCCAGCCCCCGGACCCACGCCGTCGTCGCGAAGCCGCGGAAGAACAGCTCCTCGCCGAACGGGGTCACGACCGCGGCCGACAGGAGGTTGAGGATCAGGCCGCCCGTCCCCGTGTTCAGCGGCACGACAGACGGCGGCGTCGCTCCGAGGATCGCGACGAGCACGTCGGCCAGGATCGACGTGAGGATGACGATCGGGATGGCCAGCGCGGCCCCGGCGGCGAGATCCCGCCATCGGCTCGTGCCGGAAGGGACGAGGCCCATGTCCCGCCACGAGAGCGCCCCCGGACCCACGACGAGCAGCCGGATGCTGGCCACGTAGACGACCGTCGTGACGACCAGCGACACGAGGAGCGCCGCCGGCGACGCATCGAGCGGGCCGACGCCGAGCGCGACGAGCGGGATGACTGCGAGCGCGCCGAGGACGATCGTCGGCGGGATCGTCGCCGCGAAGACGAGGAAGGGGGACGGGCCGGCATAGGGCGCCGTGGCCAGGCGACGTCGCTGCAGCGCTTGGGCGCCGGCCGCGGAGAAGAGGCCGACGGTCAGCAGGACGACGCCGACGAGGGCGAGCACGGCGGCGGCGATCTGGCCGCCCGACAGGAGCGCGACGCCGATGACGCCGAGGCCGACGATCGTCCCGAACCAGCCCACGAAGTACAGCCCGGGCGCCGCACGCCCCTCGAGGCTGAACGTGCCCGCGCCGAGGGGTCCGGCCGGCGTCACGCCGAGGGGCCCGGCCGGCGTCACGTCGAGGGGCCCGGCCGGCGTACCGCCGGGCTCGCCAGTGCCGTGCTCGTCGCCGCCGCGCACGCCGACACCGTCCGGCGTCGGCTGCTCCTCCCCGCTCAACTCCCCCGCGCCCTCAGCGGTCGGGGGCGGGGCGCGGCGTCGGTCGGCGATTGGCCCGCGGCGGCATGGCGCTGCTCGCAGCGCCGTCCGACATCGGGATGGCGATCGGGAGCGGCATCGCGGCCGGGGCGAGGCCCCGTGTGTCGGCGAGCGGCCGGTCGACCGACCCGTGGTCGAGGCCCCCTCCGTACTGCCCGCCGGACGCGTCGGTCGACCGCTCCGCCGACCGCTCGGCCGCCTGACGCTCCGAAGCCTGTCGCCGACTCTCCGCCGGAATGGAGGCTCGTCCCGGAGCGGCCGCCGGCTGCCGCTCGAGATCGCGTCCGCACCACGCGCAGAGCACCCAGTCGAGCCCGACGAGCCGGTCGCACGACGGGCAGGCGCGGCTCAGGCGCGTGCGGCAGATCGGGCAGGCCAGCCAGCCCTCCTGGACGCGCCTCTGGCAACGGGGACAGGTCGGCACCGCCTCGATCTCGGCCAGCATCGCCTCCTGGGCGAGCGTCCGCTCGTAGACCTCGTCGATCTTCTCGTGCGGGCGGACGATGCGATAGATGACGATCGCCGCCGGGAAGAGGATCGGGGTGAAGACGATGATGAAGGCCGCCGCGAGGTAGGGCAGGACGGCGTTGTCGGTCCGCAGCTGGAGGTCGCGGAAGGCCCAGTAGGATGCCGCGAGCCAGAAGATGACCCAGTAGATCGCGATCGCTCGCATGCCGAGCTGCACGAGCGGGCTCGCGACGATCCCACCAATGGCGTCGGTGATGCCCTGGAGAACGTTCGGCATCGGGCTGGTCCGGCCTCCGTCGATCGCCCCGCCGGTCCGAACCGCCGGCGGCGAGGGCGAGTGTATCAGGCACCCCTGTTCGAACCGACGCTCGGATCGCCCCGGACGTGACGGTGGCATGCCACCCCACGCCCGTTCGGACCGCCGTTCAGGACGGGGTCGAGGGCACCTCGCTCTCGGCCAGTGCTCCGCCCACGCCGACGGCGGCGACCACGCCCGCGACCGCCGGATCGAGACCGAGGACACCGGCACCGGCGGGCTCGACCGCGCGCGTCCGCACGACCTCGGCCGTCCACGCCACGGCACGCCAGGTCGCCCCGACAGCGGCGACCAGGAGCGCTGTCCCCCAGGTCGTCACGAACACGACGGCGAGGAGGAAGGCGGCGAGCTCGTCGCCGCTCTCGAGGGCGAGGCCGACACGTCCCCAGGCCAGCGACGCGGCCAGGAGCGCAGGGACCAGCAGGCCGGCGGTGAGCACGAACCCCAGGACGACGGTCGCAGCCGACGTGATCGGGTGGACGACGAGGTGGACGGCGGCCCGGGCGGTCGACTCGAAGGCGCCCTCGCCGTAGAGCACGGCGCGGCGGACGGCGATCCCGCCGAGCGCCTCGCACAGGAGCCACGCGACGACGACGACGCCCAGGACGGCCGGGACCGCCTCGAGGACGCGGATCGGCAGCGCGATCGCCGGGTCCGATGGCTTGATGAGCTGGTCGTACGTGGCGCCGACCAGGCGCGGGACGGACCAGCCGACCGCGAGAACGAGCGGCAGGCTTGCCACGGATCGGACGCGCAGGATGCGCAACGCCAGGCCCGCCTGGATCCGTCCTGCCCGTCGCGGACCGACCGATGCGCGGACGAGCGCGGCCTCGGAGGTCGCCGCGAGGAGGCCGGCGCCGACGAGCCACGCGACGACGAGCACTCCGACCATCGCGGTCAGGCGGACGAACTCGGGCGCGGGGCCATTCGGCGTGACCGTCGTCGGACCCACGAACGTGGCGACACCGACGGTCGACGGAAGGACGACGACCGGCAGCAGGAACGCGACGATGCCGCCCCGGAACAGGAAGGAGGCAAGGGCGAGCGGCCACAGGTCGGTCCGGCGCGCTGCTGCATGCAGGCCGATCCCGACGCTCCGGCGCCAGCCGGGCCGGCCGGTCGCCGCGACCATCATGGCGCGGGCGTCATGGCGCGACCGTCATGGTGCGGGCGTCGCGCCGGTCAGCGCCGCGAGCCGCTGCAGCGTCGACTGCACGAGCGCCATCTCGTTGCCGTAGGTCGCGAAGTCACCCGCCCGAAGCGCCGCCTGGGCGAGCTCGAAGTGCTGGTTGGCGTAGGCGATGAGAGTCGCGATGTCGCCGCTCGGCACCGAGGGGATCGGCGTGGCCGAGGCCCCGGGCGACGGCGATGCCCCTGGCGAGGGCGTCGGCCCGGGCGGCGGGGTCGGTCCACCGGCCGTCCCTCCGGCCCCGACCTGGGCCTGGATGGCCTCGGCCAGGGTGTTGCCCCAGACGACCTTCGAGGACGTCGCGATGATCACCTTCTGGAGCTCGGGGAACGCGCTCGAGGTCGACTGCAGGTAGACCGGCTGGAGGTAGATCAGGGAGTCCTGGATCGGCATCACGATCAGATTGCCACGGATGACCTTGCTGCCCGACTGATTCCACAGGCTGACCTGGGCACTGATCGTCGGGTCGGCGTCGATCTTGGCCTCGATCTGGTTCGGACCGAGCACGGAGGTGTTCTCCGCGAACCGGTAGACGCGCACCTCGCCATAGTTCGGGGCGTCATTGCGGACCGCCACCCAGGCGATCATGTTCGGCCGCTTCTGCGGCACCATCGGCTGCAGGAGCAGGAACTCCGTCGACGGCTCGCCCGGCATGCGCATGACGACGTAGTACGCCTCGGCCGGCAGTGTCTGGTCGCTTCCCGCGTCCGCGGGCACCGTCCAGAGGTCCTCGCGGTTGTAGAACGCGGACGGGTCCGTCACGTGATAAGTCGCGAACATGCGCGTCTGGACGTTGAAGAGCTCCTCCGGGAACCGCAGGTGCGGCACCAGGTCGGCGGGCATCGCGGACATCGGCCGGAAGAGCGTCGGGAAGACCCGCTCGTAGGCCCGGATGATCGGGTCGGACGGGTCGGAGACGTAGAACGACAGGGTGCCGTCGTAGGCGTTCTCGACGATCTTCACGCTGTTCCGCAGGTAGTCGATGGGCGCATCGCCGAGCCCGGTCGGCGTGGGCGCGGCCGGCAGCGTCGTCGGGTCGAACGGCTGCGCGTTCGGGAAGCGGTCGCTCACCGTGTAGGCGTCCTGGATCCAGGCCAGGCTGCCATCGCTGCGGATGACGAGATAGGGGTCCTTGTCGAACCTGAGGAACGGCGCGATGAGCCCGAGACGATCCGACAGCGAGCGATGGAAGAGGAGCTGGCTCTCCGAGGTCACCTGGTCGCTGATGAGCAGGTTGAGGTCGCGGAACCGCGCGGCGAAGAGGAGCCGCGTAAGGGTGCTGTCGATGCGGATGCCGGTCGTGCCGCTCCAGCGCGTGACCTGGCCCAGGCCGGAGTCGCCGCTCGACCGGTCGGCCCCGACCGGGTAGTCGAACTCGTTCTGGCGCGCGCCGGTCAGGACCCAGTCGCTCGGGCGCTCGCCGAAGTAGATGCGGAACTGGTCGATCTTCGGCGCGCCGGCAACCGACGTCGGCGGCAGGTCGTGGACGAGGAGCACCGGCTGGCCCGCGGGCGTCGCATCGTTGACCGGCACGACCACGGCCCCGACCCCGTGCGTGAAGGTGAGCTTCTGGTTCACCCAGCTGCTCGCCTGAGGGTTCTTCTCGGGCGCGAGCTCGCGGGCCGAGAGCATGACCTGCCGCTCGGTCCCGTCGATCTCGTATCGATCGGTGTCGACGTCCGTGAAGTCGTAGTACTGGCGAACGGTCTGGACCTGGTCGATGACGTCGCGCAGCGGGCGGTAGTCCCACACGCGGGCGCTGGCGAATGTCTGCTTCTCGGCGGCGACGGCATCGGCGGTCAGCGGAGCCTCGCCGCCGTAGTCGATCTGCCCCCAGCCGCCGAGGGAGTAGGCGAGGCGCGTCATCGCGATGTTGTTCTTGATGTACGGCTGCTCCTGCGCGAACTGGTTCGGCAGGACGGTGAGCTGCTGGACGAGCGACGGGTAGACCGAGCCCAGGACGACCGACGCGACGAGCCAGACACCGACCGCGAGGCCGAGGGGCCAGACCATCCGCGTGAACGCGCCGCCGACGAGGAAGGCGGCCGACAGGGCGGCGATGGCGGTCAGGACGTCGAGGGCGAGGAACTGGGCGTTGGCATCCGTGTAGCTGACGCCCGTGGCGACCCCGCGCGTGCTGTAGACGAGCTCGAACTTGTCGAGCTGGTAGCCGGCGGCGATCGAGATGAGATAGAGGCCGGCCAGGATCGCCAGGTGGACGCGGATGGCCGTCGTCGGACGGAGGTCGCCGCGCAGCCCGGCGACGAGGTACCGCCCGACCGAGACGATGAGCGCCCCGACGAGGAGCGCGTTGGCGATCGACTGGATGAGGCGGAGGAACGGGAGCTCGAAGAGGAAGAAGGTGATGTCGCGGCCGAAGATCGGGTCGACGACCGCGGGCCCGGTGACAGCGTAGGGCACGCGGTTGGCGTACAGCTGGAAGGTCTCCCAGGCGCCGGCGGCCGAGGCGGCGACACCGAGCGCGAGGAGGATGGCGATCGCCACGAGGATCCAGCGCGCGAAGGGGGTGAGGTCGGGCAGCTCCTCGCCCGGCGCGGGCGTGACGTTGCGTGCCGGTCCGCCGCGACCGGGGAACGCGGCCCACGCGGTATAACGGTCGTCGCCGGGCCCGAAGCCGCGCATCTGCCAGGCGTTCCCGCTGCGCGACGCCTCGTTCATCCGATCGACGATCCGACCGATCGTCCCGCGACCCGCCGGGTCCGGCCGGGGACCGAGGCGACCGGCGATCCAGAGGTTCCCGAGGAGCACGGCCAGCGCGACGACGAGGCCGCCGACGAAGAGTGCGACCTGCGTGCCGACGCGCGTCCAGAAGACGGCGTCGTAGCCGACGCTCCTGAACCAGATCGCGTCCGTCCAGAGGTCGAGGACCGTCCCGCCGAGGAAGAGGGCGACGACGATGACGAGCGCGAGGATGGCGAAGGTCGCCCGACGGAGGAGACCCATGGAGCCAGGGGCTCCGTCGTCGGGGCCGCCCCGGGCGGGTCGACGCGGAGGCGGACGCCGGCCGCCTCGGTCGCCTGGGCCTCGGTCGCCTGGGCCTCGGCCGCCTGGGCCGCCTCGGTCGCCTGGGCGGCCGGGGTGGATGCGGGTCGGCTCTGGTGGGCTCTCGTCGGTGTCCGCGTCGTCGGCGGTGCGGGCGCCGTCGCCGGGAGTGGCGTCCGCGTCGACCGCGTCGACCGCGTCGGCCGCGTCGGCCGCGTCGGCCGCCCGGCGGCCGCTGCCCGGCGCCCCCGGCTCGTCGCTCGTGTCGTCCCAGCGGCGTGGGCGCGGCTTCGACTTGGCAGACGCCCCTTCGTCGTCCGTCTCGCCCTGTCCGTCGGCCGGGGGCCCACCGGGTGCACGGGGCGGCCGCTCGCCGCGGGCCCGCGCCTCCTCGGCTTCCTGTCGCCGGCGCAGCTCTTCCATGAACTCCCCGAAGAGATCCTTCACGCGGGCAGTCTAGCCCGCCGGGTGCCTGCCCTCTGGTCGGGGGCGCAGGCCCCGGTCCGCGCGAAGCCATGTTGCGTAATCTCGGCTGGTGCCCTGCTTATGCGACTGGCCGGCCGGCTGAGCGCCCGACGCGCCGGCTCCTGATTCGATGTTCGTGGATCTACTGCCAGTTCGCTCCGAGATTCGTTGCCTGAGCCTCATCCAGCAACATCTCGGGATGGGGCCAGTCGCATAAGGCAAGCGCCGGCCGAGATTAGGCTGGCGGCGACGAGGCCAACGTCAGGCCCGCGCAAGCCCCTCGACGGATCGGGCGAACGCGTCGAGCGCCTCGTTCGCGAGCTCCTCCGTGGTCATGGTCGCAGCGCGCATCGGCTCCCAGCGGAATGCCGCGACGACGACGAGCGGCGTCTCCCAGGGGAGTCGATCGTCGGCCGGCGCGACCCCGAGCCGGAGCCGCAGCATCTGCCGTCCGCCCTCCTCGAGGACCAGGCCCGACAGACCGCCGGCGATCGATGGCCCGAGACGGGCGAGCGGGGGGTCGGCAGGCGGACCCGACGCAGGGGCCGTGGACCGGAAGGGGACGAGACCGTCGTCGTCCGCGACCCAGAGGAGGGCCAGCCACCAATCGTCGACGAGGCGCACGTCGGAGATGCCCGCCCTGAGGATGCCGCGCGGGGTGCGGACGGGACGCTCGGGGACATGGGACGGCGACGGGATGCCGACGCGCTCGCTCATCCCGGCCCGGTCGCGGGCCCTGCGGGCGCGGACTCCTCGGCCGCAGGCGCCTCGGCCGCAGAAGCCTCGGCCTCAGGAGCCTCGGCCGCCGAGGCAGCCGGCACCACGGGGAGCTCGCCGCGGGCAAGAGCGGCCTCGCGCTCGAGTCGGAGGATCTCGAGGCGCACCGAGTCGGGCGGCGGCGCGAGTGCTCCCTCCGGGGCGCGGGGCGCCGTCACGTCGTCGGAGACCTCGCCGCTGATCCACGCCAGGAGGCGGCTGCGCCGGACGGGCTTCGACCGGACGATCGCCTCCGGCGAGATCGTC
>DASVZT010000008.1:0-9226 GCA_036391495.1 Candidatus Limnocylindrales bacterium
CTCGGCCTCACGCTCCTTCGCCTCGCGCTCGCTGGCCTCGCGCGTGGCGGCCTCCCGGGCGCCGAAGCCGACCCGCTTGGCCGGCCGCTTCTTGGCGATGAACGAGAGGCGCTTGCGCGCGTAGGGCAGCTCCTCGCACAAATCGGAGGCGAGGAGACCGGCGTCGCCGAGCCGCGACCGGACCGCCTCGCCGGCCAGGCCGTGGAGGTAGACACCGAGCCGGGCCGCGTCGAACGGTGGGAGCCCCTGCGCCAGCAGGGCGCCGATCGTCCCTGACAGGACATCGCCGGTACCGCCGCTGGCGAGAGCCGGGTTCTCGAACGGCGCGATGGCGACACGCCCCTCCGGCGCCGCGATCACGGTCCGGGCCCCCTTCAGGACGACGACCTGGCGCCATTGCGCGGCGGCCGCGGCGGCAGCCCTGACGCGCGACGGATCGTCGGCGACAAGGTCGCCGTCGCCGTCCGGGTCGACGCCGCTGCCCGCGCGCAGCCGGCGGAACTCGCCGACGTGGGGCGTCAGCACGGCCTTGCTCGTCACGCCGTCCCACCAGCCGTCGAGCGAGGCGAGCGAGCGGAGGGCCTCCGCGTCGACGACGGTCGGCGCCGGTGTCGACTCGTCCGGACCGGTCAGGATGGCCGAGATGAGCTCGGTCGTCGCGAGGCCCGGGCGCAGACCGGGCCCGAGGACGATCGCATCGTGGTCGTGGTCGAGGATCCGGCCCATCGCCGGCTCCGGGTCGACCTCCTCGACGTCGTCCTCGGGGAGCGCCATCGTGGTCGCCTCGACGACCTTGGCGGCGAAGAGCGGCTGCAGCGACTCCGGGACCGCCAGCGTGACCAGGCCGGCGCCGGCGCGTCCCGCGGCGCGGCAGACGAGCAGGGCCGCACCCGCGTAGTCGAGCGACCCGGCGATGACGAGGAGCTTGCCGAAGACACCCTTGTGGCCGCGCTGGGGGCGGTCCGGCAGCAGGTTGGCCGCGGTCTGCTCGTCGAGGTTGGCGGCGCCGGGGACCGCCGCCACCACAGGATCGACGGCCTTCCCGGGCGGGTCGTCGATGCGCCGCCCGAAGCCCACCGGTCGCCGCGATTCAGACATCGAGGCCCTCCTCGGCGGGGATCCCATTCATCGACGCCTTCGCGGCGAGGGCGCGGAGACGCTCCATCCGGGCGAGCAGGATACGCTCGCGATCGTCCAGCCGCTCCTCGATATCGAGAGGGAAGACATAGCGCCCGCCGGCCGTGCGGACGCCGAAGGCGATCGCGACGGCGTAGTCGGACTCGTGCGTGATCGACAACGCGATATGCCCCATCCCGAGCTGCTCGGCGCGCGCCGCCGCGCGCCCGTGGAGGCGGACGGCCGGCTGGCCTGTCGGCAGGCGTTCGATCTCGATGTCGCGCCAACCGATGCCGCGCACGCCGAGTCCGAGCACCTTGGAGACGGCCTCCTTCGCGGCCCACCGTCCGGCGAACGTCTCGGGCCGATCCCGAACGTAGGCACGCTCGGCCGCGGTCAGGACACGCGTCGAGAAGCGCTGTCCATGCCGCGCCAGGGCGTCGCGGATCCGGGAGACCTTGATGATGTCGATGCCGAGCTCGGTCGTCTCCTCCGGCGCCGGCCCGGGCCGGGGGACGCGCTCCTCGCCACGATCCGGGTCGCGCTCCCCCTCGTGGGCCGCCATCGTCCGCCCTACTCCACCGTCACGGACTTCGCCAGGTTCCGCGGCTGATCGACGTCAGTGCCGCGGGCGACCGCGGTGTGATAGGCGAAGAGCTGGAGCGGGATGACGGCCAGGATCGGGCTGAGGAACTCGTGGGTGTCGGGGACCCAGCAGACGTCGTCGGCGAACCGTTCGATCTGCGGGTCGCCCTCCGTGGCGACGGCGATGACCCGGGCGTCCCGCGCCCGGCCCTCCATGACGTTGCTGATGAGCTTGTCGTAGACGGACGAGCGCGTCGCGACGGCCACGAGCGGGCACTCGGCATCGAGCAGCGAGATCGGTCCGTGCTTCAGCTCGCCCGCGGCGTATCCCTCGGCGTGGACGTAGCTGATCTCCTTGAGCTTGAGCGCGCCCTCGAGCGCGGCCGGGTAAGTCAGGCCTCGCCCGACGAACATGAAGCCCCGGGAGTTCACGTAGCGTCGCGCGAGGTCGACAGTGCCCGTGGCCGCGTCCAGCGCGCGCTGCGCGGCCGCCGGCAGCGAACGGAGGGCCAGCCCCACCTCCCGCTCGCGCTCGCCGCCGAACGTGCCGCGCGCCTTCCCGATCGCCGCCGCCAGGATGACGAGCGTCGCGACCTGGGTCACGAACGTCTTCGAGGCCGCGACCGCGATCTCCGGTCCGGCCTGGAGAAAGAGGACGGCGTCGGCCTCGCGGGTGATCGCCGAGCCGACCGTGTTCGTCACCGCGACGATCGGGCAGCCGCGATCCCGGGCGAGGCGCGTCGGTGCGATCGTGTCCGCGGTCTCGCCCGACTGGGTGACCGCCACGACGAGCGTGCGGGGATCGAGAGGCGGAGGCGAGTAGCGGAACTCCGAGCCCACCGTCGCCCTGGCGGGCAGCCCTGTCCACTCCTGGAGGGCCATTGCCCCGACCAGCGAGGCGTAGTAGGCCGTGCCGCAGGCCACGAGCTCGATCCGCTCGATCGCGGCCAGGCGATCGACCAGGGGCGCAAGCTCCTCGGCGACGATCTGGCCGTCCTTGCTCACCCGCCCCGTCACGCAGGCGCGCAGGGCGTCAGGCTGCTCGTGCATCTCCTTGAGCATGAAGTGGGCGTAGCCGCCCTTCTCGGCGGCTTCGACCGACCACGGGACCACCGACACGACGCGCTCGCGCGGCCGGCCCTCGACGTCGGTGATCGCGACGCTGCCGGGTCGCAGGTCGGCGACGTCGCCTTCCTCGAGGAAGATGACGCGGTCCGTGTGAGCCAGGATCGCGGCGACGTCGGAGGCGAGGAATGACTCGCCGTCGGCCACCCCGACGACGAGCGGCACGTTCATCCGCGCCCCGACGAGCCGCTCGGGTTCGCGGCGGTGCATGACGGCCAGTGCGTAGGCGCCCTCGACGCGCCGGAGCGCCTCCCGCGTCGCCTCCGCGAGGTCGCCCGCGTACGCCTCCTCGACGAGGTGGGCGATCGCCTCGGTGTCCGTCTCGGACGAGAGGGTGTGGCCGCGCGCCTCCAGGCCGTCGCGGAGCTCGCGGAAGTTCTCGATGATGCCGTTGTGGATGACGGTGATGTCGCCCGTGCAGTCGATATGGGGATGCGCGTTGAGGTCGTTCGGGCGGCCGTGCGTCGCCCAGCGGGTGTGCGCCAGGCCGATCGCGGCATGCGGGGTCCGATCGGCGATCGCCGTCTGCAGGTTGGCCAGCTTGCCGGCGCGCTTCTCGACGAAGAGATCGCCGGCCTCGTCGACGAGGGCGATACCCGCCGAGTCGTAGCCGCGGTACTCCAACCGGCGAAGGCCTTCGATCAGGATCGGGCCCGCCTCGCGGGGACCCGTGTAGCCGACGATGCCACACATCGCTTCAGTCTCCCCGCCCGAGTCGGGACGCTGCGCCTCGGTCCGCCGCTTGGCCGCGAGGCGAGGTCAGTTTAGTCGCTCGCTCGCGAGCGCCGCGATCTCATCGGCCAGCCGCGCCACGACAGCCGCGTCGCCGCCCTCGACCATGACGCGCAGTGCCTGTTCCGTCCCCGACGGCCTCACGAGCACCCGCCCGGTTCGCCCGAGCAGCCTCTCGGCGGCGGCGATCGCCTGGCCGATCTCGCGATCGCCCTCCCACTGCTCCTTGTGGCGGACCCGAACGGCGCGCTGCTGCTGTGGCAGGAGCGGGACTTCCGCGGCCAGAGACGCCAGGTCGCACCGCCGCCGGGCCATGACCCGCAGCACCTCGAGCGCCGTCACGATCCCGTCCCCCGTGGAGGAGTGCTCGCGGCAGATGACGTGGCCGCTCTTCTCGCCGCCGAGGACGGCGCCGCTGACCTCCATCCCCTCGAGGATGTACTTGTCGCCGACCGGCGTCCGGACGACGTGACCGCCGGCCGCCTCGACAGCCGCCTGGAGGCCGCCGTTCGAGAGGACCGACACGACGAGGCCCCCACCGTCGAGAGCCCCGCGAGCGAGCCTGTCGAGCGCGAGCAGCCCGATGAGCTGGTCGCCGTCCACGACACGTCCCGTCGCGTCCACGGCGACGCAGCGATCGGCGTCGCCGTCGAGGGCGAACCCGACGTCCGCGCCGCGCGCCGCCACCTCGCGTGCGAGCGACTCCGGGGCCGTCGCGCCGGCTCCGACGTTGATGTTCACGCCGTCGGGCTCGTGATGGATGACCTCGACGCTCGCGCCTGTCGCGGCGAGGATCCGCGGCCCGACGACGGAGCCCGAACCGTTGGCGCAGTCGAGAACGATCCGGAGCCCGTCGCCAAGGCCCGCGGCGAGGCTCGTCCGGTGCTCGAGATAGCGATCGAGCAGCTCGTGGGCGTCGACGGCGATGCCGAGGTCGGCGTTGCCGGGTCCACCGAGCTCCTCCGCCCGCCAGATGAGCGCCTCGAGCTCGTCTTCGATCCCGTCGTCGAGCTTCTGGCCGGACCGGTCGAGGACTTTGAGACCGTTGTCGTCGGCCGGGTTGTGCGAGGCGGAGACCATGATCCCGGCAGCGAACCCACCGACGACCGTCAGGTACGCGAGCGCCGGGGTCGGCAGGACGCCGACACGCTGGACGTCGACCCCGAGGCTGGTGGCGCCGGCCGTGATCGAGGCCACGAACATGTCGCCGGAGCGGCGTGTGTCCTGGCCGACGACGAGCGAGCCACCCGGACCGACGAGGCGGTGCGCGGTCGCGCGCCCGAGCCCGTATGCGAGGGTCGGCTTGAGGTCGACGTTGGCGATCCCGCGGATCCCGTCCGTCCCGAAGAGGCGCGGCATCGATCAGGGCACTCCCGTAGCGGCTGGTGTCGCGGCCGGCGTGGCGGCCGTGACCGTCACGTCGACGGACGGCGGGCTGAGGGCGACGAGGACGATGCCGGATGGCAGCGTCACGTGAAGGTCGACGCTCGAGGTCCCGAGCCCGAGGCCGGATACGTCGGCCGTCGCCGTCAGGGTCGAGCCGTCGATCGCGTCGAGGAGGGCGGCGGGACCGCCCAGGGTCAGCTGGGCGGAGCCGGTGGCAATCGCATACGTGCGGTCCGGTCGGCTGCCGGTCGTCACGATGCCGACCGACAGCGTCCGCGAGCCGGTGGCGGCCCTGAGCCGGACGACGACCTGCGCGCTGGACGAGCCGAGGATGGAAACGCCGTCCGGCAGAGCGAGATCGACGGTCTGCTGGATGTTCGCCTGGGCGCCCGTGATGGAGACCGGCACGGTGTCGATGCGGACGGGCGCGGCAAGCGCGTCGGCCTCGCCCTCGACGAGGACGACGGGCGGACTGACCGAGACGGAGGCGACCTCGTAGCCGGTCGACGGCGTGCCGGTGAGGACCGGGTAGACCGGCAGGGTCTTGGTCTGGAGCTGGCTGCCGACCTTGATCTGGACCCGCACGGTCGCCGGCTCGATATCGACGGGCGTCAGCGCATTCCCGCTCGCGTCCACCGCGACGAGGTCGACCTGCTGGTCGACATCGAGACCGGATGGCTGGATCAGCACGCGCGCCTGGGCGGCGGTCACGAGCCGCACGACGCTCTCCGGCCCCGAGACGGACACGATGGACGCCGACACGACGGGATCGCGCACGGTCAGGCCGGCCGGGACGCCGCCGCGCTGCACCTCGACCGGGACGGTGCGGGAGATGAGCGGATCGAGCTGGATGCGGACGACCTGCGGCTCGAAGTCGAGGATCTGCACGCGGGGATCGGCGGCGACAACGTCGACCTTCGCGGTGACGTACGGGGACTCGGCGCTGACCTGCACGTTCGAGAGGTCCACGGTCGCGCTGAAGCTGGAGGTCGACAGCCGCGCCGCGACGTCGGCCGGGGCGAAGTAGCGGATGCTCGTCACGTCGGGGATCGAGCCCAGGATCTGAGCCGACGGCGGCTGCCGCAGGGGGGTGATCGCGACGTGGCCGCGCCAGACCTGGGCGTTCTCGGACAGGACGAGCCCCGCGTACAGCAGCGTCGCGAGCAGGATCGCGGCGACCTTCAGGGGCCAGTTGTGGACGACGACACCGAGGAGACGCCTCATCGCGGCATCGTCACCGGTTGGCGCTCGCGGCCGCCGTCGCGCCCGGATCGTCGTCGCTCGTGGTCCGATCGCGGACCCCCTGGTCGCGGACCCCTTGGTCGCCGAGCCCGCGGTCGCGCAGTGAGCGGCGGCGCGCGATGTCCATCGAGCGGACGATCCCCCGGCCGACAGGCCCGCTGGGGGGACGCCCGAACCGCGAACGCGTGCCGGTCGGGTTGAGGAGCGCGTTGAGGGAGCGGGCCAGCTGGCCCTCGCTCAGGTTGCGGCGGATCCGGGCACGCTCGACGAGGCTGACCTGGGCACTCTCCTCGCTCACGACGACGACGATCGCGTCGGTCTGCTCGGTGATCCCGAGCGCGGCGCGGTGCCGCGTCCCGAAGCGCTCCTCCTGCACGGTCGTCTCGGCCAGCGGCAGGACGGCGCCCGCCGCCAGGATCCGCTCGCCGCGGACGATGACGGCTCCGTCGTGGAGGGCCGTGTGGGGGGTGAAGATCGTCTGGAGCAGGTCGGCAGACAGGTCGGCATGAAGCATGACACCCGTCTCGGCGACCTCCCCCAGGCCCGTCTCGCGCTCCAGGACGATGAGGGCGCCGTGCCCGTCGGCCGCGAGGAGCGTCGCGGCACGGGCGACCGCCGAGGAGACGGCCTCCGCCGTCCGCTGCTCCGGGGCCGCGAGGAGCCAGGCGAACGACCCGACGCTGCCGATCCGCTCCAGGGCGCGGCGCAGCTCGGGCTGGAAGATGACGACGAGCGCGAACAGACCGACGACGGCGCCCGTCTGGAGGATCTGGCTCAGGAGTCGCAGCTCCAGGGCCTGGGCGGCCGCATACACGGCGAAGAGCACGCTGACGCCGATGACGAGGCGGACGGCGCGCGTTCCCCGGATCAGGCTGAAGAGCCAGTAGATCAGCAGCGCCGTGATGCCGATGTCGATCAGCGTATTGAGCCTGACCTGGCCCACGATCGACTGGATGAGCTGCGGCATCGCCGGGTGAGTGTAGCATCGGGCCCGGACCCGACCGCCCCCGCCGCGGGGCCTCAGTCCGCCCGGATCGCCCTGTCTGCGCCCTCGCGGACGTGCCGCACGAGCTCGACGCCGGCCGTGTCGCCATCGAGCGCGGCGACCCGCTCGAGGAGGCCGAGCTTCTCCGCGGCGAGCGGCTCCCAGCCACGCTCGAGGTAGAGCTCGACGAGGAACAGGTGCAGCAACCGGTCGTCCGGCGCGATCGCCAGCGCCCGGTAGCACGCGTCGAGAGCCGCATCGCGCTGGCCCAGCCCGGCGTGGACCTGAGCCAGCCGCAGGAGGAGATCGCGCGCCAGCGCAGCTTCTCCCGCGTCGAGCGCCGCCTCGGCATCCGCGGTCAGGACGAAGGGGTCGACCGGCTCGGGTGGCCCGGCCGACTCGTCCGTCTCGCCCGGCTCAGGCAGTTCGGCGGGCAGCTCGGCCAGCTCGGCGGACGTGTCGCCGGCGTCCGTCCGTCCGTCGACGATGGCCGCTTCGGACGCGTCGAGGAGACGCAGGGCGCCGACGAGGACGTCCCCCGCCTGGCGATCCAGGTCGCTCGCGCGGACGAGGTCGGCGAGCCTGCGGACGTCGCGTCGCCGCGGTCTCGACTCGGCGAGCTCGAGCGCGCGCCGCGCGGCGTCGAGCGCCTCGACCTCCTGGCCTGCCGCCGATCTGACCCCGGCCAGGCGATCGAGAACGTCAGCCGCCTCGGCGGGACGGCTCATCTGCACGAGCGCCTCCGCCCGACCGGCCAGCGCGGCGGTATCGCTCGGTGACCGGGCGAGCCCTGCCTCGAACGCCTCGCCCGCCTCGACCGGGCGGCCCAGGCGCAGGAAGACGGCTCCTCGGCTCGTGTAGGGCAGGGCACGCTCGGGCGCGATCGCGGCGGCCTCGGCGTAGCACGCGAGGGCCGTCTCCAGCTGGCCCGCGAGAGCCGCGACGTGCCCGCGGCGCAGCGCCTCCTTGTAGAGCTCGAAGAGATCGGCGCTCACCGCTCAGCCTCGTCGTCGCCGAGGATCGCGGCGAGGAGCGCGTCCTGGGCGTGGAGCCGGTTCTCCGCCTGGTCGAAGACGGCGCTCCGCGGCCCATCGATGACCGCGTCGACGATCTCCTCGCCGCGGTGCGCGGGCAGACAGTGCATGACGATCGCGTGGTCGGGCGCGGCCGAGAGCAGTGCCTCGTCCACGACGTACTCGCGGAAGGCCGTGCGCCTGGCGGCCGCCTCGGCCTCCTGCCCCATCGACGTCCAGGCGTCCGTGTAGACGACGTCGGCATCGGCGACCGCCTCTCGCGGATCGCCCCCCAGGACGATGCGCCCGCCGCTGCCGGCGGCGATGGCCCGAGCCTTCTCGACGATCCCGTCGCTCGGGGCATACCCGTCCGGGTGGGCGATCCGCACCTCCATCCCGGCCAGCGCGCCGGCCAGGGCCAGCGAGTGGAAGACGTTGTTCCCATCACCGACGAAGGCGAGGACGACCCCCTCGAGGCGCCCGAGCCGCTCGCGGATCGTCAGGAGGTCGGCCAGGGCCTGGCAGGGATGCTCGACGTCCGTCAGGGCGTTGATGACCGGGATCTCCGCGACATGAGCGAGCTCCGTGACGGCCGCCTGTGACGGCGTGCGAACGACGACCGCGTCGAAGAGCCGGTCGAGGACACGCCCGACGTCAGGCACCGACTCGCGGGTCCCCAGCCCGACTCCGCCACCCGAGAGGTCGACGGAATGGCCCCCGAGCCAGCGCGTCCCGACCTCGAACGATGCGCGGGTGCGGAGACTCGGCCGATCGAAGAGGAGCGCGACGGCGCGGCCCTCGAGCGGCCGCCCCGGCGCGTAACGCGCGCCCGCGGCGCGGGCGGCCTTGAGGGCGATCGCCGCGTCCAGGAGCGCAGCGAGCTCCGCGGACGAGACGTCCGCGGAGCTCAGCAGGTCGCGTCCTCGAAGCCAGCCGGGAGGCGGGACGGCACGACCCGACGGCAGAGTCACGTCCTTGGTCGTCACCGGTTCCCCCGAAGGCGAGGTCGCCAGGCGGTCGGGCGTCGCCCGGCCGTCAGCGC
>DASVZT010000009.1:0-20604 GCA_036391495.1 Candidatus Limnocylindrales bacterium
TCAAGGTGACGGACTTCGGCATCGCCCGCGCCGCCACAGACGCCCAGCTGACACTGCCCGGGACGACGATGGGCTCCGTCCACTACCTGGCGCCGGAGCAGGTCCGCGGGCTGGGGGCCACGCAGGCATCGGACGTCTACGCGCTCGGCATCGTCCTCTACGAGATGCTCGTCGGGCACCGCCCGTGGGAGGCCGACACGGCCGCCGCCGTGGCCATGGGGCGTCTCGGTGGGCCCGTTCCCGGACCGTCCGACCAGGTCGCCGTCGCGCCCGACCTCGACGCGATCGTCCGCCGCGCATTGGCGAAGGACCCCGCGGATCGCTTCCCGTCGGCCGGCGCCATGGCCGCGGCCCTCGAGGCGTTCATCGCGACGACCGGCATCCGTGGCTCGTCGGTCTCCGCCGCGGGCGCGGTGCCCGTGACCGCGGGCGGCGCCGGCGTCGCATTGCCGGTGCCGACCCCGGGGGCGGGGACCGCCGGGCCTCTGGCGGCGGGCGCGTCGCCCGTGATCGCGGGCGGCGCCGGTGCGGCCGCGGCCGTGGCACGCCCGGCGCAGGCCCGTCGCATCGTCGCGTCGGATGGCCCCACGATCGTCGAATCGGATGGCTCCAGGATCGCCGAGTCGGGCGAGTCCGGGATCGTCGAGCCCGGCGGGCCGCCGCCCGCCCCGCCAGGGCGGATGAGCGCCTGGACGTGGCTGGCAGGCATCGCCGGTCTCCTGGTCCTCGTCGCGGCCGGCTACCTCATCTTCCGGTTCATGACAGGATTGACCGCCGCCCCGAGCGGCGCAGTCCCGGTCCCGAACTTCGTCGGCCAGTCGCTCGACGACGCGCGGACCACCGCGGAGTCCCTCGGCCTCTCCCTCGACGCGACCCCGCAGGAGACACCGGGCAAGCCGGTCGGGACGATCGTCTCGCAGGATCCGCCGGTCGGGACGCAGGTCGACCGCGGCTCGACGGTCAAGGTGGCCGTCGCCACGGGCTCGACGACCGTCGCCGTGCCCGACATTCGCGGCAAGACCGAGGCCGATGCGCTCGCCGCGCTCTTCGCCGCGGGCCTCGCCAACGGCACCCCGAGTCGCCAGTACGACGCGACCGTCCCGGCGGGCCAGGTCGTGAGCCAGGGTGTCGCGCCCGGTACACAGGTGGCGAAGGGGACCCCGGTCGACTACGTCGTCTCCCTGGGCCCGCAGCCGAGCCCGACGCCGAGCCCGAGCGGGCCTCCGAGCCCGAGCCCCAGCCCGACGCCGAACCCGACGCCGACGCCGCCGGCGACGCCGGCGCCGATCCCAGTGGGCGACTATCGCTGCATCTCGCTCGGCCAGGCGACGGACGTCCTGACGTCCGAGGGCTTCGTCCTGGGCTCGGTCGTCACGAACCCGACCGGCCAGGCATACGACAACACGTGGCTCGTCCAGGCACAGCTGCCCAGCCCGGGTGAGCAGCGGCCGCCCGGAACCGCGATCCGGTTCACGGTCATCTCGCCGACGAGCGCCTGCCCGTAGCCCGGTTGCCTGTCGGTGGCGGGCGCGGCGTGGGCGGGCCGACCGGGCGGGCCCGATGCCGCTCGAGGGTTCCTGGGCCGATCGGGCGTTCGAAACGTCGGACCCGTTCCCGTGCGGCGAACCGATGGTGACATGAGCCCTGGTCGCAGCTACCATCTGACCATGCCCTTCTGGCACTGCCCGCACTGCGGCACGCCGCAACCGGAGGCGGCGCGGTGCTGGGTCTGCCGCCGCTCGAGCACGACGTGCGGCACGTGTCGCCACTACCGTCGTGCGGTCGCGGGTCAGCTCGGCTACTGCGGCCTCGATCGCAGGCGGGATCCGCGTCGCGGCGATGAGATCCGCGGCTGCTGGGAGAGTGCGACGGACGCCGCGGCCGCTGGAGCCTCTCGACCGATCACCGTCCTCGTCCGCCCGACGACGGCGCGGACATGGACCGAGGTCGGCGCGACGGCCGAACCGGGTGGGATCGTCGGGGCGACGGGGTCGAACGCTCCAGCGGAGTCCTCCATGCGGGCGTCGATCATCGACGCGCCGCCGCCGAGCCTCTGGAGCGACGCGGAGGCCTGAGGCCGACGTCCGGATCGCGGAGCGGGCGGCGCGCCGGCGTCGGTTCTTGGCTAACTCCGGGCACAGCCCTCCTTATGCGACAGCCGGTCCGCGGAGGGCATCTGCTTCGACGAATCGCGCTCCCCAGCGAGATGCGTCGCACGAATCTCGCAACAGGGACGACCTTCCGACGCGATCGCCGTGGCGGTCGACGAGGGCTCCCGCATAAGGGTATCCAGCGCCGAGATTAGCGGCAGTCGGGCAGGAGCCGCGGCAGTCGGGCAGGAGTAGCGGCAGTCGGGCAGGAGCAGCGGCAGTCGGGCAGGAGCAGCGGCAGTCGCAGTTGGGGCGCGGCCTGCGGACCGCTCGACAATCGACCTGCTCGGGAGTCGGCCCTAAGTCGGCTCTACTGGACCGTGATCACCACTCGGTCCGAGGCGGTGCCGAACTGCGTCGTCGTGACGAACGCCAGCGCCGGACCGGACCCGACCGACGCGCCCTTCGGGACCGTCGTCTGGAAGACGGCCGTCCCGGTGCCGTCAGTCGGCACGTCCTGGGTGACGACCGGCACGCCCGGGATGCTCAGCGAGAACGTCACGTCGGCGTTCGGGACAGGAGCGCCGGTCGGATCCGTGACCACCGCCGTGAGCGTCAGCGACGATGGCAGCTTCGTCGCCGTGAAACGGTAGGTCGAGGCATGCAGCACGACCGTGAGCGTCTTCCCGCCACGAGTGACGCCGATCGTCGTCGTGCCGACGTTGCCGGCCGGATCGGTCGCGGTGATCGTGAGTCCGTTCGGGCCCGGGTCGAGCGGGACGGTGATGCGGAACGTTCCGTCGGCGGCGGCGGTTCCCGTCACGGTGCTGGCGTTCGCCTCGTTCCGGACGGTCAGGGAGCTGCGGGCCTGCGTCCGGCCGATCAGGTCCACCGTCGGCGTGTCGATCGTCGCACCCGCCTTCGGAGAGCTGATGGTCGTCTTCGGGGGTGTCGTATCGAGGACGTAGCGGATGGCGCTCGAGGGCTGGCTCTCGTTGCCGGCCGCATCCAGGACGGTGGCGGTGAAGTCATTCGCGCCGCTCTCGAGCGAGACGGCCGGGAACGTGAAGAAGGCGGTCGTCGCGGGGGCCGCGATCTCGGCGACCTGTGCCGGCTGCTTGCCCTTGAACGTCACGTAGAGCCGGATACGGTAGCCGCTCTGACCGACCGCGACACCGGGGAGCTGTCCGGTGATGTCGACGGCCGGCTTGTTCGTGTATGCCTCGGTCGGCGCGACGAGCGTCGGGATGTCGATCGGGCCGCTGGGGATGGCGGTCGGCCCCTCCGTCGCCGTCACGACGTTGACGGCGCTTCCGAGCTGTGACCCGAAGCCGGCCACGAGCTTCGTGAGGCTGCCGGTCGCCGTCAGGAGAACGAGGCCGCCGAGGGCGACGATGGCGACCGCAAGGAGGAGGCGCGCCGCCAGGGGGAGGCCGGCCGGGCGCTGGATGCCGACATACGCGGTCCGCGCGTCCAGCCGTCGTCGCGGAGTCACCCGAGTGGGCTTCGGGCGTCCGTTCGACGGCGGCCGCGGGTGTACCTGCGACGTCGGGCGGCGGGTCGGCATCGGCCCGAATTCTCGCACGCGGCGCAGCATGCGCCGTGCATGGTCCCGGGGCCGCCGTCGTTGTACGCTGACGGCACGGGCACAGTCGAGGGGTGGAGTGCAGGAACGCGATCCGCAGCGCCGCGCGGTCCCGGTTCGTCCGGCCGTTCGTCATCTTCCGTCGCGGCCGCCGAGCGCGGTCGCGGGTGTCGTCTCGGTCTCCATTCCGAGCACGGAAGCAGGCGGGCCCGCGCAGAGCGGCGCGGGCCTCTTCGGCCGTCCGCGGCCGCCGGTCCCCGCGATGGCGTCGATCCCGCCGTCCGTCCGGCCGTCAACCCCGCCGTCGGCCCCGCCCTCGGGCTCGCCGTCGATCCCGCCGTCGATCGCACGCCGCGCCGACGACGCCCGGACCGCGGCGAGCGTCGGCATCCGCGCCATGCCGCCCACGTCCGTCCGCGCGGTCTACGCGCCGGCGGTGGCGGCGCGGGCCTTCAACGTCCCGAACCTGCGGCGCAACGTCTGTCCGCACTTCTACGTGACCGGGCCGCGCGGCGCGCTCCCCGTCCAGGCGCCACACCTGCTCAAGGCGCTCATCCGGCAGGAATCGAACGTCTCGCGCTGCCAGCTCCGCGGCGGCGTGCACCTCGAACAGGGCTACATCAACGACGTCTGCATGACGCCCCGCTTCAACCAGTGCGTCTTCTACGAGGACGGGCTCGGCGACCGATGAGCGCCGCCGGCGCCGAGCTCACATACCGCGAGGCGCTCGACGCCCTCCAGCAGCGGGCACGCTTCGGGATCCGCCTCGGGCTCGGGCGCGTACGGTCGATCCTCCACGAGCTCGGCGACCCGCAGCGCGAGGTCCGGGGAGCGCTCGTGGCGGGCACCAACGGCAAGGGGAGCGTCCTCGCCCTCGCTGCCTCGGCCGCCCGGGCCGCCGGCCTGCACGTCGGCGAGACCCCCAAGCCGCACCTCATCACATATCGCGAACGCCTCCAGCTCGACGGCGTCCCCGTCGACCCGGCCACCTTCGCGCGCCTCGTCGGTGACGTCCTCCCGGTGGCGGATCGGGTCGCGCGTCGCCTTGGCGATCCGACCGAGTTCGAGATCCTCACGGCTGTCGTCTTCCGCTGGTTCGCGGAACGACGACCGGATGTCGCCCTCGTCGAGGTCGGCCTGGGCGGCCGACTCGACGCGACGCACGCCTGGGACGGCGGCGTCGCGGCGATCACGAATGTCGACCTCGATCACATGGACAGGCTCGGCCCGACGATCCCACTCATCGCCCGCGAGAAGGCGGCGATCATCGAGCGCGGCGACCTGGCCGTGACGGGCGCGGTCGGGGAGGCCCTGGAGGTCGTTCGCCGACGGGCACGCAACGTCGGCGCGCCGCTCACCGTCGTGTCCCCGGCGCCGCTCGTCGCAGTGGATCGGGACGGCATCGTCGTCGACCTGCCGCATCTCGGCGAGACGCGCGTGTCGCTCCGCGGGCGGCACCAGGCCGCGAACGTCGCCGTCGCCGACGCTGTCCTCGACGCGCTCGATGAGGCGGGCATCGCCAGCGTCCCCGCCGATGCGAGGCGACGTGGCTACGCCTCGGCTCGCTGGCCCGGGCGCCTCGAGCTGGTCGGGGCGTCATCGGCAGGTGTCCCACGGGACGTGCTGCTCGATGGGGCGCACAACCCGGCAGGTGCCGCGGTCCTCGCGACCGCGCTGGAGGATCTCCGACCGTTCCTGACCGCGCCGGCCGAGCCGCTGACGCTCGTGACGGCGATGATGGGCGACAAGGACGTCCAGGGCGTCGTGGCCGCGCTCGGGGCCACGCCTGCGCTCGCCGGCGCGAGCGTTGTCTGCACCGACCTCGGCCTTCCGCGCTCGCTGCCCGCTGCCGAACTCGCGAGGGCCTGGGCGACGGCCGGCTTCCGAACCGACGTCGAGCCGACCGTCGACGCTGCGCTGGCGCGAGCGCTCGATCGGGCGCCCGGCACCGTCGTCGTGGCCGGCTCGCTCTACCTCGTCGGTGCCGTCCGCGGCCTGCTCGTCGAAGACCCGGTCCTGCTCGATCCGGTCGCGGTGCCCCCGCTCGAGGCAGCCCGGTGACCCGCCCGGTGACTCGCCCCGCAGCCGGCCCCGCGGCCCGCCCAGCGCCGACGCGCATCGGCCGGCGCACGTTCGAATGGGGCGTCCGAACGTACGTCATGGGGATCGTGAACGTCACGCCGGATTCGTTCTCCGGCGACGGCCTGGTGGCGGCCGTCGGGTCGGCCGACGCCGCGGACGCGCTGATCTCCGCGGCGGTCGCCCAGGCGGTCCGCATGGTCGACGACGGCGCCGACATCCTGGACGTGGGCGGGGAGTCGACACGCCCGGGCCACGCCCCCGTCCAGGCTGGGGAGGAGCTCGCCCGCGTCGTCCCGGTCGTCGCCGCCATCCACCATCGGCTCCCGGACGTGCCGATCAGCGTGGACACGACCAAGAGCGAGGTGGCGATGGCGGCCCTCGATGCCGGCGCTGCGCTCCTCAACGACATCTGGGGTGTCGGCGAGTCCTCGCTCACAGGGCTGGCCGCCGGGCGCCGCGTGCCGATCGTCCTGATGCACAACCGCGGGGAGGCTCGTTACGACGACGTCGTGGCCGAGGTCGTCGCGGATCTGCGATCGGCGCTGGATCGGGCGATCGACTCGGGCGTCCGCCGCGAGGACGTCATCCTCGACCCCGGCATCGGCTTCGGAAAGACGGCCGAGCACAACCTGGCCGTGCTCCATCACCTCGAGCGGCTCGCCGAGCTCGGCCAGCCCATCCTCCTCGGAACGTCCCGGAAGTCGACCATCGGGAAGGTGCTCGACCTGCCGGCCGTCGAACGGCTCGAGGGCACGCTGGCTACGACGGCGCTCGGGATCGCCGCGGGTGTCGACATCGTGCGGGTCCATGACGTCCGCGCCAACGTGCGCGCCGCGCGGATGGCCGACGCGATCGTCAGAATCGGGCGATGAGCGACTCGATCGAGCTCCACGACATGGTCTTCATGGGCCGTCACGGTGTCCTGCCACAGGAGCAGGTCGAGGCCCAGCCGTTCGAGGTCGACGTCGTCCTGGCGATGAACCTGCAGCCGGCCGGCGTCGGCGACGACCTGGACCGGACGATCGACTACGGCAAAGTGTTCGACGACGTCCGCCTGATCGTCGAGTCGACGAGCTTCCGGCTGATCGAGGCCCTGGCCGAGGCCATCGCCCACGAGCTTCTCGCCGGTTATGCCGCGGAGCGTGTGACGGTGCGGGTGCGCAAACCGAAGGCGCCGATCAAAGGCCGCTTCGCCTGGGCGGGCGTCGAGATCACCCGCCAGCGCGGAGGGTAGCCGCCCCGGGCGGGGTTGGCCGCAGGCCCGGTCGGGCGCGAGGTCGGCTGGGCCCCATGACCCGGTGAGGCACGAGTTCGCGGGCCGCCCTACTGCAGGTTCGAGGGGCGAGTCCCGAGGGTCAGCTGCAAGGTGGTCTTCTGCCCGCCGCGCAGGATCTCCAGGGTGACCGTCCTCCCGGGCGCGAACTGCGTCAGCACCGCGTCGAGCGGGTGGCCCGTGTCGAGCGTGATTCCCTCGACGGTGAGGATGATGTCGCCGTCCTTCAGGCCCGCCTTCTCGGCGGGGCTGCCCGGGAGGACCGCCGCCTGCGGCTGGCCGTTCGCATCCTGGCCGCCCGAGACCCAGGCGCCGTTGCCGACAGGGAGCTTCTCGGCCGTCTTGAGGTCGAGCGTGATCATCTGGTAACGGATGCCGATCCACGGACGCGCGAGCTTCTCGCCCGCCACCGCCTGCTGCATGATCGGCCGGGCGATGTTGATCGGGATCGCGAAGCCGATCCCCTCGCCGCCCTGCGCGATCGCGGTGTTGATCCCGACCACGTTGCCCGCCCCGTCGAGGAGCGGCCCACCGCTGTTGCCGGGATTGATCGCCGTATCGGTCTGGATGAGGTTGTTGATCGTCCCGGTCGAGACCTGGATGCTGCGGCCGAGCGCCGAGATGATGCCCGCGGTCACCGAGTTCGTGTACGTGCCCAGCGGACTGCCGATGGCGACCGCCGTCTGACCGACCTGGATGGTCGAGGAGTCGCCGATGGGCGCCGTCGGGAGACCCGTCGCGTCGACCTTGACGATGGCGAGGTCCGTCAGGCTGTCGATGCCGTACACCCGACCGGTGAACTTCCGACCGTCGAGGAGTCCGACCGTCAGGCTCTGGGCGCCTTCGACGACGTGGTGGTTCGTCAGGATCCAGCCGTTGGGGTCGTAGATGAGGCCGGAACCGATGCCGGTCTGCGGGAGCTGGAACGGGTTGGCCGGGTTCGGGTTGGTCGACGAGACGCTCTCGGAGGTGATCGTCACCACCGCGGGGGAGGCCTTCTTGGCGACGGCGACGATCGACTCGCTGCCGCCGACGGACTGCGGTGCGGCATTCGTGCCCCCGGCCCCGCTCGTGCCGCTGACGCCGGTCGTCTCGCCGCTTGGCGTCAGCGACGTGGCGGCGGGACGGTCGAGGGCGCCCGAGGCGCTCAGGGCAAGGTACGTCCCGCCCGACGCGAGGACTGCCGACACCAGGGCTGCACTCAGCACGAGGGCCCCGGCGGACGTCCCGCGGCGTGGCGACGACCCCTGGACCGCCGACGTCGGCGCCGGCTCGAACCATGACTCGGGGGTCGGGCCGACAGGGCCGTCGTACCGCGGCCGCGACCAGGCCGGCGTCGACTCGGGCGCCGGCGAGTAGCTCTCCGGTCGCGCCGGCGCGTCGCCCTCCGGTGGCGCCGGCGAGTAGCTCTCCGGTCGCGCCGGTGCGTCGCTCTCCGGTCGCGCCGCCGCGGGCGGTCCGGCGTTCGGATCGCCCTGGTCGCTCTGGTCGTGGTTCATCGCGTCGTTCATCGATACCTGTCCCTGGGGGATCGTCGGCCCGGACCGTGTCCCGGGCATCCGTCCCGAGTATCCGCGGGCACCGATTCATCAGTGAGGAGCAGCGAGGTGAAGATTCCTCACCCGGCGGAGCGGGCGGTGGCGGCGTCCGTCTCGGGCGCCGGCTCGGGCTCGATGCCTCCCTCGCGCGGATCGTGCGGAAGGTACACGGTGAACGTCGAGCCCGCACCGAGGCGACTCTCGACCGTGACGCGCCCCTCGTGCATGTCGACGATCGAGCGGACGATCGCGAGGCCAAGACCGCTGCCGCTGCTGCGGGCCTCGTTGGCCCGCGTGCCCCGATAGAAGCGCTCGAAGATTCGCGGCAGCTCGGCGGTGTCGATGCCGACGCCCGTGTCGGACACCCGGATGCGCGCGCCGTCGCGATGCGGCTCGAGGTCCACCGTCACAGTGCCGCCGCGCTCGGTGAACTTGATGGCGTTGCCGATGAGGTTGCTCACGACCTGCGCGATCCGCTGCGGATCGTGGCGGATCCGGAGCGGACGTTTCGGGAGATGGACGGTCAGCGCGATTCCCCGGCGGTGCGCCAGGGCCTCCGCCTGTTCGACGGACGACTCGACGGCGCTTCGCAGGTCGTCCGGCCGGAGATCGAGCAGGACGAGGCCGCTGTCGAGCTTCGAGAGTTCGAGCAGGTTCTGGGCGAGCCAGTCGAGCCGCTCGAGCTGCTGACTGCTCGACTCGAGGAACTCGTCGCGCGCCGCGGGGTCGTTCGCCGCCCCCTCGCGCAGGAGCTCGTTGAACGTCCGAAGTGCGGCGATGGGCGTCCGCAGCTCGTGCGAGACGTCGGCCAGGAAATCACGGCTCCTGTCGCGATCGCGCCGGATGAACTCGACGCTCTCCTCGAGGCGCTCGGCCATGAGGTTGAACTGGCGCGACAGGGTCGCGATCTCGAGCGGGCTGCCGAGGTCTCCCGCCACGCGGGCCGAGAGGTCGCCCCCGGCGATCACCCGGGACGTCTCGGTCAGGCGACGGATCGGGGTCGTGAAGCGCCGCGCCAGGATGGAGGCGAGGAGCAGGGCGACCGCGAGGGCGACCAGGGCGACGAGGACGAGGACGACCGTCAGGTCGGCGATGGTCGTGGCGCGGTAGGTGAAGGGGTTCGAGAGCGTGATCTCCATGGCCCAGGGGATCAGGCCCGAGGTGTCTTTGAAGATGTACGAGTGGGATTCCTGGCTGCGTGACTGGCCCGTCAGGGCCGGCCCGTTGTAGACGGCCGACCACGACGCACCCGGGGCGGGAACGAGGATGTCGGGCGCCGAGGCCGACGGCTGGGTCGTCGAGCCGATGCGGACCTTCAGGTCGGCCTGCCCGATGCGCGCGAGGGCCTCCATGAACTCCTCGTTCCGTGCCAGGAACGCGGACACGGCCGGGCTCACGCGGTTGCTCGGCGCGAGGACGGGCTCGCCCGCGTTGGTCGCCTCGCGTTCGACGAAGACGCGCAGGACATTCGCCACCGCCGTGGCGCGCGTCGCGACGTTCTGCCGCTCCTGTGCCGCGAAGTAGTCGTCGAGGCGGTTCAGGGCGAGTCCCGCGACGAGGACGAGCGTGAAGGCGACGACGGCGACGAAGCCGAGCGTCAGTCGCGCCTGGAAGGAGTGCGGCAGGCGCGGTCGCGGCAACCCGACCGGCCAGCGGGGTGCCGGCCAGCGACGCCCGGAGTGAGGCGGGGGGGTCGGACCGTCGGGCCCCGCATCGGCTTCGGTGGCCCCCGGGGCGTCGGCCGGGGGTTTCGCGTCAGCGCTCGGCGAAGGCGTAGCCGGCACCCCGGACGGTCAGGACGAACGCGGGGTTCGAGGGGTCGTCCTCGATCTTCTCGCGCAGATGGCTGACGTGGACGTTGATCGTCTTCTCGTCCTGGTCGAGCGCCTCGTAGTCGCGGAGGAGCTCGAGCAGCTCGCGCCGCGAATAGACGCGGCCGGGCCGGCTCGCGAGATGGCGCAGGATCTCGAACTCGGTGGCCGTCAGCCCGATCCGTCGCTGCCCCCGCTGCACGCGACGGCGCTCGAGGTCGATGAGGAGGTCGCCGTGGCGGATGATCCGTCCCCCGGCCGCGTCGGCGAGATCGCCGTAGGCTCGTCGGATGAGCGCCTTGATCCGGCTCATCAGCTCGCGGAGGCCGAACGGCTTGGTCAGGTAGTCGTCGGCCCCGAGCTCGAGCCCGATGACCTTGTCGACCTCCTCGTCCCGGGCGGTCAGCATCAGGACAGGCGCCTTCGAGCCGGCGCCTCTCAGCCGGCGCAGGACCTCGAATCCGTCGATGCCGGGAAGCCTGACGTCGAGGACGACCAGGTCGGGGGCCTGCGTGGTGGCGAACTCGAGGCCCTCTTCGCCGGATCGCGCCACCGCCACCTGGTATCCCTCCTGCTGGAGGGCGTACTGGATGCCGCGCGCGACCGCGAACTCGTCCTCGACGATCAGGATGGTGGCGGCCATGGCGAGGCGATGCTACACCGCGGGAACCTCGCCGGGACCGCGTGGTACCCTCGGTCCGCCCCCGACCCGGACAGCGAGGTCCACGAACCATGCCCAGCACCCGTCCCGCACTCGCCGCGGTGGTCCGCGAGATCACCGGCAAGAAGGTCGCTCACCTCCGTCGCGAGGGCCGCCTGCCGGCCGTCGTCTACGGCCACGGCGTCGCGTCGCGCTCCCTCTCGATCGACGCGCACGAGTTCGAGCTCCTCCGCCGCCGGATCGGCCCGAACGCTCTGATCGATCTGTCCGTCGACGGCAAGAAGGCGACGCCCGTCCTGATCCATGGGATCGGCGTCAATCCCGTCACGCAGCGACCGCTCCACGTGGACCTGTTCCAGGTCCGCATGTCCGAGGAGCTCACGGTCGACGTGCCGGTCCACTTCACCGGCGAGGCGGAGGCCGTGACGAAGCACGGCGGGACGCTCACGCACGAGGTCGAGTCGCTCAAGGTCCGCGCGCTGCCGGATCACCTCCCGCAGCAGTTCACGGTCGCCATCGACAGCTTGACCGACTTCGACGCTCGTATCCACGTCCGCGACGTCGCGATCCCCGATGGGGTCACGGTCCTGAGCGATCCGGACGGGGTCATCGCGCACGTGCTGCCGCCGCGTGTCGAGGAGCCCGAGGTCACGGCCGAGGCCGAAGCCGAGGGCGCTGCGGCCGCGGGCGAGGCGACCGAAGCCGCCGGCGAGGGCGGAGAGAGCTAGTCGCTTCGGGGATCCAAGGCGTCCCTCGGGGTCGGAGGCGTCCCTCGGGGCCGGAGGCGTCCCTCGGGGCCGGAGGCGTCCCTCGGGGCCGGAGGCGTCCCTCGGGGTCGGCGGTCTCGTCAGGGGCGTCGACCCCGCACGAAAACGATCGGCGCCCGCCAGGCGAACGCCTCCGCCGGCAGCCCTTCGAGGCGTTTGCGGGTCTCAGCGCGCACGCATCGGCGCTGCTCGGCGTCGAGCGCCGCGAATGTCTCGCGCTCCGCGTACTCCTCGAGGAAGTCCGGGTACGTCGGCGCATCGAAGCGGTGGACCAGGACATCGCCTCGGGCGGCCACGTCGCGGAAGCCCGCGCGTCGCAGCTGGGCGGCGGCCGAGTCGACCGACGGTACGTCGCCGCTGCGCGCCTCCTCCGGCTCGAGCTCGTCGGGGATCGCGCACGCGTCGAGCGCGTCGTAGAAGGCGTCGTCAGGCGCGAAACCATCGTCCTTGCCGGCGAGCCACGTGACGTAGGCCAGGGTGCCGCCCGGACGAAGGACGCGACGCGCCTCCGCGAGGACGCGCGGCCGGTGCGGGACGAGCTGCATGACGAACGACGAGACGACGGCGTCGAACGAGGCGTCCGGGAACGGGAGTCGGTCGGCGAGGGCGGTGACGAACGTGAGGCGTTCGCGGAGCGCGGCTGCGGGAGCCGGCGCGTGGGGCGTGGGCGGCGGCGCGGCGGCCTGCCTCTGCGCGACGGCGAGCATCGCCTCCGAGCCGTCCAGCAGCGTCACCCGGGCCCGGGTCCAGCGGCGCGCGACCTCGAAGGCGAGCGTGCCGCTGCCCGCTCCGACGTCCAGGACGTCGAGCGCGGCCTCCGCCGGAACGCCGAGCAGGTCGGGCAGGCGGAGCGCGCTCGGTCGAATGACCGGTGCCCACCATCGTTCGTAGGCCTCTGCCGAAGCGTCGTACCGCGCCGTGATCGTGCCCATCGGCCCCATCGTGCCAGACTCTTCGGCCGAAGAGGCCGGGCCCGGGGCCGGGACCGGGGCCGGGCGCCGTCGCCGTCCCCGCGCCTTGCGTAATCTCGGCTGCCGTGGGTCTTATGCGATTCGCCTCCGCACCGACCTCGCGTCGGAGGCCCTCTCGGCACGAATCTCGCAGTGGAGTGGCAGCCGATCGACGAGAGTCGCACCGGCAGACGTCCTGGCGCGGGTGGGGCCGGGCGGCCAGTCGCATAAGGGGGTCTGTCCCCGAGATTAGGCAGGACGCGACGGCTCGGTCGGGCCTCGTGGCCCTCGGGCGGGCCTCGTGGCCCTCGGGCGGGCCTCGTGGCCCTCGGGCGCGTCAGGGACCCGGATCGCCACGCAAGCGCCGGACCTCCTGGGCGATCGCCTCGACGAGCGCGGGCAGTGCAGCCTCCACGGCAGGCGAAAGTCCTTGCCCGAACGCGGCCGAGGCAAATCCGATCCCGATGAACGATCCGGTCGGCAGCCCCGGTCGGAGCGCGGCGGCGAGCGCGAGCACGTCCGGGATCGGGATCGCGTGGCTCGATCGCGGCGCGAGACCCCCGAGAGCCGGGCCGTGGCCGTCCCGCGCGGACACGGGCGGCGCGTCGCCGCCAGCAAGCGGCAGCAGCGACGCGAGCGGCCGGACGATGACGGCGCCCGGCGCGGGCCCGTCGACGGCGTCGACGACGAGGAGCGCCTGATCCGCGCCGATCGCAAGGACATCCTCGACCTCGAGTCCGCCAGCGAGGTGGACCTCGGGAGTCGGAGGCGCCCCGTCGCCACGGGCCAGTCGCTCGTCACGGGCCAGTTGCTCGCCGAGGCGTTCCGCCGCCAGCAGCGCGACGGCATCGTCACCCCGATCGCGCTGCCCGCAGGCGATCACGACGACGCGACGCCCAGACAGGGACCTCATCCAGCGGAGTGTCGCACCAGCGGGGGCGAGCCACCCACCGCGATCGCGTCGACGCCGGCCCTGGCCCGCGCCCGACCCCCCGACGCGACCGGGCCCTAGCCCTCCTCCATCGTGAGGTCGAGGAAGTGCGTGGCGCAAGAGATGCACGGGTCGTACGAGCGGATGAGCTGCTCGAGCCGGAGCGTCGCCTCCTCGTGCGGGAGCGACAGCACCGACGGGGCGAACAGCGCGAGGTCCTGCTCGATCGCGCCCTGGTTCTGGCTCGTCGGCGGCACGATCTGCGCGCCCGATACGAGGCCGCGCTCGTCGACCTCGTATCGATGGAAGAGCAGGCCGCGCGGCGCCTCCGTCGCCCACGCTGCGCGCCCTGGCCGCGGCTCCCATGCAACCGACGCCTCGTCGGGTGCCCGGTACCCCGCGACGATGTCGCGCGCCTCGGCGCACGCGTGCAGGAGCTCGATCGCCCGCGCGCCGATCGACCAGTAGATATTCGTGCGGATGCGCTCGGCAAATCCGCTCCGTGCCAGCGCAGCCGCCGCGAGCGGATGCAGCTGCTCGCCCGCCAGCACGATGCGCGCCGACGGTCCGAGGAGATAGACCTCGCCCGCCTTCGTGCGCGCGTGGAGCGCGTTCGAGTGCGCGAGGTGCCGCTCCTCGAAGGCGTCGTCCCAGCAGTCGATCGGCAGGTCGAGCCCGTCGTTCGAGACGATCCTCCCGTCGTTGTACGGGTATTCCGCGGGATGCCGGAGCGCGACGAGCTTCGCCTCCCGGTCGAACGCCGGCGCCTCGAACGCGGCGACCATGTCGACCGTCTCCTCGGCCAGCCGGACGGCCTCGTCGAGCTTCTCCGCCAGGGGCTCGAGCTCCTCTCGGCGCGGGACGCGATAGAACCCGCCGACGCGGACACTCACGGGATGGATCGACCGCGCGCCGAGGATCGAGATGAGCTGGTTGCCGAGCTTCTTGATCGCCAGCCCGCGGGCCACGACCTCGGGGCGATCGGGAGCCATCGCGATCGCGCTCGGGTAGCCGAGGAAATCGGGCGCATGCAGCAGGTAGATGTGGAGCGCATGGCTCTGGATCCACTCACCGCAGTAGAGCAGCCGGCGCAGCGCCCGCACCTCCGGCGAGATCTCGACCCCGAAGGCCGACTCGAACGCGTGGACCGCGCTCATCTGGTAGGCGATCGGGCAGATGCCGCAGATGCGGGCCACGATGTCGATGACCGCGTCCGGCGTTCGCCCGACGACGAGCTGCTCGAAGTAGCGCGGCGCCTCGAAGATGCCGAGCTTCGCCTCGAGGACCTCCCCATCGCGGATCCGCAGGTGGAGCGAGCCCTCGCCCTCGACGCGGGTGATGTAGGAGACGTTGAAGCGGCGCTCGTCGCCGACGGCCGTCTCGTGCGTCATTGCGCGCCTCCCGTCGTTCCCGTGCCGCCGGGGCGGGCGCCCGTGAGCTCCTCGACGGCCGCCCGGAACGCCGGGGCCCAGCCGGTGAAGCCGGCGAACAACCGACCCACCTCCTGCCCCGACATGCCGGCTGCCAGCAGCTCGCGCGTCAGGCTCGCGGCATTCGCGCCCTCCCGCGGCCCGAAGCAGCCGTAACAGCCGCGGCCCCAGCGTGGACAGAGCGCGCCGCAACCCCCGGCCGTCACGGGACCGAGGCACGGCGTGCCGGTCGCGACCGCCACGCAGACCGCGCCGCGCCGCTTGCACTCGGCGCAGACGGCTTCGTCGCGGATCTCCGGTCGTCTGCCCAGCAGGAGCGCGGTGAGCAGCTCGCGGAGCTGGCCGATGCCGATCGGGCAGCCGCGCAGCTCCGCGTCGACCTTGACGTGATCCGCAACGGGCGTCGCCGTCGGCAGCGACTCGACGGCTTCCGGGTGCGCATAGACCGCGGCCCGGTAGGCGTCGTGGTCGGCCCAGTTGCGGAGCGCCTGGATGCCGCCCGCCGTCGCACACGCGCCGATCGTCACCAACAGGGTCGCCTGACGCCGGAGCTCGACGATCTGGTCGGCCTGCTCGGGCGTGCTGACGGCACCCTCGACGAGGAGGACGTCGTAGGGGCCGTCGGAGCGCCGTGAGCTCGCCTCGGGAAACTCGACGATCTCGAAGGCGTCGAGGACGGAGAGAAGATCGTGCTCGAGGTCGAGGATCGAGAGCTGACATCCGTCGCACGAGGCGAACTTGACGACCCCGACACGAGGCCGATGGCGCGGGGGCGTGGTCGCCTGGGGTGTCATCGGGGCGGTCATCAGATGCCCTCCCGGCCGAAGATGTCGCCGAGCTGCGCCAGCGTGAACACCGGCCCGTCCTTGCAGACGAAGTACCGGCCCATCTGGCAGTGCCCGCAGAGGCCGATCCCGCACTCCATGTGCCGCTCGAGCGTCACGTAGACACGGTCGCCGTGGAAGCCACGGTCGAAGAGCGCCGTCGCGGTCGCCTGCATCATCCGCTCCGGCCCGCAGACGAAGGCCGACGACTTCGACCCATCCCAGCTCGCCTTGTCGAAGAGGTGGGTCACGACGCCCACGGGCCCGAGCCAGCTCTCGTCGGCCCGGTCGACCGACAGGTGAAGGTCGACATCGGCCGACGCCATCCAGCTCGCCAGCTCGTCGCGGTAGAGCATGTCGCCCGGCGTTCGGGCGCCGTAGTAGATCCGGAAGGCGCCGAAGCGCGACCGGTCGGCCAGGACGGCATCGACAAGCGGCCGGAGCGGAGCGAGCCCGATGCCGCCCGTGACGACGACGACGTCCCGCCCGACCGCGGCGTCGATCGGCCAGCCGGTGCCGAGCGGGCCGCGGATGCCCACGAGCTCGCCTGGCTTGAGGCGGGTCAGCGCGTCCGTCGCCGGTCCGACCGACCGGATCGTCAGCTCGATCCCATCGCTCCTGGTGCGCGACACCGAGATCGGCAGCCGCGGGAAGGCGGGGAGCGTCAGCATGACGAACTGGCCCGGCTTGGTCATGAGCAGCGCCGGCTCCAGGTCCCCGAGGACGAGCGTCACGACGTCACGGGTCTCATGCCGGGTCGCCGTGACGCGCGCCGTCCCGAACTCCTGCGGTGTCGGCGCGATCGGCGCGGGGGATGGCCGCAGCACCGACGGGGCGATCGGCGGGGCGATGGCGAGGAGCTCCTCGCGGACGTCGATGCCGACGGGACACCAGGCGATGCAGCGACCGCAGCCGACACAGCCGAACGTGCCGAACTGGTCCACCCACGTGGCGAACTTGTGGGTCAGCCACTGGCGGTAGCGGTCGCGCGTCCGCGAGCGGAAGTTGCCGCCGGCGACGCGTGCGAAGCCCGGGTTGAAGCACGAGTCCCACGTCCGGGTCGAGCCCGAGGCGGTCCCGACGAGCTCGGAGCGTTGGAGGACGCTCGTGCAGAAGCAGGTCGGGCAGACCGACGTGCAGTTGGCGCATGCCAGGCAGCGCTCGGCGACCAGTGCCCAGCGAGGGTCGTCGAGTCGCGCGAGCAGGCGGTCCTTCAGGCCGACGATCTGCACGCCGGGCTGTCCGGCCATCGTCGCCCGAGCGCCGCCGACGGCCGTCATCGCGTCGGCGATCGCCTCCTCGGTCGCGGGTCGCGTGGGCAGGCGGTCGAGGAGGCGCCGGCCCGCCGCCGAGGCCCGCTCGACGACGAAGCCGTCGTCGAGCTCGGTCATGACGAGGTCCGCTCCCGGGCCGACCTCCGGGCCGGTGCCCATCGAGGCGCAGAAGCAGGTCGAGGCAGCCGACGTGCACTGGACGGCGACGATGAACGCCGATCCGCGGCGAGCCTGGTAGTCCTCGTCGACATATGGCCCGCCGAGGAGGACACGGTCCTGGACGAGGATGGCGGCGACCTCGCAGGCACGGACGCCGAGGAAGGCGAGTGGCCGGATGTCGGTCCCGGCAGGCTCGTAGGTCGTCTCTCCCTCGGCGGCCGCGACGCGCGTCAGCGGCGCAGAGGCCGGGAACGTCCAGGCCTTCCAGCTCGTCGGTCCGGCGTTGTGCTCGAAGACGCGTTCGTCGCCTCGCCGGATGAGCCGGTAGCGGCCGGGAGCTGCCTCCGCGCCCCAGCCGGCCGGCAGGTCGTCGGCGGCGGCGACCTCGCCGAGGACGATCGCCCCGTCCCGTCGGACCGGCCCGATGACCCGGCGGCCCTCCGCGCGGAGCGCGTCGATCAGGGCGCCGAGGTCCGCCCGAGCGAGGAAGCGGGCGTCAGGCTGGTCGGGCCGCGCGGAGCGAGCGGCGCCGTCGGCGCGCGGCTGTGTCGCGCTGGTCATCGTCGTCCCCTCACCATGCTCGCAGCCCGTCGCCCACGATGGCCTCGCGCGCGAAGAGGTCGAGCAGCTGGAGGCGGGTCTCGCTCAGCCGCCGGCTGACCGCCTGGAGGACGCGCGGATAGACGGTCGCGGCAAGGATCGGGTCGGCTCGAAGCGCGGCACGCAGTCGCTCCCCCGAGAGCTCGAGGATCTCGGCGTCCTCGATGGCGACGACGGTCGAGGTCGCGCGATGAGGGGGCACGATCGCCGACCAGCCGATAACGTCGCCTGGCTCGACCGTCAGGATCGTGACCATCCCGCGCTCGGGCACGAGCATGCGCAGGGCGACCCGGCCCGAGAGCAGGAGACCGAGCGACTCGGCGATCTCTCCTTCGCGGAGGATCTCCGTGCTGAGCGGCACTCGGCGGACCTGGCCCATCGTGGCCAGGCGCTGCTGGGTCTCGGGCGGCAGGCCCTCCCCGAACCACGTGCCGTTCAGGGCCAGGACGACGTCCCGGCCCACGGCCGACTCCGTGACGAACCCACGATGCTCCACGGCGGTCCGCTCCGCTGCTAGTTCGACCTCGCCGATCGTAGGTGCGCGACCCGGGCCGGATGGAGTGCCGACGGGACGCCATACGGTCGGCTCTCCGGCCTGTCGCAGCGGCCCCGAAGGGGTCCCCTTCGGGACGTTCGGCCCGGCGGCCCCGCGACGTCCCGCTCTCATTCGCGCCGAGAGCGGGGAGCATCGTGGTCGCGATCCAGGAGCGGGCCGCCGACCCACTCCGTGGAAAGGAGTGGAACGAGATGGTTCAGAAGATCCTGCTGGCGTACGACGGCGGCGAGCCGGCGAAGCACGCCCTGACCCAGGCGATCGAGATGGCCCACAAGTTCGAGGCGACGGTCAGCGTCGTCAGCGTCGTCCCGTTCCGTCCCGGCACGCGGGCGCCTGTCGATCCCTGGGACGACTCATCGGTCCATGCGAAGGAGCTCCTCGAGGCCAAGCACACGCTGCGCGAGGCGGGCATCGAGGCGGAGCTGCTCGAGCCGGCGGGGGATCCTGCCCGGACGATCGAGCGGATCGCTCGCGACGGCGGGTTCGACACCATCGTCATGGGCTCGCGCGGTCTCGGCGCAATCGACCGCATGCTGCAGGGCAGCGTGTCCGAGCACGTCGCGACGCACGCGGATGCCACCGTCGTCATCACTCACTGACCGGAGGTGCCGACGATGACCACCGCCATCGGCGGCCTGCTCCACGCGGCCGACTCAGGCCGCCCCTCACAATGGAGCGGCCTGATGGCCATGCCCGACGCGATCCGCAGCTTCCCCCCGGATCTCTTCGGCGCGCTCCGCGCCGGCGGGCCGGTCCCGATCCCGTACCGGGGCGAGGCGCTCCTCGCGCAGCCGCTGCTCAACAAGGACGGCGCGTTCGACGAGCGTGAGCGGACTGCGTTCGGGCTCAGCGGCCTGCTGCCGCCGCGCGTCGTGTCGATCGAGGAGCAGGTGTCGCTCGAGCTCGAGCATGTCCGCCGCAAGGACGACGACCTCGAGCGCTACATCGGGCTGGCCGCGCTCCACGACCGCAACGAGACGCTCTTCTTCCGCGTCCTCTGCGAGAACCTCGAGGAGTTCATGCCCGTCGTCTACACGCCGACGGTCGGGCGGGCCTGCCAGGAGTTCAGCCACATCATGCGGCGGCCGCGCGGCGTCTGGATCACCCCGGACGACATGGGCCGCATCCCGGAGATCCTGCGCAACGCGGCCCACGAGGACGTCCGCCTCGTCGTCGCGACCGACAACGAGCGGATCCTCGGCCTCGGCGACCAGGGCGCCGGCGGGATGGCGATCCCGGTCGGGAAGCTCGCGCTGTACACGGCGGCGGCAGGGATCCATCCCGCCCAGACTCTGCCCGTCTCGCTCGACGTCGGGACGGACCGCCGCGACCTCCTCGACGACCCCCTCTACATCGGCTATCGGCACCCCCGCCTGCGGGGCGCCGCGTACGACGAGTTCATCGAGGCCTTCGTCATGGCGATCGGGCGCGTCTTCCCGCTCGCCGTCCTCCAGTGGGAGGACTTCAAGCAGCACAACGCCATCCGGCTGCTGGACCGCTATCGCCACCGCATCTGCAGCTTCAACGACGACATCCAGGGGACGGGCGCGACCGCGGTCGGCGGGATCCTCGCCGCGTTGCGGCATCTCGGCGCGGACATCGGGGAGCAGCGCATCGTGCTTCTCGGCAGCGGTGCCGCCGGGCTGGGGATCGGGCGGCTGATCCGCGTCGCGATGGCTCGCGCCGGGACGGCCCCCGAGGTGATCGCGCGGGCAATCGTCGTGCTCGACTCGCACGGTCTCGTCCACGCGGGGCGCGAGCCGCTCGAGGCGGACAAGGTGCCGTTCGCCGCCGGCGCCGACGTCCTCGCCCACTACGGCATCGATCCGGCGGTGGACGTGGACCTCGAGGCGGTCGTGGCCAAGGTCCGGCCGACGATCCTCATCGGGACGAGCGGCATGGCCGGCAGCTTCACGGAGGGCGCGATCCGGGCGATGGCCGAGGGCGCCGCGGCACCGATCGTCATGCCTCTCTCGAACCCGACCGCGAACACGGAGGCCGATCCGGCCGACATCCTGGCCTGGACGGACGGTCGCGCGCTCATCGCGTCGGGCAGCCCGTTCCCGCCGGTCG
>DASVZT010000010.1:0-3950 GCA_036391495.1 Candidatus Limnocylindrales bacterium
TGCGATGGGCGACGCCGATGAGCGACTGGGTGAGCGCGTAGCCGCATGCCGTCCGGTGGCCGTAGAAGCCCGGTCCATACCAGCTGACCTCGGGGTCGTGCTGCCAGCCGGATGCGACCACACCTTCGACCGCGCCGGCCACGACCGGCGGCGACGTCTGCGGCGCCGACGTCTGCCGCGCCGACGTCTGCCGCGGCGGGGACGCGGTGGGATCGGGCGCGGACGTCGAACCGGGTGGCGGCGTCTGGTCGGACGTCGCGCCCTGTCCGGGCGTCGCGCCCTGTCCGGGTGTCGCGAGCGACTCCGGCACGATGGCGTCGGGGAGGAGTCGTGGGGTGTTCGACGCCTTGGCGCGCGGGCCCTCGAGGCGCATGTCTACGAGGGCGAGCGGGACGTCGATTCCCGTATCGGTCGGAAGGATCACCGGGCGAAAGCGAGCTTCCTGCAGGGAGCGGTACGTCGTGGGCTCGACGCCTTCGGCAGACGCGACTGTCCCGGCAAGGACGATCGCGATCGCGAGCGCGGCGACGCCGACGACGACGGTCGGCCTCATGGGAGCCCGCGTAAGGTCGCGTGATCTCCATTGAGGAACGATGTCGGTGGGACAGTTCGACGTTGCAGCTGTCTTGCCGGCGTCCGCTTCGTCATGCGGACGCGAGGTCAACTCGGGCGACCGGCTCCTCCCCGCAAGGTCACGGCGACCACCCGGGCGAGCGGCCGGGAGGGGTGATCGGAGGCCGGCGGCCACCATGCCCGGGCGTCCGCGGCCCCCGCGCCAGGTTCTCGCCTAATCTCGGTCGTGGCCCCCCTTATGCGACTCGCTCCCGGGGCCGACCCGTGTCACGGCCCTCGGCGGTTCGATCCTCGTGGATCGGCCGGACCGTTGGTACGAGATTCGTTGCCGAACAGGGCCCGGGGCCCTCGGCGGGGAGGGGCGACTCGCATAAGGACCCTGACAGCCGAGATTACGCAAGGAGTGAGGAGGGCCGCCGCGGCCTCCCCGCGGCCCCGCCGCGGACCTACGCAGCGTCGCCGAACAGCGGCTCGACGGACAGGTAGCGCTCCCCCGTGTCGTACGAGAAGGTCAGGATCCGCGCGCCATCGCGTGCCCCGTTCCGAACCCCCTCGGGGGTGGCGCCGCCGGCGACCGCGGAGACCTCGCCGCGGAGCAGCTTCGCGACCGCGGCAAGCGCCGCGCCCGACGAGATCCCCACGACGTTGCCCTCCTCACGGGCAGAACGCCGCGCGTAGTCCATCGCCTCGTCGCCGCTGACGGTGATGACGCCGTCGATGACGTCGACACGCATGACGCCCGGCACGAACCCGGCGCCGAGGCCCTGGATCGGGTGCGGCCCCGACGCCCCGCCGGCAATGACCGCCGAAGCCGACGGCTCGACCGCGTAGACCTTCAGGCCCGGCCATTTCGGCTTGAGCACCTCGGCGACGCCGGTGATGTGCCCGCCCGTCCCGACGCCGGTCACGATGAAGTCGAGCCCGTCGGGGAAGTCACGCTCGATCTCCACTGCCGTCGTGCGGCGGTGGATGTCGGTGTTGGCCGGGTTGTCGAACTGCATCGGCATCCAGGCGCCCGGCGTCGAATCCACGATCTCCTGTGCCTTGGCGATGGCGCCCTTCATCCCGATCTCGCGCGGCGTCAGCTCGAATGCCGCGCCGTACGCGCCCATCAGCTTGCGCCGCTCGACCGACACCGATTCGGGCATGACGACGATCAGGCGATAGCCCTTGACCGCGGCCGCAAGCGCCAGCCCGATGCCGGTGTTCCCCGAGGTGGGCTCGACGATGACGCCGCCCTGCTTGAGCAACCCGCGCTGCTCGGCGTCCTCGATCATCGCGAGGCCGATCCGGTCCTTGATCGAGCCGCCCGGGTTGAACCGCTCCTGCTTCTGCCAGACCTCGAAACGCGGGTCGTACAGGTGGTTGATCCGGACGACGGGAGTGTCGCCGATGAGGTCGAGGATCGAGTCGTAGCGCATGGCGATGTCCCTCCTGGGCCGCTGGGCGACCGAACAGCCACCAAACGGCGAGCAGCGGCCGGACAGCTGCCCGCCGGCCATGACAGACGACGTCCGACGACGTCAGGCTCAAATGACGAAGTCGAGGACCTCGAAGGTCTCGGCGGCGCTCCGCACCCGGACCTGGCTCGTGTGGTAGACGACGGACTGGGGCGGGACCCCGTGCGTGAGGAAGACGTTGCCGCCGATGACGCTGTCGTGGCCGACGATCGTTTCGCCGCCCAGGACCGTCGCTCCGGCGTAGATGACGACCCGATCGCCGATCGTCGGGTGCCGCTTCGTCCCGGCCGCGCTCTTGGCGACCGACAGCGCCCCGAGCGTGACCCCCTGGTAGATCTTCACGTCGTCGCCGATGACGGTCGTCTCGCCGATGACGATGCCGGTCCCGTGATCGATGCAGAACGAGCGGCCGATCCGGGCGGCCGGGTGGATGTCAATGCCGGTGCGCGTGTGGGCGACCTCGGCCAGGAGTCGGGGCAGGACAGGGACGCCGAGACGATGGATCTCGTGCGCCAGGCGGTAGGTGGCGATCGCGACGAACCCCGGGTAGGCGGCGACGACCTCGTCGATCCCCTCGGCCGCTGGGTCGCCCGCCACGATCGCCTCGGCGTCGAGCCTGATCGTGCGGTAGAGCTCCGGCAGGTTCCGCGAGAACTCCTCGGCCACGTCGTCGGCCCGGACGGCTCCGTGGAGCGGCCGAACGAGGTCGCGCAGGTCGCGCCGGACGAGCGCCAGCCGGGCCTGGATCTCGTCGGCCGTCGCAGCTCCCTCCTCGGACAGCTGGGGGAAGAGGAGGCCGAGCACGTCGTCGAGGACGGTCGCGACCCGGCGCTTGAGCGGGAGCGGCGACGCGTCGAGGCGGCTGTGGGCGAGCTCCTCGGCGAAGGCGTGCTCGCGTTCATGCTGCTCGGTCATCGCGTGCCTCCGTTCGGGCGACACGTCGAGCATGAGGCTATGCATCGGGCCGCCGCAAGGGGGTCCGCCGGACGGGCAGCAACGCATCCGAACGGCCGGCGAGACGGGCGAACACGTCCGGGACCCACCAGCGCAGGAAATAGAGGCGGCAGCCGACACAGATGCCGGTCGCAGCGAGGAACGCCTGGAGCGCACCGACCGCCGCGACCAGGACCCACCCGAGCGCGGTCAGGCCGGCGACGAAAGCGAGGGCCGCGAGGGCCAGGAAGGTGCCGCCCATCGCCTGCGCGAAGCGAGGCGGGTACTCGTGCTCAGGCTCGAACGGACCGGGCGCGACGAGTGGCCGGATCGCCCGCCAGATGCGGCCGGGGAGGAAGAGCCACGTGCCGAATGCCGCCGAGATCAGGAGGTTCAGGCCGACGAGAACGGCGACGATCGGCTGGCTGACGAGGAACGCGACGAGGAGGATGGCCGCGGAGACGGCGGCGCCGAAGCGGTGGCCGCGCGGGTCGATGTAGCGGGCGCCCGGCGTCCGCGCACGACGCCGAGGGTCGGCGGCGGTCAGGATCAGGGCGATGGGACGGGGCGACACGAGAGAGACCTCCGGGAGGTGGGACGCGGGTGGGACGCGACGGGCCGCGGCGCGGAGCGTGCGTCGACGACGCGCCGGCGGACGGGACAGGCGAGGCCCGGAGGGAGGACCTGCTCGGTGGCTAGCTGCTCACCGCGCAGTGGCCTCGCGCCGGCACTCGCCGACGACACGCGCAGGGTTCTCCCTGGAGGCAGCGCAGCTGGTGAGCGTTCACCGGTCGAGCATAGCCGCGCAGCGTGATTCGCGCCATCCGAACGATCCTCGCGCCACCCTCGCATCCGCGTGAAAGCTGGGCCGCAACGAACCTGTAACTTGGCCGGCCGCTCGAGGCCGCCGATGATGTCGGAGCAATCGTTGAGGGGCCGAGATGCTGTGGCGTGCCCTGGCAGCATCTCGAATCCCATCTATTC
>DASVZT010000011.1:0-14657 GCA_036391495.1 Candidatus Limnocylindrales bacterium
AAGTGGTCGCGCCCGATCACGATCGGGGCCGCCACCTCGCCCCGACGGACGAGCTCGTTGAACGCGAGCCCGGCCTTCGCCCGCTCGCCGTAGCCGAGCCAGCAGATCCGCGCCGGCAGGCCCTGGAACGGCACCTTCGCCTCGGCCATCTCGATCCAGCGTCGGAGCCCCTCGTCGGCGGGGAAGAGCTCGAGGATCGCTCGGTCCGTCCGAAGGATGTCGGTCGGATCGCCGGACAGCGCCGCCCACCGGAACGGCCCGCGCCCCTCGCAGAACTGGGGCCGGATGAACACGGGGACGAAGCCCGGGAAGTCGAACGCGTTCTCGACTCCGGCCTCGAACGCCTGGGCACGGAGGTTGTTGCCGTAATCGAACACGACCGAACCGGCCGACCCGAACGCCAGCATCGCCCGGACGTGCTCGGCCATCGAGGCCATCGAGCGGCGGACGTAGACGTCGGGCTGCGCGGCGCGGAGGGAGACGGCATCCCCCAGGGAGATCTCGGCAGGAACGTAGCCGGCGAGCGCGTCGTGCGCCGAGGTCTGGTCGGTCACGACGTCGAACCGCTCGCCGCGACGGACGAGCTCCGGGTGCGTCTCCGCGGCGTTCCCGACGAGGGCGATCGACAGTGGCAGCCCGGACGACGCCGCCTCGCGTGCCCAGCGCAGGGCCTCGTCCATGTCGAACGTCAGGCGGTCGACGTAGCCGATCTCGTGCCGCCGTCGTGCCCGCGCCTCGTCGACCTCGACCGCGATGACGACGCCCTCGTTCATCGTCACCGCGAGCGGCTGCGCGCCACCCATCCCACCGAGGCCCGCGGTGAGGACGACCCGGCCGCGCAGCGAGCCGCCGAAGTGCTGCCGCGCGAGCTCGGCGAATGTCTCGTACGTCCCCTGGAGGATGCCCTGCGTCCCGATGTAGATCCAGGAGCCCGCGGTCATCTGGCCGTACATCGTGAGGCCTGCCTTCTCGAGGGCCCGGAAGTCGTCCCAGTTCGCCCACCGTCCGACGAGGTTCGAGTTCGCGATGAGGACGCGCGGTGCCCAGGGGTGCGTCCGGAAGACGCCGACCGGCTTGCCCGACTGGACGAGGAGCGTCTCGTCGTCCTCGAGCCGGCGCAGCTCGCGGACGATGGCGTCGAACGCCTCCCAGCTCCGCGCCGCTCGGCCGGTCCCGCCGTACACGACGAGGTGGTCGGGGTCTTCGGCGACCTCCGGGTCGAGGTTGTTCATGAGCATGCGCAGCGCGGCTTCCTGCTGCCAGCCCTTGCAGCTGAGCTCGCTGCCCCTGGGCGCGCGGACGGGGCGGGGTCCGGCGACGGTCATCGAAGCACCTCCGCGCCGAGTCTAGCCGCGTGCGACGTGGGCCGGACGGCTCGAATGGCCAACGGCGGACGGCCGACGGTCGACGGCCCGACGGCCTACGGTCGCAGGTCGGAGACCAGCCGCTCCCCGAAGTCCGCGGCACCGGCCGACGTCACCGCGACGACCCGCGCCGGTGCAGCCAGGAGCACCTGGTAGATCCGCAGGCCGCCGCACGTCCCGATGTAGACGGTTCGGCCGCCGATCGACGCCTGGGCGTGACCCGCCGGCCCCCCGACCGGCGCGCAGACGGCGCTCTCGTACGTATCCCGCCAGCCACGGAACTCCGCCTCGCCGAACGGCCCGGGCCGCAGAGCGACGATCGAGGCGATGGCCCAGTCCTGCTTCGACTGGGAGGAGACGTATCCGACCGCCAGCCCTTCTGCCAGCCGCTGGAGGGAGGCGTCGACCGCGGACGACTGCTCGGCGGCGCTCGCCTCCTCGACCGGTCGGCCGTCGATCGAGGGCGGCAGGACGGCGAGGAGCGCCGGGTCGATGGCGACGCTGCTCGTGGGGCTGCTGGTGGCCGGGCTCGGCGGCGACGCCGGGGACAAGGTGTCCGAGGCGGACGGGATGAGGGTGGGGACCCCGTTCGACGCCCCGTCCGACACCGTCGACGAAGGCCCGAGCGAGCCGCACGCGCCCGCGACGGCCACGATACCGAGCAGGAGCCCGATACTTCCCCTCGCCCGCCCGACCGCCCAGATCTCCATCGAGCCCGAGTGTATGTGTCTCGGGGTCCCGCGAACCGAAGGAGGCGACGCCGCATGCCCCGCAAGCTCATCCTCGACGTCGACACGGGGACGGACGACGCCGTCGCCCTGATGACCGCCGCGCTCCACCCGGATCTCGAGCTGATCGCGGCGACGACGGTCAACGGCAACGTCCCGGTCGAGTACTGCACCGAGAACTCGCTGCGCGTCTTCGACCACATCGGCGTGCCGATCCCCGTCTACGAAGGGATGACCCGGCCGATGGTCCGCGACGACTTCCCCGTCCCGCGCGGCGTCGGCAGGAGCGACGTCCACGGCGGATATCTCGACATCCCACCGTCGCGGTCGAAGAAGCAGGATGGACATGCCGTCGACTTCCTGATCGAGACCTTCATGGCGTCCGACGGCGACATCGTCCTGGTCCCCGTCGGGCCCATGACGAACGTCGCGATGGCGCTCGTGCGAGAACCGCGCCTCCGCGACGCGATCCCGGAGCTGATGATCATGGGCGGCGGCCACGAGGTGGGGAACGTGACCCCGTCGGCCGAGTTCAATGTCTGGGCCGACCCCGAGGCGGCGCGCGTGGTCCTCGGCAGCGGGATCCGCACGATCACGCTGGTGCCCTTGGACGCGACGCACCGCGCGCTCGTCTCGACAGAGGATTGCGTGCGGCTGCGCGCGCTCGGGACACCGGCGGGCGAGGCCGCCGCGACCTTCACCGAGCGTCGTATTCGCGGCTACGACGCCGAGCAGCCGATGCACCGGCTCGGAGCGGCCCCCGTCCACGACGCTCTCTGTGTGGCGGCCCTGGTGGACAGGTCGGTCATCTCGACGGTCCGCTGCCATGTCGACGTCGAGACGAGCGGGGAGCTGACACTCGGGCGGACGGTGGTCGACACGCACCGGCGGAGTGGCCGCGAACCGAACGCCGACGTGGCGCTGGACGCCGACGAGCCGATGTTCGTGCAGTTCCTGCTCGTGACGCTGGGGCGGCGCGTCGGCGATTGACCACTGCGAATCCCCCCGTGTGCCGTGGCTCGGCGGAAGAGGAGCAACAGGTAACGGGCAGGTAAGCGGCGGATGCGCGCCGGCCGCTATCGTCCAGCCCGTGGACATCCGGCGGTATCCTGTACTCATGACCGGGCAAGTAAAGAAAAAGGGCGTCGGACGCGCGAGGCGACCCGGCTTCACGCGCGTCAGCGCGAAGAACCAGGTCACGCTCCCCGTCGATGCGCTCAGGCGGGCAGGCATCAAGCCGGGCGACGTGCTCCGCGCGGAGGTCACCCGGACGGGAGAGGTCGTGCTGATACGGGAGGAGGATCCGCTCGTCAGGTACGCAGGCGTCTTCCACGGGCTCTATCCCCCTCGATACCTGGACTCGCTGCGAGACGAATGGGAGCGTTGACGATCCTCGACGCCGGTGTGCTCATCGGGTTCGTCGAGGACACGGACACCCACCATGCGGCCGCCGTCAGTGCGCTGGCTCGGGCTCGAAACCGGGGGGACACGTTCACCATCCCGGCGCCCGCCTACGCCGAGTGCCTTGTCCAGCCCTACCGGCAGGACGCCGGCGCCGCGGCGGCCCTGGACGCATTCATCGACGCGTTTCCCATCGGAGTCGAGCCGATCTCCCGCCAGATCGCCGCCGAGGCGGCGCGTCTGCGCGCGCGTCGGTCGGGTCTCCGCCTGCCCGATGCCCTCGTCGTCGCGACAGCGATCGTCCTGCGATCCGAGCGCATCCTCACGACCGATCGGCGCTGGCGATCGGCCGAGGTCGGGGTTCCGATCGAGATCGTCGGCGACTGAACCGGCGCCGCCTAGAGTTCGCGGCGCAGCACCGGGAATCGCTCGTCGTCGACCGCGACGACGAAGCCGGCCTCCATCCAGAACGTCGGGGTCGCGGCGCTCGTCGCGTCGATCCCGGCACCGACCTCGGGGTAGGCCTCGACCGCCGAGAAGCCGCGGACGGAGAGGTCGTCGCAGACGGCCTGGATCAACGCGTGGCCGAGGTCGCGGCCGCGCGCCCCGCTCGTCGTCGCGATGCACGTGATCACCGCGGGAAGCGGCGACTCCGGCAGCTGCGGATAGAGCTCGCGGAGGCGCGACGCGCGCGGGTAGGCCGACAGCGGACCGAATTGCGCATATGCCGCCGGCTCCTCGTCGAGTAGCAGCACCTTCGCGTAGCTGCCGAACACGGCGAGCCCCCGGCCGAGGAGGGTCAGCTTTCGCGGGCCGGATGTCGGGGGTGCGGGTGGCTTCGGACGTGGCGGCGCGAAGGGGTTGTCCGCGAGCGGGTCGGCCGCGGCGGCCGCGAAGGGGTTGAACGCGGGCTCGCTCTTCCGGGCCGGCGCGAAGGGATTGAGCGCCACGGGCGAGGCGGGCGATTGCTCGGCCATGTCGTCGCCTGACCGGGCCGACGCGGCCGATCCAGCCGACGCGGCCGATCCAGCCGACGCGACCCCCAGCCACCCGGGCCGGCTCGCCTTCGACCCGCGATCCGCGTCCTCCCAGTAATCGCACGTCCGGTGATCGAACGTCGCGTCAGCGCAGAGCGGGATGAGCGCGAACGACGCCTCGTCGGTGACGTCGACGATCCGGATCTCAGGCATCGCGTGGCGGCTGGCTGGAAAGGGTGGCGGTGGTCGGGTCGGCCAGGGCGACCAGGGCGCCCGAGCGAACGAGGTCGAGTGCGGCCGCGATGTCGGGCCCGGGCTCCCGATCGGTATCCAGGTGCCGGACGCGCTCCCGGATGCGGGCGAGCGCGTCGGCCACACCCTCGCCCGGGCGTGCCGTAATTGCCCTTCCGTCGCTCTCGCTCGCGGCCATCCGCTCGAGCCGCAGGTCGAGCGCCTGGGCTCCCAGGAGCAGCTCGATCGCGACGATCGTCTCGACGTTGCGCTCCACCTCCCGCGCGTGTCGGGCCGAGATCGAGCCCATCGAAACGTGGTCCTCCTGGTTCGCGCTCGTCGGGATCGAATCGACGCTGGCCGGATGCGCCAGCACCTTGTCTTCCGAGGCGAGGGCAGCCGCCGTGTACTGGTAGATCATCATCCCCGAGTTCGTCCCCGAATCCGACGACAGGAACGGGGGCAGGCCGCCGTTGAGCCGGTGGTCGACGAGGAGCGCGGCTCGTCGTTCGCTGATCGAGCCGATCTCGGCGACTGCGTTCTTGGCGTAGTCGAGGACGAGAGCCAGTGGTTCGCCGTGGAAGTTGCCGCCGCTGATGACCCGGCCGCCGCCCGTCGCGATCGTGCCCTCGTCCACGAACCCGCCGCCCGGGAAGACGAGGGGGTTGTCCGTCGCGCTGTTGATCTCGATGTCGAGCACGCGCCTGAGCTGGTCGAGCGCGTCGCGCACGGCACCGTGGACCTGCGGGACGCAGCGCAGCGAATACGGGTCCTGCACCTTGTGAGCGGATCCGTGGTGGCCCGTCTGGAGCGTCGAACCACGCAGGAGGTGGCGCAGCTCGGCGGCGACGGCGAGCTGCCCGGGGTGGGGGCGCGCCAGCTGGTACGGCGCCGAGAACGCGACGTCTGTCCCGAGCAGCGCCTCGACGCTCAGGGCCGCCGCCACGCTCGCCGTCCGCACCAGCCGGTCCGCATCGGCGAGGAACAGGCAGCCGAGCGCGGCCATCATCTGCGTGCCGTTGAGGAGTGCGAGCCCCTCCTTGGCCCCGAGCGTCAACGGCTCGATCCCAGCCTCGCGCAGCGCGAGGAGCGCCGGGATCCGGCGACCGTCCATCGTCACCTCGCCCCGCCCGATGAGCGGCAGCGCGAGGTGTGCGAGCGGCGCGAGATCGCCCGACGCGCCGACGGAGCCCTGCGACGGTACGACGGGGTGGATCCCGGCCTCCAGGAGCTCGCAGATCCGGTCGACGATCAGGGGGCGGCAGCCGGAATGCCCGAGCGCGAGCGTGTTCGCCCGCAGGAGGAGCATCGCGCGCACCACCTCGTCAGGAAACTCGGGCCCGACCCCGACCGCGTGGCTCACGAGGAGGTTCTCCTGGAGCCGCTCGACATCCGCGCGAGGGATGAAGGTCGTGGCGAGGTCGCCGAATCCGGTCGTCACGCCGTAGACGACGGCGCCATCCGCGACCAGGCGCTCGACGACGTCGCGCGCCTCGCGCATCCGCTCGCGCGCATGCATGTCGAGCGCTGCGCGAGCACCGTACCGGGCGACCGCCTCGACGTCGGCGACCGTCAGGTCGGCCCCGGTCAGCACGACGGCATCCGACGGACCGCGAGCGGGTGGTCGGTCGGGCGTCCAGTGGGCCTCCGACCGCTTGTGGCGGTCCGCGTCGGGTTTCACGTGCAACGGCCCCGCGAGGAGCCCGCCGTCTGAGTCGGTCACGACGACGAGGATAGTCGGCTATCCTCCGCCCGTGATCCCCCCGGCGCGACGAGGTCGCTGAGGCGTGCTCGGCTTCATCGACCAGGTCGTCATCCCGTTCCTGAACACCCTCTACGGCGCGGTCGGCTACCTCGGCGTGCTCATCGCGATGGCCATCGAGTCCGCGATGATCCCGCTCCCCTCGGAGCTCATCCTCCCGTACGCAGGATTCCTCGTCCACGACACGACGCAGCTCGAGCCGCTGACCCATGCGCCGTGGGGCTTCTGGCAGGTCGTCGTGGTCGGAACGCTCGGGAACACCCTCGGGTCCCTCGTCGCGTATGCCATCGGCGCATACGGCGGGCGGCCGTTCCTCGAGCGCTGGGGTCGGTACCTGCTCATCCGACCGCACGAGATCGACGTCGCCGACCGCTTCTTCGAGCGCTGGGGCGGCCCGACCGTGTTCGTCGGCCGTCTTCTCCCGGTCGTCCGCACGTTCGTCAGCTTCCCGGCCGGCGTGACGCGGATGCCGCTGCCGAAGTTCGTCGTCTACTCGACCCTGGGCGCCCTGCCGTGGTCCGCGCTCCTCGTGTTCGCCGGGGTCCAGCTCGGCGCCCACTGGCTCGACATCCGCCACGCGCTCCAGCCGTTCGACACGGCGATCGCCGCGGCCGTCGCGCTCGGCGTCCTCGCCTTCATCTGGCTTCGACTGGGCCGACCCGGCTGGCCGACCGGGAAGTCCCGGCCGACGACGATGGGGTCGAAGCCGTCACCGACGTCGGAGCCAAAGCACCCGATCGACTGACTCAACCGACCGCCCGGCGAGCCTCCTCCTCGGGGGTGCGCAGCTGGCGGAACGCCCGGTAGAGCAGCAGGTCGTAGACGATCTTCACGCCACCTGCGATGACGAACGCGAGCGCGCCCGCCCCCTCCGAGATGAGCGGCGCCGCGATGACCGGCGAGACGGCCGCTCCCGTCGTCCGGGCCACGCCCGTGACGCCGGCCGCCGCCGAGCGCTCGTCCGGGGCGACGACGGCGATCGTGTACGACTGGCGCGTCGGGACGTCCATCTGGCTGATGCTGAAGCGCGCGAGCAGCACGATGACCGCGAGCGGCAGCGTCGGCATGAGCGGGACCAGGATCAGCAGGACGTTCGAGGGCAGGTGCGTGAAGACCATCGTGTTGATCAGCCCGATGCGGTTCGACAGCCGGGCCGCGGACAGTGCCGAGATCGCGGCGAGGATGTTCGCCGCGAAGAACATCGCCCCGAGGACACCCGCGTCGACGCCCCATCGCAGGTGGAACCAGTAGGCGATGAGGCTCTGGGGCACGAGGCCGCCGCCGAACGCGTCGAGCGAGAAGAGCGCCGCGAGGCGGAGGACGATCGGGCGCGAGCGGCCGAGCCCGAGCCGCCGGGCGATGCCGTCGTCGGCGGGCACGCCTTCGACCTCGACGCCCCGCGTGAGGCGCGTGAAGAGAATCGCCAGGACCGCCCCGACGACGGCGTACGCGACGACGACGGCGCGGTAGGCGTCGACATCGGGCGTCCCACCGCGGATGAGCGAGGCCGACACGAGCCCGCCCGCCAGCGAACCGAGCGCCGTGGCGACCTGCCCGGCCAGGTTGTACCAGGCGAAGACGTTCGTCCGGCGCTCGCCTGGGATGGTGTGCGAGAGGGACGCCTGTTCGACCGCGAGGAACGGGCCGACCTCGTTGCCGCTCGGGCTGATGACGCCGATCGTCGCCGCGATCAGCAGCACGACGAAGTCCCGGCTGACCGCGAAGAGCACCCCGGCGCCGAGCATGAGCGCGGCACCCGCGATCAGGACCCGCCGACGACCGACGCGGTCGGCATGGGTCGTGAGCCAGAGCGAGATCAGCGTGTCGCCGACCAGCGTCAGCGTCAGGAGGATGCCGATCCGGAACCCGTCGAAGCCGAGCGCGGAAAGGTAGAGGGCGAGGACGACCGCCAGGAAGCCGTACGCGAACATGCGCCCGGCGCGCGTGACGAACAGGACGCGGCCGTCGACCGACAGCCCCAGGTCGGGCGCGGTGAACGATCGGGACACGGGACGTCCGCGCGTGCGGCTAACTCCGGCCCACGATGGCCAGGGTCAGCCGAGACGGCCGGTCGAGGCGGCGAAGCAGAGCGCTCCGACCACACCCATCGCGACACCGAGGACGCCCGCGCCCCACATCGTCCAGTCGGTCGGGCCGAGGCCCATCCCGTCCCCGTGTCCGTCCCCGTGTCCGTCCCCGTGTCCGGCGCCGTGCTCGGCCGAGGGGGCGGCGTGAGGGTCGGAGTGACCTGCGTGCGCCGCGGCCATCTGCACGGCGCCCGGGTGCGGCGCCTGGGCGGCGCTCATGTGCGCCGTGTCGTGAGCGGTCTGTCCCGTGTGCTCATCCATCGCGTCTCCGTGTCCCGCCTCGGGCACAAGGGCTAGAACAGTCCGACGACGTTGCCCTCGGCGTCGATGTCGATGTTCTCACCGCCCGGATGGGACGGCAGGCCGGGCATCATCCGCATGTCGCCGAGCATCGCAGTGACGAAGCCCGCACCCGCGTTCAGGCGCGCCTCGCGGATCGGCACGCGGAAGCCCGTCGGCCGCCCGAGGAGCTTCGGGTCGTGGCTGAGCGAGTACTGCGTCTTGGCCATGCAGATCGGCAGGTTGCCGTACCCGAGCTCCTCCATCTGCGCGAGCTGCTTCGAGGCGGCGGGGAGGAAATCGACCCCGTCCGCTCCGTACACCTTCGTGGCGATCGTCTCGATCTTCGCCCGCAGCGGCATGGAGTCCGGGTAGAGCTCCGTGTAGTGGGCGTCCGACGCGTTCGCCGCGTCCCAGACCGCCTGCGCGAGGTCGCGTGCGCCGTCACCGCCCTCGGCGAAGTTGCGCGTCACGACGGCGGCTCGAGCGCCGGCCGCGAGCGCGACCTCCTTGATCGCCTCGTATTCAGCCTCGGTGTCCGTTGGGAAGGCGTTGATCGCCACCACCGCCGGGATCCCGAACAGCGTCACGTTCTCGATCTGCTTGGCGAGGTTCGCCGCGCCCCGACGGACCGCCTCGACGTTCTCCTGGGTGAGCGCGGGATCGAGCGGCTTGCCGGCGACGATCTTGCCCACGCCGCCGTGCATCTTGAGCGCGCGAACGGTCGCGACGATCGCCGCGGCGTCCGGCCGGAGACCTGAGGCGCGGCACTTGATGTCGAAGAACTTCTCCGCGCCCATGTCGGCGCCGAAGCCGGCCTCGGTGCAGACGATCTCGTTCGAAGCGAGGGCGGCGCGATCGGCGAGGATCGAGTTGTTCCCGTGGGCGATGTTGCCGAACGGACCGGCATGGACGAAGGCTGGGCCGCCCTCGAGCGTCTGGAGGAGGTTCGGCTTGAGCGCGTCGCGGAGGAGGACCGTCATCGAACCGGCGACCTTGAGGTCCTCGGCCGTGACAGCCTTGCCGTCGAACGTGTAGGCGAGGACGATCCGGCCGAGCCGCTCGCGCAGGTCGCGCAGGGACGAGGCGAGCGCGATGACGGCCATGACCTCCGAACCGACGGTGATGAAGGTCTCCGTCTCGCGCGGGTACCCGTTCTCCTTGCCGCCCAGGCCGATGACCATGCGGCGAAGGGCGCGGTCGCTGATGTCGACGACGCGGGGCCACGTCACCGAGTGCGGATCGATGCCGAGCGGGTTCTTGTGATGGAGGCTGTTGTCGATGAACGCCGCGGCCAGGTTGTGCGCGGCGCCGATGGCGTGGACGTCGCCTGTCAGGTGGAGGTTGAAATCCTCCATCGGGATGACCTGGGAATAGCCGCCGCCCGCGGCTCCGCCCTTGATCCCGAACACGGGGCCGAGCGACGGCTGGCGGATCGCCACCGCGGCCCGCTTCCCGATCTTCTGGAGTCCCTGGACGAGACCGACCGTCGTCGTCGATTTGCCCTCGCCGAGCGGGGTGGGACTGATCGCCGTGACGACGACGTACTTGCCCCGCGGGTTGGCCGCCTCGAGCCGCTCGATCCCCTCGAGCGTCACTTTGGCCTTGTAGGGACCGTAGAGCTCGATCTCGTCGTCGTTGAGGCCCAGCTCGTGGGCGATGTCGGCGATGGGACGCGGCTTGACGGACCGGGCGATCTCGAGGTCCGACGGGAAGGCCATGGCGACGTGTCTCCTCAGGTGTCCTGGTGCGGGTGTCGGTGCGGCGCGGGAGGTGGGTTGGGGCTCGAGCGTTCTAGCGGGCCGCCGCGATGGCGAGAGGGCGGGAATGATGGTTCAGCCGTTCCGCCTGCTCGCGAGCGGCTCGGACGACGTGGGTCATGAGCAGCGCGTTCGTGACCGGACCGACGCCCCCCGGGACCGGGGTGATGGCCGACACGACGTCCTTCGCCGACTCGAAGTCGACGTCCCCCACGAGCTTGCCGCCGACGACGTTGATGCCGACGTCGACGACGACGGAGCCGAGCCGCAACATGTCGCCCGTGACGAAGTTCGCCCGCCCGATGGCGACGACGACCACGTCGCCGGTCCGGACGACGGCGCCGAGATCGCGCGTGCGGGAGTGGCAGATCGTCACCGTCGCCTGCTCCCGGAGCAGCAGGGTCGAGGCCGGCTTCCCGACCACGTTCGAGCGCCCGACGATGACGACGTGCTTGCCCGCGAGGTCCACGCCAGAGCGCTTGAGGATCTCGACCGATGCCTGCGCCGTCGCGGGCAGGAAGCCTTCGTACCCGAGCGCGAGCAGCCCGGCGTTGAGCGGATGGATGCCATCCATGTCCTTGGCCGGATCGAGCGTGTCGATGACCGTCGAGAGCGGGATGCGTTTCGGAAGCGGCTGCTGGACGATGATCCCGGAGACGAGTGGGTCCTCGTTGAGCTCGGTGAGGCGGCGGCGGATGCGCGCGTTCGAATCGCGACCGGGGATCTCGACCATCCGACCCTCGATGCCGACGCTCCGGCAGGTCTTGAGGATCTGCTGGAGGTAGACGGCCGACGGGGCATCCCTGCCGATGAGCACGACCGCGAGGCTCGGCGCATACCCGAACCGGCGCTTGAACGCCTGGACGTCGCTCTTGACGCCGGCGCGGATCTCGCTCGCGATGGGCCCCCCCGCGAGGAGCCGGGGCTGCGTCGGGCTCACGTCAGGCGGCGACGCCGCCCGGTAGCGGCTCGCGCTCGACCCCCGATGCGACCGCCTCGCGCGTGCGCCGCGCCAGGTCTTCGACGGCCGCCACGCCCGCCTCGGCCCGTCGGCGAAGCTCTTCGCCGTAGGCCTCGTCGCCGAGCGCCGGGATGTTGACGAAGACGTTCTCGGCGGCGCCGCGGACCGCGGCTTCGGCAAGCAGCGATGCGACGTTCAGGTCGCTCGAGGCGTTGCGATTGGAGCGCCCGGCAAGCGCCTCCGAGGCGCGAACGATCTCGACGCAGGCCTCCACGCACAGGAGCGGGATCTCCGCGGCGACACGCGCGGCGGCCCGAACGGCAGCCGTCCTGGCCGCCTTCTGCTCGTCCGTCTCCCGCGGCAACTTCAGCGCCCGGGCGAACTCGTCGTAGGCCGTCGCGTCGTCGTCTGCGATCTGGAGCAGCCGATCGGCCAGCTCGAGGCCCGCGGCCTTGCTCCGGGTGTGCGCCTCCTCGTGCGCCGAGTAACGCTCCCGACCCTCCGACAGCCCCGCCACCATCGCCACGAGACTCGCCCCGAGGCTCGCGGCGATGGCCGACGCCGCCCCGCCGCCGGGTGCCGGTGAGGCGGATGAGAGGTGCTCGACGAAGCCGTCGATCGTCAGGTCGCGGAAGCGCTTGGTGGGGGTCTCTGGCACGCTGCCGATTGTAGGCGTCCGACCGCCACCGAGTGGCCCCCATCGGCACCGTCGGACGACCCGTGTCGGCTCGCCTCGGTTTGCGCCGGCTCGCGCTCGCCCACGCCGGCTCGCGTCGGCTCGGGGGTCAGGCCGCCCGCAGGCCGATGCCGGCGAGACGGCGTCCCTGACCTTCGAACGCCAGGTCTTCGAGCCCGTCGACCGTCCAGCGCCGCGATCGATGGCGGTAGCTGAGCGACAACGTCGCGCCGCCCGCTGCTTCGACCTCGAAGATCGTTCGCGGTCCGACCGTGACGTCGTACGCGGCTGCCTCCTGGCGAACGCCAACCAGGCGAGTGACGCGGAAACGCTCGGGACCCCAGACGATCTCTGTCGGTCGGCCGTCCAACCAGCTCGTGCGGACCTGGACCCTGACCGGCTCCACTCGGACCATCGCCATTCTCGTCTCCCTTTCGTCCGGGCGGGCGACTTCGCCGAGGCACCTTCGGCAGAACGCCTGTTCTCTATAGCCTCGAAGATAGTCGAACGCCTGTTCTATGTCAAGCGTCGTCGGGGAGAATGTCGACCACGTCCGTGTCATCTAGCGTGTCATCGCCCGGTGCGCCCGGCGTGGCGGTCGTTCGATCGCTGGCGGGGGCGTGCGCGAGGCCGGTCCGACGCTCGGGCGCTGTCATCGGGTCCCGTTCGAACGGCGCCGGCAGTCGCGTCCCGACCAGCCGTCCGCGTGTGACCGCACGTTCACCGAACCGACGGCGCAGCTCGTCGGCGGCCGCGACCGCCCGGCGCATGCGCACGTCGTCAGGCTCGAACATCCCGAGCTGCTCCGGCGCACCGAGGTTGGAGACCGTCACGCCGATGAGCCGAACGCGGATCCCGTGGAGCTCGGGACGGGCGAGGTGCAGGGCCGCGCGCCAGATCGGGTCGGCCATGTCGGTCGGCGGGGCCAGGGGGCACTGACGGGTGATCGTCCGGAAATGCGTATCGCGGATCTTCACACTGACCGTTCCGGCCGTCACGCCCGTCTGGCGCAGGCGGCCGGCGACGCCCTCGGCCATCGCCAGCAGCGTGCGCTCGATCGCCTCGCGATCGTCGGTGTCGACGTCGAACGTGTGCTCGTGGCCGATCGACTTGGCCGCCTCGCCGCCACCCACCGGGTCGAGGTCGATGCCGAGAGCGCGCTCGTGCAGAGTCGAGCCGTGGTGCCCGAGCTCGCGCTCGAGGACGTCGATCGGCAGGCGCGCCAGGTCGCCGATGGTGCGAACACCCTGCTCGCGGAGCCGCTCGCCGGTCTTCGGCCCGACGCCCCACAGCCGCGAGATCGGCAGGGGCGCGAGGAAGCCCGCCTCGTCGCCGGGCGGGACGACCACGAGTCCGTCGGGCTTGCGCAGGTCCGACGCGACCTTCGCGACGAGCTTGTTCGTGGCCACGCCGACCGACGCGGTCAGCTCGGTCTCGGCGTGGATCGCCTCCTTGATGCGCCGACCGATCGCCGTGCCGTCGCCGAAGAGGGCACGCGACGCGGTCACGTCGAGGAACGCCTCGTCGATCGACACGGGCTCGACCAGCGGCGTGAACCTGCGCAGGATCGCCATGACCTGGCGGCTGACCGACTGGTACTTCGCACCGTCGACAGGCAAGAAGATCGCTGTCGGGCAGAGGGCCGCGGCCGTGCGGAGGGGCATCGCGGAGTGGACCCCGAAGCGGCGCGCCTCGTAGCTGGCCGTGCTGACGACCCCACGGTCGTTCGGACCGCCACCGCCGACGACGACGGGCAGCCCGCGCAGCTCCGGGCGGTCACGCTGTTCGACGGCCGCGAAGAAGGCATCGAGATCGACGTGAAGGATCGTGCGGGGAGCGACGGGATCCATGGGCGAATCATCGGCGCGCAGGGAAGGGCTGCGCGCGGCTGACTCGTGCCGGGTTGCGGTGCGGCGCGGTGGCGCGGTGGCGCGGTGGCGGGTGGGCGGCTGCGGCTCGACTCTTGCGTAATCTCGGCTGCCAAGGTCCTTATGCGAGTCGCCCACGGGCCGACATGGCGATCGGGCCCCGTTGGCGACGAATCTCGCACGGGGGATACGCCCGATCGATGAGAATCGCACCCGCAGGCACCCCACCGAGGATGCGGCAGGGGGGCCAGTCACATAAGAGGGGCTGCCGCCGAGATTACGCAAGAACCGCCAGCGGGCGCGGAAAGATCGACGTGCTCGCCGCCCAACCGGCGCCGCCGGACGCCGCCCAACCGGCGCCGCCGGCCGCTGCCAACCGGCCGCCCAACCCCCAATCGCCGACTCCGCCCGACCACCACCCGGCCGTCGGGCGCGCGAACCCGGGGCCGCGGCCCGGCCCCTATCCCTTCGGCTCGACGACGACCGTGACCTCGGGCGACATCCCGGCGTAGACCTTGACCGCGACCTTGTACGTGCCGAGCGATTTGAGCGGATCGGGCAGG
>DASVZT010000012.1:0-14379 GCA_036391495.1 Candidatus Limnocylindrales bacterium
GTCGAGATCGAAACCGATCATCCCGACACCAAGGAACAGGGCCGTCACACACCGTTCGCGATCGGCATGAAGTTCGCCTGCGATCCGGTGAGCCTCGGTCCAGTCCACGTTCGCCCGCTCGAACTGGCCGAGCACCCACCACGCCAGCCCCGAGGTGGTCAATGCTCCGGACCGCCCCGTCGTCGCGGACCCCCTCTTGTCCGCTGCGAGGAAGGACGTCGCGTAGTCCCGCGCCGACAGGTTCTTGCCGCGGATGTGCCAGTAGAGGTTCAGGTGACCGCACATCGCCATGCCGACTTCAGTGGCAGCGATGTCGCCATTCCGGGCGAGGGCGAGGAGCGTGTCCAGGGCGGCCTGCAGATTGCCTTCGTCGGCGATCCCACGTTCGAGCGAGCCGACCTGATCGGCGCCTTCGATGCCATCGCGGATGTCGAGCGCCAGCGAGGAGTAGCGGCGGGCGTGCCGCAGGGCCACGGCCTCGTCTTCTCCGGCGGCGACGAGACGCTCGCGGGCGTACTCGGCGATCGTTTGCAGCATGCGGAACCTGTCGCCTGTGCCATCCAGCTGCACGAGCGCCTTGTCGACGAGCGACTCCAGATCGTCGAGCGTCGACTCGCCCGCATCAGCGCAGACGGCCTCGACGTCGCCGAACGTGCACCCGCCGACGAACACGGCCATCCGCCGCAAGAGGCGCTGCTCGGACTCGGCCAGCAGCGCGTGGCTCCAGTCGATCGTGGCCCGCAGCGTCTGCTGCCGCTCCGGGATGTCGCGGGGGCCGGCCGTGAGCACATTCAGGGCGTGGTCGAGCCGATCGACGAGTTCCTCCGGGGAGAGGACCCGCAGCCGAGCGGCAGCCAGCTCGAGCGCGAGTGGAAGCCCGTCGAGGCGCCGGCACACTGCCGCGATGGCGGTCGAATGCTCCGGCGTCAAGGCGAACGAGCGCTTCGCCGCCCTGGCTCGCTCGACGAACAGGGCGACCGCCGGATAGTCCATGAGCGACTCGGCGGTCACCGGGGCGGACGTCGGAGGGAGCGCGAGCGGGGCGAGCGGGTATTCCCGCTCAGCCGTGATCCGCAAGGGTGTGCGGCTGGTGGTGACGATCCGCAGCTTTGGGCATCGTTCGACCAGGCGAGCCACCTCGGGAGCGGCCGGGACGACCTGCTCGAGGTTGTCGAGGAGCAGGAGCGCCTTCTTGTCGCCGATCAGCGAGACGACGCCGTCCCCGAGCGTCCGCTCCTCGGCCTCCTTGACGTCAAGCGCAGCGGCGAGGGCGGGAAGGAAGGCCTCGGGATCGGTGACGTCAGCGAGCGCGACGAATGCGACACCGTCCAGGAACTCTGCCGTGAGCGCATGGCCGAGCTCGACCATCATGCGCGTCTTCCCGACCCCACCAGGGCCCGTGATCGTGACGACCCGATGGTCGCGAACCAGGGCGACGAGTGACGCCAGATCGACCGCCCGACCCACGAGCGCCCCGGGCGGCTCAGGGAGGTTGCTCGGAAGGCTTGCGAACCTCTCACCCTTGCCCTCGAGCACCGCCGGGTCAGGCACCACGATCCCATCCGCCGAGACGGCGAAGAGCTCCACCGGGCGACCGACGTTCTTGAGCCTGAAGCGCCCCAGGCTGTCGACGCGGACATCGCTGCGGTTCCTGAGCTGGTCGCGCGCGGCGTCCGACAGCATCACCCCGCCGGGCACCGCGAAGGACTCGATGCGCGAGGCGATGTTGACTGCGTCCCCGACCAGGTTCCCGGGCTCGACGATCACTTCACCGACGTGGATGCCGATGCGCACCGCGACGTGCTCGGCGAGCTCTCGCTGGATCTCGACTGCGGCATGGACGGCGGCGAGAGCACTCGGGAACATGCTCATGGTGCCGTCGCCGAGGCGCTCGACGATCGTGCCGCCGAAGGTTTCGTGCTCACGTTCGACGGCGCGCATGTATCGGTCGCGCCTGTCGACGGCCTCGCGCTCGTCTGCCTGCATCAGGGCGGTGTAGCCGACCATGTCCGTGAACATCACCGCCGCGAGCCGGCGATCGAGCTCAGGGATCACAGGGCCTCCTCGCGCGTCCGGTCAGAGCCGTGCGCAGGGGACGATAGCGCAGGTCCACGGTGGACCATGGAGGCGGCCCGGAGGTCGGGACGCGTCGCCATGAAGGTTCTCGCAACAGACGGTCTCACGCCGTCGAGGATCTGCGGCGTCTGTCGGGCGGCGGAATCATGGTACTGAAGGGCGTGGCTAGAGATGGCAGCGGTTGCCGCAATGAGCGTGTCTCGGCACCGCCGGCCATGCCCGCCCGAGGCCAGCACCATAGCCCCCGGCGGTCAGGATGACTGTGGGCCGGACTTTGCTCACATTCGTGACCCAATGGCAGACGCGCCCCAATCGTGACCGCGTTCTGTTCGATTCGTCGATCTCGGGAGCGAGAACGACTTGTCGGGCGCGCGCCCTCCCGTCAGCCTCTCGTCATCGCCCGGTCGAAGGCCACCGGGTCGATGCCCGCGGGCAGGAGATGGAACGCAGGAGGTCGACGGCTCGGGCGCACCGCGGTCAGGGAGGGATCGAGCCCGGTCACGTGAGGGGCGACGAGGATGGCGAGCAGCCGGCGGGCGAGCTCGCGCGCTGCTGCTTCTCCCTGAGTGGGCACAGCGGCCGCGATCAGTCGGCCGAGCAGGGCCTCGCCCTCCTCGAAGACGTCGCCGAGCTGCTCGCCGCTGAGCGGTCGGCCGAGCTCGCGGGCGAGCTCGATCGCGAGCAGGTAGTCAGGCAGCTCCTCGATCGAGAGCTCGACGACGATGGCGAGCTGATCGAGCGGGGAGACATCGGGTCCAGCCGCCAGGCAGCCCAATCGTTTCGCGGCCGGTCGAGGCAGGCAGGTTGCAGAGGCTGCCTTCGAGGGGAACCAGTGGTAGAGGGCGGACGGGCTGAGATGACACGCATGGGCGAGCGCCTTGATCGTGGCGCCCCGGTAACCGTATTGGCGAAATTCAGGAGCCGCGAGCTTGAAGAGTTCGGTCCGGCGCGAGGCGAGGTCCCTGCCCCAACGATCGTTGAGGGGCCACCAGCTCATGCGTGGTCGTCCACTACGTCGATCGTCTCACACGCTCGGTGTCGCTGATGCGTCGCGTCCTGTACGACCTGCTGTACCGGGCGGGCGCGCCGTGGGAGACCGGGCCGCGGGAGGAGCTGGTTGGGCTGGTGGAGAGCGGGCGCCTGTCGCCGACCACGCTCGCTCCCGGCCGGGCCCTCGACCTCGGCTGCGGCAGCGGAGCCAACGCTCTGTTCCTCGCCGAGCACGGCTTCTCGGTTACGGGTGTCGACTTCTCGCCGGTCGCCCTCGCGAAGGCAGCCCATCGGATGGCCGCCGCAGGCCTCGCCGACAGGGTCACGCTGATCCGCGCAGACCTCACGGAGTCGCCGGCCAGGCTCGCCGGCCCGTTCGACCTTCTGGTCGACTACGGGACGCTCGACGACCTAGCGCCGCCGCAGCGTAGACGAATGGCCGAGAACGTCATCCGGTTGGCGCGCCCAGGCGCAACCTTCCTACTGTGGGCCTCTACGCCGCGAGGGCCGAGCTGCCCTGTCTCAGCTTCACGAAGCCGTCCCGATTGTCGGGCACGGTCGCGCCGGGGGAGGAACGCGAGCTGTTTGGAGCAGCGTTCGAGATCGAGCGGTTGCCGTCGCCGGCGACAGGCTCAGGTTTCGCGTGCTTCCTCATGGTACGGCGGGGGACCTGACAGGTAGCTACTTGTCCGGCGATCCAACGGCGGCGTTTGGCCGCGTATCAGGAGGCATTTGAGGTGGTCGGGGCGAGAGGCATTGCCCCGCGACCACCGACCTTCCAGTCACGATGCGGCTCGCCGAGGCGCCCGAGCCGTGCGAGTGGCTGCGGAGCGCGTGACGCCAGTCCGGTCACCAGGCCTGCTCGACGCACCCCAGCCGGGCGGGCGGTCGAGGCCTTCCGCGCCGAGCCCGCGCGGGCGGCTCTCGACGCCGCGCGGGCCGGTCTCACATGGGCATGGTCCTCGACCGCTTCGGGCACGGGCTCTCGGGCGCAGATGCGGCCAACCCTGCGCTCCATCCTTCGCTCTACGCTCGCCGGGCTCGCAATGCGCGAGGAGGCGTCTTCGGTCGGCTCCGCCCCGGAGCTCCTACGCCACGGTCCGCGCCGGCGGTGCCGGTGCCGCAGCGGCGATGCTGCGATCGGGACACTTCACGAGCGTCTTCCCAGCTCGCTCGCCGCTGGGATGACCTCGCGACCCATGATCTCGAGCGGGGTGATGCGGTCGACCCCGACCACCCACCCGAAGACGGTCTCGATCCCCATGCCCGCCAGCCACTCGAGTCGCCCCATGAGCTCGCCGACCTTCTCGCCGTGCTCGCCGACGTCGAAGCCGAAGGGCACGGTCTTCTCGATCGCGGCGTAGTCACGGCCCGCCTCGTCGCACAGCCGGTGGAGCTGATCGAGCTGGCGGGGGATCTCGTTCGACGGCTGGAGGTTGCAGGCATCCGCGTATCGGGCCACGAGCGGGAGCGTGCGCTTCTCACCGCTCCCGGCGATGAGGATGGGCGGATGCGGGCGGGCCAGCGACTGTGGCAGGTTGAGCGGTCGTTCGAGGCGCACCTGGCGGCCAGCGAACGGGCGCTCGTCTCCGTGATCGCCCTCCCACATCCGAAGGCAGGCCTGGAGCGTCTCCTCGAGGAGGTCGAATCGATCGCCGAGGCGTCCGAATGGCAGGCCCAGCCCTGTCGCCTCTTCCTCGTAGTCGCCTGCCCCGATGCCGAGCATCATGCGTCCGCCGGAGAGGACATCGAGGGTCGTCACCATCTTGGCGAGGAGTCCCGGGGCGCGATACGAGACCGCTGTGGCGAGCGCCATCAGGCGGACCCGCTCGGTGTGCGCGGCGAGGAAGCCGAGGCTCGTGTAGGCCTCGAGCTGCGGCTCGAGCGGGCCGCCCAAGTGCGGGTGCTGCCAGAGGTGGTCGCTGACGTCGATCGTGTCGAAGCCCGCCGCTTCGGCCGCCTGCGCGACGGTCGCCAGGCTGTCGCGCAGGCGGGCCGGGCCGCCCGGCCACGACACCCCGGGAATGTGGAGTCCGAGCTTCATCCGCCCGCTCCTCGGTCCGGCACGTCAGCGTCCGGGCTGGGCGATCGGGCTGAGATGCAGACCGGCCAAGCGCAGGCCGGACGCTGACTCGACGGCGACCAGGGTGACGCGGAACTCGCCGCTTGCCGGGTAACCACCGTACTCGGCCTTCTGGGAGAGGGCGCCGATCGTGATCGCGGAGTCGCCGTAGAGGCGGACGTCGTCGCCGTCCCAGGTGATCTCCTGCGTCACGAGTGCGCCCGAGCGGTGCTGCTCGAGCCACTCGTCCTTCGTGACGACGAAGCCAAGCGGGCCGACGAGCTTGAAGTCGGCGGCGAGAAGGCTGTTGAGCGCGTCGGCGTCGCCACGCTGCCACGCGTCGACGACGTCCGCGGTGAGGGTTCGAATGCGATCTTTGCTCGCAACGATCATGTCAGGCTCCTTCTCAGGGTCATGCCACGGCGGTGGAATCAGGGAACTGCGACGGCACGAGGGCTCGAAGCTGGCGCCGACCGCCGAAGCGCGCGTCATGGGTGGTTCGGGGCGTCGGGCGTCGCCCGCCATGGCCACGCTTGCGGACGCGGTGGTCAGGCTGACGATTCTCGCGGAACGGCTTGCCGGGATGGGCGGCAGCGGGCCGTCCTGTCGCTGCAGGCTCGTTACACCCGGCGCGTGCTCCCGATCATCCCCGTCGCGACGGGAGGCTTGCCGAAGGCGGCGTTGCCACGGTTCGTGGACGCCCGTCGCGCGGCGACGTCTCGGCGGCCGCACACGGGAGCGCGCTGCACCGGCGGGCAGGTCACAAAGCAGCCGCACCAACTGATCGCCTTCCCGTGGTGTGGTAAGGATCCTCGCGCCCCCGGCTGCCGGAGCCTGATGGCCCAGCCCGATCGGAGCATTAGCGGAACTGTTACGGGCTTGACGACCGCAGACACGCCGCGGCCGCGTTGCCGCTCATGGCTGGATGTTCTGATTGATCCGGAACAGGTTGCCTGGGTCCCAGCGACGCTTCACCTCGACGAGCCGCTCGTGGCGCTCCGTCCCGTAGGCCGCCTCGACGCGACCGACCGCCTCACGGTCGGTCGCAAAGTTGACGTACGCGCGCCCACTTCCGAACCGGCCGAGCGCATCGGTGAGGCCTCGCACCCAATCGCGGTTCGCCTCATCGGCCGCTGGGTCATCCCAGATCGAATAGACGTTGAACGTGAACGGCGAAGAGCGGTCGGCGAACGCCGTCGCGTCCTCGCCGACTCGAGCCACGGCGCCGCCCAGGTGATGCACATCGACCTCGATGGCCTCGGAGGGCCGCCCGACCATCCGCGCCGCGATCGTCTCGACCGCATCGTCGGGCATCGTGCCGAACAGACCCTTCATGTAGTAGCGGCGACCGGCCGGGACGTCGTCGTCGAAGAAGCGCTGGAGGTCCGGGTACGGGAGAACGTCGAAGACATCGGCGGCCGGGCCGAGAGCGCGAATGGAGGCGAGGTCACGCTCCGCTTCGTCGGCGCTCCCGATGTGGCAGCCGGCGATCGCGACGGCTGCCTCACCCCGGAGCGCCACGGGGACGAACTCGGCGTCGGGGGCGGTCAGGAAGACCAGCATCGTCGTCAGCCGGTCCGACAGCCCGTCGACCCAGCGCCGGTACGCGCGCCCGACTTCGACGGCGCGGGCGAGCGGGAAGAGGACGAGACCGCCCGTCACCGCGGAGACCGGGTGGAGCGCAAACTCGAACTCGGTCACGACGCCGAAGTTCCCACCGCCGCCGCGGATCGCCCAATAGAGCTCCGGGTGCTCCGTCGGGCCGGCCGTGACGACCTCGCCCGATGCGACGACAAGCTGGGCCGAGAGCACGTTGTCGCACGAGAGCCCGTACGCCCGCGCGAGCCAGCCCATCCCGCCCCCGAGCGTGAGACCGCCGGCGCCCGTGGTCGACACGAGGCCACCCGGGGTCGCGAGACCGTGGGCGTGGGTGGCGGCGTCGACGTCGGCCCAGGTCGCACCTCCTCCGACGCGAGCGGTCCGCTCGGCCTCGTCGACGACGACCTCGCGGAGCTCCCCGAGGTCAAGGACGATGCCGTCGTCGCACGTCCCGAACCCTGGCAGGCCATGGCCGCCGCCGCGGACGGCGAGCGGCAAGGAGGTTTCCCGCGCCAGCGAGACGGCGATCTGGACGTCGGAGACAGAGCGCGCCCGGAGGACGATCGCGGGGCGACGGTCGATCATCCCGTTCCAGACGTGCCTCGCGGCTTCGTAGTCGGGGTCGTCGGGCGTGACGATCGAGCCACGGAACCCCTTGCGGCGCGCGTCGGCGGCCGCGGAGACCGATGTCGGGACGCTGTCCATCGGGTTCCCCCATTCAACGGGTGAGGTTCGCCAGGCCTCACGCATGCATCGGCGCTATCGAAGACTGACCCTCCCGACATCCGCTTTGCAGCCGAAGCTCAGGGGAAGCCAGGCTCGGTGGAGCCCCGATTGGGCTCCCGCCTCCTCTCCGTAGCGCGCCAGATCGCCCGCGTGTCTGGCCAGCGCAGATTACAGCGGCCGATGGCCGCATGACAGCCCGGCGACGACCGACGACAGGCAACGCCCCCGTGGCCCGATCACCCGCCCGGGGACACGTCGCGGACCGCAATGCCCGCTGGGGCGCGTCCTGGGCCCCAGTGCCGCTTTCGGCCGCGCTACGTGTGCTGCGACCCACCGGATGCCGCGGCGTCGAGCGCAAGCCGCATCCGCTCGGTGTTCGCCCGCAGGTTCCGCGCGAACATGGGGCGCATCAGCGGCTCCATGATCCGCAGTGGCAGGGCGACCCCCGCCAGGCGGATGTGGAGGCGGACCCGCGAGCCTCCGGGCCGCGCCTCGATCAGGCAGTCGAGCCGCTCGCTCATCGGGCCCTTCGTCGTCTCGAAGCCGAACCGCCGATCCGGCTCGAAGGCGGTCACCACAATCTCGCTCACGATCCGCGACGGGCCGAACCGGCGTCCCTCCAGGCCCGTCGTTCCCGGACCGACCGGGCCGTCGGAGGTCTTGGTCATCGAGACGACCGACGGGTCCCAGATCCCGTGGTGCTCGAAGAACCCGCGGGCGATGTGCTCGAAGGCCGCCGACTGGTCAGAGCGGGAATCGATGGTCGTTACCGAGTCGAACATGGGACGCTCCTTGGACTGTGGCGTGGCTCGGGCACTTGGTCCGCGCGGCACGCGGTTGTCAGGACCCGACGAAGAAGGGCTTGAAGACCATGATCAGCGCGATCCCCGTAGGGTCACCGCGGCATCCGGGCGCAGAGCCCCGAGCAGCCGCAGGGCGACGGCGCCGAACATCAGCAGGACGTGGAGGAACATGACGCCACTTCCTCGCCTCCCTCGTCAGCGATGCCGGGCGCTTGGGCCTGTCGCCTCGGGCTCAGGCCGGCGGGAAGGCGAGTCGATCATGGGACGCACCTCATAGTTGGACTATGACGGTCATAGTGATACGCTCTCGTCATGAGCGATGTCAAGACCCTCGGGCACCGGGCACGCCAGGCGCTCGCGACGCGGCGGGCTGTGGCCGCCGCGGCGCGCAGGCTCTTCGCCGAACGCGGCTACACGGCCACGACGATCGAGGCGATCTCGACGGCCGCGGAGATCCCCGTCCAGACGATCTACTCGGCGTTCGGCTCCAAGCGCGCGATCCTCGAGGAGGTGCGGGTCGCCTGGATCGAGGAGTCGGACGTCGCCGCGCTGCATGCCGCCGCTCTGGCGACGCCCGACCCGCGAGCCCGGCTGCGCGCGGCCGCCCACTGGACACGACGCCAGTTCGAGCTCGGCCACGACGTGATCGCTGCGTACCAGGAGGCGTCCCGCGTCGACGAGGAGGCGGCCGCGGTCTGGCGGCGGGCGCTCCGCGGCCGAGAGGAGGCGCTGCGGCAGCTGGTCGACTCGCTCGGCGACGCAGTGCGGCGGGAGCTCTCGCCGCGGCGGGCGCTCGATGCCTACATCGCCCTGACGCTGCCGGAGCTGTTCGGGACACTCGTTGTTGATCGTGACTGGACGCCAGACGACTACGAGCGCTGGCTGGCCGACTGCCTCGAGCGGGAACTGCTAGCGGATCGCGTCTGACGGGCCTGGATCGGCAGTCTGGAGGCGATCAGCCGCAACGAGCCAAGCTGCCCCGTCCTATGGGTCGACCTGTCGGCGGAGGAGGAGCCGCTCGTCCTCGCGACGCTTGACCCGATCGCCGCCATGGCCGACCTGGACGACAAGCGCTTGTGGCCCTCATCTCGGAGGTCGCGGTCGACGACGAGGGCCTCGCCGCCCTGCTCGCCGACCTCGCCCGCCAGACGGCGAAGCCCGGCCTCGTCGACCCCGAGGACGTGGACGGTCCGCACCTACCGCGTGAGATGGTCAGTCTGGTCGGGGCGAGAGGCATTGCCCCGCGACCACCCGACTGCGTCGCACTCGACTGTGAAGCACGACCTGGGGAACGTGGGGTCGAAGGTGGAGGCGACGACGACGTGCCCAGCCGGTGTGGGTCCTGGCAGCCTGGCTGCCGGAGCCAGAGGGTCCGACGCGAGGCGACGAGTCCTCGGCGAGGCGGCCGCCGGCCGTCGGTGCGGTCTGTATCCGGCCCGTCCGCTAGGCTGAGCGTGGTCCGTTAGCAGCTTGCGGAGAGGACAGCAGTGGGCGAGGCTGGCGTGAAACGCCTGCTCTTCGGGATCGAGGTCACCCTCGTCGGGATCGCCTTGGTGCTCGCCTCTTCGAGTGGCGCGCTCGGACTGCTGGTCGCGTTCGTCGGCCTCCTGATCGCGCTCACCGGGTTCGTCTCGAGGCGGTAGGCCCGGCCGACGCTCGCCGCTCGCGTTCGGTCGGCGCTCTCCGGGGGCGGCCGAGACGGACGATGGTCAGGCACCCAAGGCACGTTGCTTGGAGGTTCACGCCATGACCGACGCGATGGACGAGGTGGTCGCCATCGAGAAGGGCTTCTGGACGAAGGCGGACGATCCCCAGTACTTCAGGGACCACGTCGCCGACGGCGGTCTCGTCGTGATCGAGCCGATGGGCTTCGTGGAGAAGCAGCAGTCGGTCGAGATGACCGCGGATAAGGCGTGGACCGACGTCGAGATGCTCGACCTTCAGGTTCGCCAGGTCGCCCCCGACTTCATCATCGTCGTCTACCACGGCCGCGGTCGTCGGAGTCCCGAGGAGGAGCCGTACCAGGGCAGCATCGCGTCGAGCTATGTGCAGCAGGACGGTCACTGGCGGCTGGCCCTCAGCGCACACCAGCCGTGGACGCCGAAGGCCTGACAGACGGTGTGCGGGTGAGCGCAGTAGCCGTATCGGCCGGGGGGCAACTCACGGGGGCGGCCCTCAGACCCTCGCGCCGAGGCCCTGCGTCCCGTGAAATCGCCTAGCAGCGGCGGAGACCTCCACACACACGCCCGCCGCTGACCCTCGACGAGGTTGGCCCGATACCCTGGCGGGGTATTGACAAAGCTATTGACAACGAGGCGCCTTCGGGCGGAGAATCGCGGTGTTCGCGGCCTGTCAAGACTTGACAGGCCCTCACTGGTGTCCGGGACCCGGAGGCAGGCCGGTCCCGATCCCTCGTCGAATCCCTCCCGGAGGTCCGTTTGGCCGTCGGCGTCGCCGCCGAAGTCAAGAGCAAGCTGAGCGTCGTCGACGTCGTCGGCGAGAGCGTCGCCCTGCGCAAGGCGGGCACGACGCTCAAGGGCCTCTGCCCGTTCCACGCCGAGAAGACGCCCAGTTTCGTCGTCACGCCGGGCCGCGAGAGCTGGCACTGCTTCGGCTGCGGCGAGGGCGGCGACATCTTCAGCTTCGTCATGAAGCGCGACGGGCTCAGCTTCCCGGAGGCGCTCAAGCGGCTGGCGGCGCGGGCGGGCGTGGAGCTCGACGAGCGGACGAGCCGCGAGGACGCCCACCGAGCGCGGCTGCGCGACGTGCTCGAGACGGCGATCGCCTTCTACCACACCGTCCTGACGGGGCACCGCAGCGGCCAGGCCGCGCTCGACTACCTGCGCGGCCGCGGCTTCACCGACGAGACGATCGAGCGCTACCAGCTCGGCTGGGCGCCGGCCGGCTGGGACGACATGAGCCGGCTGCTCCAGGCGCGGCGGGGGATCGAGCCGCGCGAGCTGGCCGAGGTGGGCCTGACGACGGCGCGGGCGAGCGGCCGCGGCGCCTACGACAAGTTCCGCCGGCGGGTCATCTTCCCGATCCGCGACGCGAACGGCGGGCCGGTGGGGCTGGGCGGCCGCCTGCTGCCGGCGGCGGACGGCGAGGCGGACGGCGATCGCGGCCCGAAGTACCTCAACTCCCCGGCGACGCCGCTCTTCGACAAGAGCCGCACGCTCTACCTCATCGACCGGGCCAAGAGCGCCATCCGCAAGGGCGGCGAGGCGGTCATCGTCGAGGGCTACACCGACGCCCTGATGGCCCACCAGGCCGGCTTCGACAACGTCGTGGCGGCCCTCGGCACGGCCCTCACGCCCGACCAGGTCGCGACGCTCGGCCGCTACGCGACCCGCATCGCCCTGGCCTACGACGTGGACCCGGCCGGCGAGCACGCGGGCAGCGTCGGCGTGGCCGCCCTCGAGGCGATCATCCCCCAGCTCGCCGCGGCCAACGTCGGCGTGGAGCTGGGCGACGTGCAGGTCGTCCGCCTGCCGGACGGCAAGGACCCCGACGAGGTCATCCGGGACACGCCGGACCTCTGGCGCGAGAGCGTCCGGACGGCGCTGCCGATCGTCGAGTACCTCATCGCCTACCACGCCGAGCGCCACGACCTGCGCTCCACCGAGGGACGGGCCCGCTTCGTCGAAGCGCTCCTGCCGACGCTCCGCAACGTCGCCGACCCGGTCCGGCGGGACGGCTACCTGGGCCGGCTCCGCCAGGTGAGCGGCGTCGAGGAGCGCGTCCTGCTGGAGGCGCTCCACCGTCGGCCGGCTGCGTCGGACGGCGGTCGCGGCACGCCGGTCCGCGGCCGGATCACGGCCGACGCGGTGCTGGCGGCCCCGGACGCCCTGCCCGTGACGGAGATCCTGCGCGCGCTGAGCCCCACCGAGCAGGAGCTGCTGCGCCTGGTCCTGCTCGTCCCCGAGCACCAGGAGCGGGTCGCCGAGCACCTCCGCCAGGCGGAGCTGCGGCTGCCCAGCACTCCGGGGCGGGAGCTGCTGGCGGCGATGCTGGCCGACCGCGAACGCGACCGCGAGGCCGGCGGCCCGGGCCGCTTCGAGCGGGGCCGCTTCCTGGAAAGCCTCGACGCCGAAACGAAGGGCCTCGCCCTCGCCCTCTACGCCTGGCGCGGGCCGGACCCCGCCGACCTCGACCCCGACCGCGTTGCCTACGGCCTCGGGCAGTGCCTCTGGCAGCTCGAGCACGACGCCAACGTGGAGGCCATGGACTACACGCGGGCTGAGATCGAGGAGGCCGAGCGCCTCCGCGACGCGGCCCGCCTCGACCAGCTCCTCGACGAGCAGCGGCGGCTCCACGAGGCCCGCCGTTCCCTTGACCGACGACGAGACGACGCGAGCCTGCTGGCTCGCCCGATGGGAGGCACCCGATGACGATCGAAGACAAGCAGCTCGTGGAGGCCGTCCTCTCCGGCGGACGCCGGCGCAAGGCCGACCTGGAGGAGGCCAAGCTGGCGGGGATCCGGCCGCCCCGGGCCACCGAGGCCGAGGCGGACACGGACGCCGAGCTCGAGTCCGAGGCGGCCCCGGACGACGACGTGGCCCTTCGGCTCGCGCCCGAGGAGGGCGACGAGCTGGGTGTCGAGGTCGTCGACGAGGATGGCACGACCGAGGCCAAGGTCACGGTCGTCGACGAGCCGGTCAAGCTCGACGCCGCCGAGCTCGAGGAGCCGACCGCGGAGGAGCTCGAGGCCCTCTCGGCCGACATGATCGGGATCGACGACCCGGTCCGGATGTACCTCAAGGAGATCGGCAAGGTCGCCCTGCTGACGGCCGAGGAGGAGGTCGTCCTGGCCAAGGCGATCGAGCTCGGCGAGCAGATGGTCGAGGCGCCGTGGAAGGCGATCTACAGCCTCCACGAGTGGACCCACCACGAGACCGAGCGCAAGACGCGGACGGCCAAGACGCAGCACCGCCTGCCGTACGGGCCCGAGGCGGCCCGGATGGCCCGCGAGGCGATCTCCGCCGAGGCCGCCGCCGACCTGCTCGTGCCGACGCCCGACTTCCACCTCGTGAAGGCCGCCAAGGAGGCCCAGTCGGAGGGCACCAAGGAGCTGCTCAAGCACGGCCGGGCGCTCGTCGGCGCGTACAACGAGAAGCTCGACCCGGACTCCTACATCGAGCTGATGGACTGGGCCTACTTCGCGGTCCACAACGGCGACCTCGACTCGCGCGACAACACGGGTCTCCGCGCCATCGCCGATTGGACCCGCGACGAGGTCGCGTATCCCGCCCTTGAGCGCTGGATCACCGCCGGCAACGACGCCGACCTGCTCCGCCGGATGGGCTACGACCCGTCGGTCCCGCTCGACACGAAGCTGGCCCATCGCCGCGGCGAGATCGTCCGCATCGGACGCGAGGCGCGCGAGCAGCTGACCTCGGCCAACCTCCGCCTCGTCGTCTCGATCGCCAAGAAGTACATCGGCCGCGGGATGTCGTTCCTGGACCTCATCCAGGAGGGCAACATCGGCCTCATCCGGGCGGTCGAGAAGTTCGACTACGAGAAGGGCTTCAAGTTCTCGACCTACGCGACCTGGTGGATCCGGCAGGCCATCACCCGGGCGATCGCCGACCAGGCCCGCACCATCCGCATCCCGGTCCACATGGTCGAGACGATCAACCGGCTGATCCGGGTCTCGCGGACGCTCCTCCAGGAGCTCGGCCGCGAGCCGACGGTCGAGGAGATCGCCGAGGCGATGTCCCGCGGGCAGGAGGTGGTGGTCACCCCTGAGAAGGTCCGCGAGATCATCAAGGTCTCGCAAGAGCCGGTCAGCCTCGAGACGCCGATCGGCGAGGAGGAGGACTCGCACCTGGGCGACTTCATCGAGGATCGCGGCGCTTTGGCCCCCGCCGAGGCGGCCTCGCACCAGCTGCTCAAGGAGCAGGTGGAGGCGGTGCTCGACTCGCTGACGGGACGCGAGCGGCGGGTGCTCCAGCTGCGCTTCGGGCTCGAGGACGGCCGCGCCCGGACGCTCGAGGAGGTCGGCAAGGAGTTCAACGTGACCCGGGAGCGGATCCGGCAGATCGAGGCGAAGGCGCTGCGCAAGCTGCGCCATCCGTCCCGCAGCCGGAAGCTCAAGGACTACCTGGAGTAGGCTGGGGCGGC
>DASVZT010000013.1:0-3021 GCA_036391495.1 Candidatus Limnocylindrales bacterium
GGGCGGCCTCCTGACCCGGTTTGGCGACGTCCTATCCTGCGGGATACCCCAGATCTAGCCCTGCCAGGAGAATCGCCGAGCCCAGGGCCGTCAGCGGCACCAGGGCGCAGGGCCCCCAGGGCACCAGGGCGCAGGGCCCCCATGGCGCAGGGCCACCAGGGCGCAGGGCGTCACCGCCTCCGGGGCGCCAGGGCACCGGGCGTCAAGCCGTCCTTCGGGCCCCTGCCCTGCAGGCGGACCAACACCGAGCTCGCGGCGATCGAGACGATGACCGTGGCGATGAGCGCGACGAAGACCGGGGCGGAGATCGCCCGTGCCGCGACCAGGGCCGACGCGAGGACGAAGCTGAACTCTCCGACCTGGCCGAGACCGATCGCGAGCTGGCCCGGGCGGGCGGCGAGCGACCCGACCCGCGCCAGGACGTAGGCGACGCCCGACTTCGCGACCACGAGCAGGACGAGGAAGAGGACGACCCAGGGCACGGCTGCGCCGAGCTGGGCAGGATCGAGCAGCATCCCGATCCCGACGAAGAAGAGGACGGCGAGGAGGTCGCGGAACGGCAGCAGCCGCCGGCGGATCTCGGCCGTCGTCGGGGTCTCCGTGATGGCGAGGCCGCCGACGAACGCCGCCAGCGCGAGCGGCACGCCGAAGACGACGGCGCCGATGCCGGCGACCGCCAGCCCGCAGGCGACCGAGGCGATGAGGAAGAGGTCGTGCTGAGCACGCAGCCCCGCGACCGCGCGCGGCAGCACCGCCGCCACGACCAACGCCGCGACCCCCAGGCCGGCCGTCCCGAGAAGAGCGATCGGGAGCGGTCGCGCCCCGGCGCCGACCGCCGAGAGGAGAACGGCCGCCACAGCGACACCGGTGACGTCCTGGACGACGCTCCAGCCGAGGAGAGCCTCCTCGGTCGGGCGGTCAGTCGTCCGCCGGCTGCTGCGGGTGATGTTGACGATGACGACCGAGGACGAGAGGGCGATGCTCAGGCCGATCGTCGCGCCCGCGACCGGGTCGACGCCGGCTGCCGTCGCGACGGCGCCCGCGATGACGGTCGTCGCGACGACCTGCAGAGGCGCGGTCCACAGGAGCGCTCGCTGCTCGCGGCGGAGGCGCAGGAGATCGACCTCGATGCCCACCTCGAAGAGGAGGAGGACGACCCCGAGGTCGGCGAGCAGGGCCACCTGGTGGCGGTCGGCGACGAAGCCCGGTGTGAACGGCGAGACGGCGATCCCGAGGGCGAGATAGCCGACCACGGCCGGCAGGCCGACACGCCGCGCGGCCCAGCCGAGCGCGACGGCGCCGAGAAGGAGGAGGCCGAGCTCGAGGACGGCAGTGCTGTTCTCCACGCCGCCATCATCCCATCGAGAGCTCGGCCCTCCGTGCCGCGAGCTCGGCGGCGATCGAGCGAAGGCAGGCCGGACACAGGCAGTCGCCGAAGGGGCCGACGCCCTCGGGCAGCGGGACGGGCAGGCGGAACGCCTCGAGCGAGCACCAGCACGAGCCTTCCTCGCCGAGGTTGCGACAGCCGAACGTCGTGCCGCACCGCTCGCAGCGTGTCTGGCGGGTCGCCCTGGCCGGGTCCCACCTGCCGGTCGTCTCGGTCATGGTCGAGAATCTACCCGGAGGGCGGGGTGCCGTAGAGTCGGTCCTGCCCGAGCCTGCACCCGGAACGGGAGATCCGATCGATGGGACTGATCCGCAGGAGCTCGCACGCCCTGCTCGCCGGCCTGTTCATCAGCTCGGGCATGGACGTCTATCAGAACCCCGAGCCGCGCGCCGCCACCGCCGACCCGTTCTTCGACCGGCTGGCGGTGGTCATCCCGCTCGAGCCCCAAGAGCGCGTCCTCCTCGTGAAGACGAACGGAGCCTTCCAGGCCGTCGCAGGCGCGGCGCTCGCGCTCGGCGTCATGCCCCGCCTCGCGGCGCTGGCGCTCGCGGCCTCACTCGTCCCGACGACGCTGGGAGGTCACCGGTTCTGGGAGATGGAGGGTCCGGCGGTCGCCGGGCAGCGAACGCAGTTCCTGAAGAACGCCGCGATCCTCGGCGGACTGCTCCTGGCCGCGTCGGCCGGTGGACGCCGGGGCCGCTGAGGGGCGGCGGATCGCGCTTCACATTCCAGCCCGGGCGGAAGGTCAGGAGCGACGGTCGGGGTAGGATGGAGGGCGAGATGACGATCGGTCCACGGACTCAAGGGAGCATTCAGGTCGGCGACGACTGGGACCCCATCGATCCCGGCGTGCTCGCGGATCAACGGGCGGCCTACGAGGAGATGCGGCAGCGCTGCCCGGTCGCCCACAGCGAGTTCATGGGCTGGTCACTCTTTCGCTGGGACGACGTGGACCACGTCCTGGCAGATCCCGAGGCATTCAGCAGCGTCTCGCGCCATCCCGCCATTCCCAACGGCATGGATCCGCCCGAGCACACCCGATACCGGACGGCGCTCGAGCCGCTTTTCGCGGTCGAGACGATCGAACGTGTCGAGCGTCGCTGCGACGCGATCGCCGCCGAGCTCGTGACCGGCCTCGTCAGGACGGGACATGGCGAGCTCCTCCAGGACTTCGCGGAACCCGCGGCGCTCCGTGGCCTGTGCGCGTTCCTCGGGTGGCCGGAGTCGCAATGGGAGGCGCTCGGGGGCTGGACGCACGGCAATCAGCAGGTCGCACTGAGCCGGGATCGGTCGGCTGCCCGCGCCCTGGCGATCTTGCTGACCGAGCACGTGACCCGCAACCTCGATGAGCATCGCCTCCACCAGCCGCCACGGGACGTGACGGATGAGCTGCTGGCGACGACCGTGGATGGAGGGACGCTGTCCGACGAGCAGCTCGTGGCCAGCCTCCGGAACTGGATTGCGGGTGCCGGGACGGTGGCGGCCGGTATCAGCCTCATCGTGCTCCACCTCGCCGAGCATTCGGAGCTCCAGGGCCGACTGCGCCGCGAGCCGGCACTCATCCCGGACGCGGTCGAAGAGATCCTGCGGGCCGACGATCCGCTCATCGCGAACAGGCGGACGGCGACACGCCC
>DASVZT010000014.1:0-3336 GCA_036391495.1 Candidatus Limnocylindrales bacterium
GGCAGCGTCAAGGGCTAGCCGGGTGAGGATCGAGACTCCCGAATGGGTCCGCGACGCCGTCTTCTACCAGATCTTCCCGGACCGCTTCGCCCGTAGCGGACGGGTCGAGGCGCCGGGTGCGCTCGAACCGTGGGCGGCACCGCCGACGGCGCACGGGTTCAAGGGCGGCGACCTCTACGGCGTCGCCGAGCACCTCGACCACCTGGCGACGCTCGGGATCACGGCGATCTACTTCAACCCCGTCTTCGCCTCGGCCTCGAACCACCGCTACCACACGTACGACTACCACGCGGTCGACCCGCTCCTCGGCGGCGACGCTGCCCTGCGCGAGCTCCTCGACGCCGCCCATGCGCGCGGGATCCGGGTCATCCTCGACGGCGTCTTCAACCACGCGAGTCGCGGCTTCTGGCCCTTCAACCACGTCCTCGAGTGCGGCATCGGCTCGCCGTATGTCGACTGGTTCCACGTCGACCGGGAGGCGCTCGCCGCGGGCCGCCCGCTGCGCGCCTACCCGGACGAGTCGCTCCTGCAGGCCGTCGCCGACAGCGAATGGGCGACGGTCCACCACGCCGGGGCGGAGTCGATGCTGGCGCTCGGCTACAAGGCCTGGTGGGACCTGCCGGCCCTGCCGAAGCTCAACACGGACAACCCGATCGTCCGCGAGTTCATCTTCGACGTCGCCGAGCGCTGGATCCGCTTCGGCGCCGACGGCTGGCGCCTCGACGTCGCGGCCGAGATCGACGACGACGAGTTCTGGCGCGAGTTCCGCCGGCGCGTGAAGGCCATCGACCCCGAGGCCTACATCGTCGCGGAGATCTGGGACGAGGACCATCGCTGGCTCAACGGCGATGAGTTCGACGCGTACATGAACTACCCGTTCGCCGAGGCAACGATCTCGTTCTGTGCCGGGTCGCACCTCGACATGCGCGTCGTCGGCCAGCAGGGGAACCTGGCCGCCACGGTGCGGCCGATCGACGCGCCGGCGTTCGCGGAGCGCCTGGCGCACGCTCTCACGAGCTACGCGCCGGAGATCAACGCCGTCCAGCTCAACCTGCTCGATAGTCACGACACGCCGCGCCTGCTCTCGCTATGTGGCGGCGACGTCGACTCCGTCCGACTGGCCACGCTCGTCCAGATGACCGTGCCCGGCGCGCCGAGCATCTACTACGGCGACGAGATCGGGATGGCCGGGGAGCACGACCCGGATTGCCGCCGCTCGTTCCCGTGGGACGATCGGGCTGCCTGGGACATGTCGCTCCTGGCGTTCGTCCGGGGTGCGGCGGCCCTGCGCCACGCGCATCGCGCGCTTCGGCGTGGGTCGTTCGACGTCGTCGCCGCCGACGGGATGACCGTTGCCTATCGCCGCTCCGACGAGACCGGGGACTTCGTGATCTGCCTGAACGCAGGCGACGCCCCGGCGGCAGTCGGTCTGTCGCTGCCGCGCCTCGACGGTGTCGCCTTCGAGCCCATGACCTGGGATGGCTGGACGTGGGGTGCCGGCGAGCGGATGGCGGTCGCGGACGGCCGAGCGGTCGTCGAGATCGGTCCGCGCGAGGGGCGCGTCTTCCGGCGGGTCGACTGACCGGTCGACTGAGCAGCTGCGCGGTCGCCTGAGCGGCTGTGCGGCCGGGCTGAGGCCGGCCTGCGCCCGTATACTCCGGCACTGTGGCCGACCTCCCGATCGAGCTTTCCGACGCCGCCCAGGCGGATCGCCTCTCCCGCGCCGTCGACATCGAGGGGAAGATCCCGCGGGCGCTGGACAGCCTCGGGCAGCTGGTCGAACGCGACGTCGTCCTCATCGACGGCGGTTCCGGTGCCCTCGCTCGACGGCTGGTCGATCTCGGCGCCCGTCTGACGGTCCTCGAGCGCGACGAGCGCCTGGCCGGCCTGTCGGACGGTCTGGCGGACCTCGCCGCCGATGGCCGCGTCCGTGTCGCCGGTGGCCGGGCACGATCGACCGGCCTGGAGCCCGCATCGGCCGATGCGATCGTCGCGGCGTGGAGCGCGTTCCGGGGACGCGATGCCGCCGAGCTCGCGGAGGCTGAGCGCGTCCTGCGCCCCGGCGGCCGGCTGCTCGTCCTGCACGACTACGGCCGGGATGACGTCTCGCGCTTCTACCGCGCCGATCGCCCCGAGTACGGCGCTTGGAGCCACCGGGGCGGGCCGTTCCTCGCGGCCGGGTTCAGGATCCGCGTCGTCCACTGCTGGTGGACGTTCGACTCGACTGACGAGGCGGCGTCACTCCTGCGGGCCGCCTTCGGGCCCGAAGCGGTGGACGGCCACCCGACGAAGCCACGGCTCAGCTATAACGTCGCGATCTACCACCGCACGAAGGGCGAGCCGGCGCCCTGAGGGTGCTCCCGGGATCAGGCGGGGACGAACTCGTGGTCGTCGCGATGGATCCCGTCGCACAGGCCCCAGCGCGCCGAGCCGCCGGCGTCGGGTGCCGGAACTGGGACCGGGCGCATGATCTCGCGCATGCTGGAGCGTCGGCAGAGCAGGAAGCCACGGCGCCGCATCCAGGCGCGGATGTGCTCGGGGTCGGAATGGAACTGGAACGGCCCGGGGTTGATCGCGGCGCGATCGGTCCAGGGCGACGCCTTCTCAGGCGCGACGATGTCCAGCAGGTTCACGCGCCAGGGGGTCCCCTCGATGATCTCGAGGCAGCCGTCGCAGCGGATCGCGACGTTGTCCGCGACGATCGTGCGGATCGTCACACCCATGATCTCCATGGGCCGATCGTAGCAGGTCGAGCGGGCCGTCGAGCCATGCTCACCCCGCGCCGCTGACCCACGTCGGGCCCTGGGGGAAGCTGGTACCCCCAACCGGATTCGAACCGGTGATCTCCACCTTGAAAGGGTGGCGTCCTAGGCCTCTAGACGATGGGGGCAGGATCCCGAGTCTAGCCTACCCGGCGCCGACGGCCCGACCCATCAGCCCGCGCCCCAGACGAGCGCGAGAACGATCGCGAGCGCGAAGCTGCCGGCGGCCACGAGCGCGGCGATGCCGCCGAGGAGCGCCAGCGTGAACGATCGCGCGGCCTCCCCCGACTGGGCCGTCCGGTACGTCCCGATGGCGCCTCCCAGCGCGAGTGCCGAGAAGACGATCCCGTACACGGCGAACCCGGCACAGAGCGTCGGGATCTGCGTGACGTCGCGCGCGACCAGCCCGTACAGGATGAAGAGCGTCGACCCGCCGAGGGCGATCGCCAGCGTGACGCGCGTCGGGGTCACGCGCACGGGACCGACGTAGGGACCGGCCTCGCGCGGGAACCGTTCTCCGGGTCGCCGCGCCTGGGCGCGGACCTGCGACGGGCGCGGTGGATCCATCACCATG
>DASVZT010000015.1:0-4493 GCA_036391495.1 Candidatus Limnocylindrales bacterium
CGGGGCGACGCGAAGGCGACCGCCAGCGCGTCGTTCCACGGCACCCCGTTGCGCTGGAGGAGCTCCGCGAGCGCGGGCACCGCCTCGTCGCGCGAGGTGCGGATCATGGCAGGTCCCTGGCCCGCCGTCCGGCGCACGGCACGCGGCGGCCGCCCGGCGCGCCGGCAGTGCTCGTCGAGCACCTTGCACTTGTGGCGGAGCGCCGCGACGTCGTCCCCGTCGGCGTTCCAGGCGTCCGCGTAGCGGGCGACGATCGCGAGCGTCCGCTTCTCTCCGCTGCCGCCGATGACCAGCGGCAGGCGGGCCTGGACGGGCGGCGGCTCGTTGCGGGCACCGTCCGCCGAGTACCAGCGGCCGGCGTGCGTCACGGTCTGCCGGTCGAGCAGGCCCCGGCAGATGATCGCGGCGTCCTCGAGCCTGTCCAGCCTGTCCGCCACGGGGAGGAACGGGAACCCGAACGTCCGATGCTCGCGCTCGAACCAGCCCGCGCCGATCCCGAGCGACATCCGGCCGCCCGACATGTGGTCGAGCCCGGTGGCCATCTTCACGAGCAGTGCCGGGTTGCGGTAGCCGACGCCCGAGACGAGGCAGCCGAGCCGGACGCGGCTCGTCGCCGCGGCCCACCCGGCGAGGACCGTCCAGCCGTCGAAGATCGAGCCCTCGAGGTTCTCGACCGAGCCGGTCGACTGATCGGTGAAGGGCAGGAAGTGGTCATTGCTCCAGAGACCGTCGAAGCCGAGCTCGTCGATCGTCCGGCCGGCGGCCATGAGCTCGTCCCAGGTCGTGTACTGCGCCCAGACCTGGAAGCCGATCCGGAGCCTCACCGCCGTCGCCCGCTCAGACAGGGGCCGCCGAGACGCGGCGCGCGGAAGCGGCGACCGAGTCGACCTCGGCGAGGAGGCGCTCGATCTCGTCGGCGGTCGTGTAGTGCGCGAGGCCGATACGGACGACGCCGCCTGACTCGCCGAGCCCCAGCCGCTCGATGAGCGCCTGCGCATAGAAGTGGCCGTCCCAGGTGGCGATCCCGCGCCTCCCGAGGGCAGCGGAGGCGTCCCGGGGCGAGATGCCGTCGATCGTGATGCCGATGGTCGGGATCCGCTCGCCGAAGCGCGCGCGATCCGTGATGCCCCACAGCCTGACGCCGTCGATCGCCTCGAGCCCGTCGAGGAGGCGGCCGAAGAGAGCGATCTCGTGCTCGCGGACCGCCCGCATCGCCGTGCGGAGGGCCAACCGGCGGCCGTTCAGCGCCGGGTACTCGTCGCGGAACGGCTGGCCGTAGCGGTCGCCGAGCGCGGCGAGGTAGGCGACGGCGGCTCCCACGCCGGCGATTCCCTCGAAGTTCGGCGTCCCCGTCTGGAACCGGTCGTGCGCGGGCCGGACCTTGTAGGCCGGCAGGCGGTCGAGGAGCTCCAGCTTCCCGTAGAGGATCCCGGCATGCGGTCCGTAGAACTTGTAGGCCGAGCAGACCAGGAAGTCGGTGTCGAGGGCGGCGACGTCGATCGGCCCGTGCGGCGCCCAGGCGACCGCGTCGACGTACGTCATGGCCCCGACCGCATGCGCTCGGCGGACGATCTCGGCCACGGGATTGACGGTCCCGAGCGCGTTCGACGCCCAGCCGACCGCCAGGAGCTTCGGTCGGCGCTCGAGCGCCCGGTCGAGGTCGTCGAGGTCGAGCGTCGCGTCGTCGGCCCGGATGTCGACGGTCCGGACGATCAGCCCGCGATCGCGCGCCAGGGCCTGCCAGGGCGAGACGTTCGCCTCGTGGTCGAGCGTCGTCACGACCACCTCGTCCCCCGCGGCCAGGGTCGCCCCGATCGAGCGGCTGACGTGGAACGTGAGGGTCGTCATGTTCGGGCCGAACTTGATCTCCTCGGCCGACCGCGCGCCGAGGAAGTCGACGACGGCCTCCTTGGCGGCGACCGCCATCGCGTCACTGCGCTCGCTCGTCAGGAACGCACCACCGTCGTTGGCGTTCATCTCGCGGTAGTAGCCGGCGACTGCGTCGATGACCTCGCCTGGGACCTGCGTTCCGCCGGGGCCGTCGAAATAAGCGAGCGCACGGCCGTCCTGCTGGACCGCGAGGGCCGGGAAGTGGCGGCGGATCTCGGCGACGTCGTACGCGGTCATGGCTCTCTGCTCTCCGCTGCGGTGGGACCCTGGAATGGTAGCGCCGCTCCGGGACGGCACGGGCGGCGGCGGGAATCAGGACGGCCCCGTCGCGAGGACGGGGCCGTCGAGGGTCGGGATCGGGGTCGAGCGCGCCCGGGGGCACTCGCCGGGCCGCGGGGATGGACTTACGCGGCGCCCTTGAGCGCCTCGGTCGCGCTGGCGACCTCGTCGGCCGCGACCTCGATCTCGAGCTTGACCTCGTTGCCGACGAGCCAGGAGTCGCCGGCGAGCGCGACGTTCCAGTTGACGCCCCAATCCTGGCGGTTGATCTTCGAGCGGAGGGTGAAGCCGGCGTGACGTGCACCCGACATGCCCGGGACGATGCCGCTGAACTCGGCGTCGAACACGACCGGCTTGGTGACGCCGCGGACGGTCAGGTCGACGGTCACCTTGTAGTCGTCGCCGGAGCGGTCGATCTTGGCGACGCGCGCGACGATGTGCGGGTGCTCCTCGCCGAGCAAGAAGTCGCCCGACCGGAGGTGGGCGTCGCGCTGGGCGTTGCCGGTCGAGACGCTCTCGATGCCGACACGGATCTCGCCGCGCGATGCCGTCGGGTTCTCCTCGTCGAGCTCGAGCTCGCCGGAGACATCGCTGAACGTCCCGCGGACGGTCGTGACCATCATGTGCTTCGCGGAGAAGAGCACATCGGTGTGGGCGGGGTCGATCTTCCAGATCGTCTTCATGAGAACGGGTCCATCCCTGTGCCAGTGGTCCGTCGCCGCGGAGCCCCCAATGGGTCCGGCCGGTGCGGTTGTTGACTACGCAACGAGTTGTACCAGATGGATGATTGTGTTGTCAACTACTGTTGTCTGCGGTTATGATGCTGGCGATGCTTGAAACCACCATGCCCGCTTTGTCGCTGGTTACGACGGCCGAACCGGCCGCCGCGCCGGATGCCGGCCTTGGCCCTGACATGGGGCTCGGGCCGGGCTTCGACGCCTGGCGCGCCTTCATCGTCTCCCACGCGATCGTCACGCGGCGTCTCGACGACGAGCTCCGGACCGAGCACGGGATCGCGCTCGGCGAGTACGACGCGCTCGTCCAGCTCGCATACGCGGAGGGACGGACGCTGCGCATGAGCGCCCTGGCCGATCGCGTGCTCCTCTCCCGCAGCGGGGTGACGCGGCTCGTCGATCGGCTCGTCGCCGACGGCCTCGTCCGGCGGGTCTCCTGCCCGTCCGACGCACGCGGCTCGTTTGCCGTCCTGACCGATACCGGCCTCGCCCGGCTGCGGGCCGCGTCCGTCACCCACCTTCGCGGCGTTCGCGAGCACTTCCTCTCGCAGCTCACCGCCGAACAGCGCGACGAGGTCGCAGCGGCACTCGACCGGGTCGTCGCCCACGCCGCCGAGCCGGTCGACCTTGCCGGCTGTGCCGCACACGAGGCCACCGCGCCGGGTGGTCTGGCGGTGCGCCTGGAGACGCCGAACGGCTGAGGGTCATGCCGGGGGCGCGCGGGGCGGAGCCGTCGGCGCGCCGTCGGGCGTGCCGGGGGTGGCCGCGCCTCCCCGGGGTCGTCTGTACGCCGGGACGAGCGGCTTCGCCTACCCGGACTGGGCGCCGACCTTCTACCCGCTCGACACACCCGCCGACGCTCTCCTGGCCGTCTACGCCCGTCGGCTGGCGGCCTGCGAGCTCAACAACACCTACTACCGGACGCCGAGCCGCGAGCGCGTCGCGGCCTGGGCCGCGGCGACACCGGCGACGTTCCGATTCACGATCAAGGCGCAGCGGGGGACGGCGATCCGCGCCGTCCTGCTCGACCCACCGGGGGCGGTCGCGCGCCTGGTCGAACCGCTCGACGCCCTCGACGGCCGTCTCGGCAGCGTGCTCTTCCGTATCCCGGCCGAGATCCACCGTGACGACAGCCGCCTCGCCGCGCTCCTGCAGACCTGGCCCCCGGCGGTCCCGTTGACACTCGAGATGCAGGACGAGTCATGGCATGTCGACGAGGTCTACGGGATGCTGCGGGCTGCCGGAGCAGCGGTGTGCGCAACCGAGACGGACGCGGTCGACGAGCCGCCCCGCATCCGCCTGACGGGATCGTTCCTCTACCTGCGCCTCCGCCGAACCGCCTACTCCGATGGGGAGATGGCCGCCTGGGCGGACCGGCTCGTTCCTTTCCTCGAGGCCGGTCACGATGTCTTCGCCTTCTTCCGGCATGACGAGACGGGCGTGTCCGCGCTACGGGCCGGGGAGCTTGGGCGCCTGGTCGAGGAGCGCCTCGACGGCGCGGCGACCGGCCCACTGCGGACGGGCCCGCCGGGCGAGCTGAGCTAGCCCCGCGCACCGCGCACCGCGCGCGGCGCGCACCGCGCCCGCGGC
>DASVZT010000016.1:0-3262 GCA_036391495.1 Candidatus Limnocylindrales bacterium
GATCGTGCCGGTCGGGGCGAGCAGCGTGACCTGCGCGTTGCGGTATCCGTGCTTTCGCCCGAGGTCGAGCGTCTCGTCCCAGAGACCCCGCGCCTCGTCGAGGAGGTCGGCCGGGACGCCGGCGTCGTCGGGGATGTGACGAGCGGCGTCGCGATGCTTCTCGATGACCCGCAGGAAGGGTGCCTCGTTCTTCTCGTACTCGACGAACGGGCCGCCGTGATCGCGGGCGATGACCGCCGACTGTCGATACGCCTCGGCCGTCATGATCGAGGTCAGCGCAGCCGCGTACGCCTCGCCCTGCGGGGAGTCGTAGGCGAGGCCGCGGCTCATGAGAAGAGCGCCGAGGTTCGCGTAGCCGAGCCCCAAGGGGCGGAACCGGTGGGAGTTCTCCTCGATCCGCGCCGTCGGGTAGCTCGCGTTGTCGACGACGATCTCCTGCGCGGTGATCGTCAGCCGGGCCGCGTAGCGATATGCGTCGATGTCAAACTCGCCGTCGTCCCGGACGAACTTCATCAGGTTGAGCGAGGCGAGGTTGCAGCTCGTGTCGTTGAGGAACGAGAACTCGCTGCACGGGTTGGTCGCGTACTGCCGATCCGAGTTCGCGACCGGATTCCAGTCGTTGATCGTCGTGTCGTACTGGATCCCCGGGTCGCCGCAGATCCACGCGGCGTCCGCCATGCGGCGGAAGATCTGACCGGCCTTGTGCGTCTGCATGGGGTGGTGATCGACGACCGCGTGGGTCGTCCAGTCGCCTCCCGCGACGACGGTGCGCATGAAGTCGTCCGTCACCCGCACCGAGTGGTTGGCGTTCTGGAAGAAGACCGAGCCGTACGCCTCACCCGTGAACGAAGGATCGTAGCCCTGCTCGATGAGCGCCCAGGCCTTCTTCTCCTCGAGCATCTTGGAGTCGATGAAATCGAGCACGTCCGGGTGGTCGACGTCGAGGATGACCATCTTGGCCGCGCGCCGCGTCTTGCCGCCGGACTTCACGACACCGGCGAACGCGTCATAGCCCTTCATGAACGAGACCGGGCCGGACGCCGTGCCGCCGCCCGACATCTTCTCCCGCGAGGAGCGGATGGGCGACAGGTTGGAGCCCGCGCCCGATCCGAACTTGAAGAGCATCGCCTCGGTCTTGGCGAGATCCATGATCGAGGACATCGAGTCCTGGACCGAGTTGATGAAGCAGGCCGAGCACTGGGGCTTCGTCTCGACGCCGACGTTGAACCAGACCGGCGAGTTGAAGCTCATCTTCTGGTGGAGGATGAGGTGGGTCAGCTCCGCCTTGAAGGCGGCCAGGTCCTCCGGCGTCGCGAAGTAGTGCTGCGTCTCGGCCCATGCGGCGATCGTGTTGACGACGCGGTCGATCAGCTGCTTGACGCTGCTCTCGCGCTCGGGCGTCCCGACGTGGCCGCGGAAGTACTTGCTGACCACGACGTTCGTTGCGAGCTGGCTCCAGGAGACGGGCACCTCGACGTCCGTCTGTTCGAAGACGCTCTTGCCCGACTCGCTCGTGATGCCCGCGGTCCGCAGCTCCCAGGCCACCTCGTCGTAGGGATGGACGTCGGGACGAGTCCAGCGGCGCTCGAAGGTCAGGCCGCGCGTGCCGGTGCCGTCGAAGCTGGCGCCGTCGGACCCGGCGGTCGGCCTCGGGAAGCGGCCCTCATGGGCCGCGCGCGGCGGCCGCGTCGGCGTTGTGTCCGTGGTGCCGCTCGCCTTGTCGCCCATGACCGGGACCACGCCCGTTGCCCCTCGAGCCATCTCCACTCTCCACTCCGGTCCAGCCCCGCGGGCCGTCCTCACTGGCCCCGCCCGTTCTCACCGCGATAGCTGCGGCGCCCCGACGGATCGACTCGCCTCGGTCCCTTTCTCGACGGTCGCCGACCGGTCGTTCGGACCCCGGCTCGGCTCTCGGAAGGGTGTGATCGACTGCGCGAGCGACCCTCCAACGATACGTTCGGCAGGTGCTGGAGTCAAGGCCTAAACACAATATGTAGTGGTGCGGTGCAGCTTCCAACCCCAACATCTTGCGATTGTGGGCACGAGGTGGATGAACGGTCTCCGGCTGTGGACGACTCGCGTCCGTCGGTGGACGGGCGTGTGGACAGTCGGGAGAGAGCTTCGTCCACGCAGGCCTCCAGCGATGGTCTGTCAGGCTGTTCAGGCGATTCAGTATAGAACAGGCGTCCTATTTGGGATGGGCTCGTATGCGGGTCCGTTTGTCGACGCCGATGTCGGCGACAGCGACAGACCGAGCGCAGGCGGGCCGGCCAGGAGACAGCCGGTGGCACGGCCGCGCGCCTGGGCCTGGGCCTGGGCCTGCGCTTGGGACATGCGTGCGCGTGCCGGTGTGGCCGTTCCGAAGATCGACGACCGGCCCGTTGGCGGCTTGCCGCCGCCCTTGTCGGGGCGGCTTACGGACGGAGTGACGCTGTCATCGACATCGCGACGGACAGGGCCTCGACGGGCCCCGAGCCGCGGCCGCCGACCAGCGCCACCCCGGACGCGGCCCCGAGCCGCGGCCGCCGAACCCGGAAGGCGGCCTCAGGCGCGTCGGAAGGCCGTCACCAGCGTCCGGAACGATGCCTTCTGCCCATAGATCAGCACGCCCGCCGAGTACAGCCGCCCACCGACCCACAGCGCCCCGACGATCGTCGCGGCAAGGAGGAGCGCCGCGGCCACCGGCTCGATCGGCTCGACAGTCCCGACGGAGACCCTCGTCAACATGAGATACGGGCTGAGGAACGGGATGTACGAGAGGGCGATGACGAGCGGGGAGTCGAGCGCGATGACGCCGAGCGACGAGTAGATCGCGATCATGTAGCCCGCCGCTGCGACGAGGATGAGCGGCGTGATCAGGGTGTTGACGTCCTCCTGGCGCGACACGAGCGACGCGACCGCGGCGAAGAGCGTGGCGTACAGCGCGAAGCCGAGGACGAAGAAGACGACAAACGTGACGAGGAGCTCCGGGGTGAGGCCCTCGGGCAGCTGGATCGACGACGCGGATCCGAGCAGCCTGGTGGCGACACGGTCCTGGAGCAGCAGGGCGACGCCGCCCGCCACGGCCACGACGACGAGCTGCAGCAGCCCGAGACCGCCGACGCCGATCACCTTGCCCGCGAGCAGCTCGAACGGGCGCGCGGCGCCGAGGATGAGCTCCATGACACGGCTGCTCTTCTCCTCCGCGACGCTCATCGCCACCCACTGGCAGTACACGACGATCGCCATGAAGGTGAAGATCGTCAGGCCGAAGGAGATGCCG
>DASVZT010000017.1:0-7048 GCA_036391495.1 Candidatus Limnocylindrales bacterium
CTCTACGCGGGGATCGAGCATCGGGTCGGCCGCGACGCCGCCGAGAGCATCAAGATCATCACCCGCGAGGCCTCGGAGCGCATCGCCCGCTTCGCCTTCGACTACGCGGTCGCCAACGGCCGGCGCAAGGTCACCGCGGTCCACAAGGCGAACATCATGAAGCTGAGCGACGGCCTCTTCCTCGAGAGCTGCCGGACGGTCGCTGCGTGCTACGCGGGCCGCATCGAGTTCGAGGACCGCATCGTCGACAACATGTGCATGCAGCTCGTCCAGAAGCCCGAGCTGTACGACGTCCTCGTCCTCCCGAACCTGTACGGCGACATCGTCAGCGACCTCGTCGCCGGCCTCGTCGGGGGCCTCGGCGTCGCCCCCGGCGCGAACATCGGCACCGAGGCGGCCGTCTTCGAGCCCGTCCACGGCTCGGCCCCGAAGTACGCCGGCCTGAACAAGGCGAACCCGACCGCCCTCCTCCTGTCGGGCGTCCTCATGCTGCGCCATCTCGGCGAGATCGAGGCCGCCGAACGGGTGGAGGCGGCCATCATCGCGGTCATCGGGGAGGGGCGGGCGGTGACCTATGACCTCGGCGGTTCTGCCGGGACGAGCGACATGGCCGACGCCATCATCGCCCGCCTGGGAGCGCCGACCACCGTCTCCTGACCTCCGCTCGGCCAGGGGAGCCATCGTGAGCATGGGAGGCAGCATGCTGCTCCGGTATCGCGGGAGCGAGGGGATGCTCGCCTGGGCGTTCCACCGGATCTCCGGTGTCGCCATCTGGGCGTTCGTCGTCCTCCACGTCGTCGACATCTATCTCGTCGGCGGCGACCCGCAGGCCTACAACACGATCCTGCAGGTCTACGCGAGCCTACCCGGCCGCGTCATGGAGGTCCTGCTCGGAGCCGCGCTGCTCTACCACGCCCTCAACGGCCTGCGGATCATCGTCATGGACTTCTGGCCGGCGACGACCGTGTACCACAAGCAGCTCTGGTACGGGACGTGGATCATCTTCGTCGTCGTCGGGATCCCAGTGGCCTACCAGATCATGGCGCCCGCGTTCGGGCTGCCCCAGTTCCTCGCGTGAGCACGATGCAGACACAATCGACCTACTCCCGCGTGGGACGCCCTCGCCCGGCGACGCCCGGCTTCGAGCGGACGATCTGGTACCTGATGCGCCTCTCGGGGCTCGCCCTGTTCGTCCTGGCGCTCGGGCACTTCCTCATCCTCCACGTGCTGTTCGACCCGGCCAACCAGACCGCCACCTGGATCGCCCAGCATCGCTGGAACAGCATCTTCTGGCGCTCGTACGACTGGACGCTGCTGATGATGGTCCTCTTCCACGCGTTCATGGGTGTCCGGACGGTCGTCAGCGACTACGTCAAGGGTGGCTGGAGGACGATCGGGCTGACGCTCCTGTACCTCGTCGGCATCTTCCTCTTCGTCGCGGGCACGACCGTCGTCATGACGATGCCGCTCCCGGGCGCCGGGGGCTGAGACCATGCACATCGAACACGACGCGCTGATCGTCGGGGCCGGCGGAGCCGGCCTCTGGGCGGCTCTCGAGCTCGCCCGCGAAGGCGTCGACACTGCCGTCCTGACCAAGCTCTATCCGACCCGCTCCCATACCGGCGCCGCCCAGGGCGGCGTCTGTGCCGCTCTCGGCAACCTCGAGGAGGACCACTGGGAGTGGCACATGTTCGACACCGTCAAGGGCGGCGACTACCTGGTCGACCAGGACGCCGCCGAGATCCTCGCGCGCGAGGCGATCGAGACGGTCATCGAGCTCGAGCACATGGGCCTGCCGTTCAACCGAACGCCCGAAGGCAAGATCGACCAGCGACGGTTCGGCGGCCACACGCGCAACTACGGCGAGGGCCCGGTCAAGCGCGCCTGCTTCGCCGCCGATCGGACCGGCCACATGATCCTGCAGACGCTGTACCAGCAGTGCGTCAAGGCCGGCGTCCGCTTCTACGACGAGTTCCACGTCGTCGACCTGCTGTTCGCCGACGGGGACGGCGGCGACGGCGGGCGCGCGGCCGGCCTGGTCGCGTACCGGATCTCCGATGGGTCGCTGGTGACCTTCCGGTCGAAGGGTGTGCTCCTCGCGACCGGCGGGTTCGGCCGGATGTTCCGCATCACGTCGAACGCCTGGTCGCTCACCGGCGACGGCGCCGCGCTGGCGTATCGCCACGGGATCCCGCTCGAGGACATGGAGTTCTACCAGTTCCATCCGACGGGCCTGGTCGGCATCGGGATCCTCCTCTCCGAGGCGGCCCGCGGCGAGGGCGCCTACCTCCTCAACGGCAACGGCGAGCGCTTCATGGAGTGGTACGCGCCGAAGCTGATGGAGCTCGCCCCCCGCGACATGGTCAGCCGGGCGATCGTCGAGGAGATCCGCGCGGGCCGCGGCATCAACGGGGGCGACTCCGTCTGGCTCGACGTCCATCACCTCGGCCGGCAGGTCATCGAGGAGAAGCTGCCGGACATCACCGACTTCGCCCGCATCTACCAGGGAGTCGAGCCGCTCAGGGAGCCGGTCGCGATCACGCCGACGGCCCACTACGCGATGGGCGGCATCCCGACGGACCTCGAGACGCGCGTCATCCGTGACGAGGCGAACACCGTCGTGCCGGGTCTCTACGCGGCCGGCGAGTGTGCCTGCGTCAGTGTCCACGGCGCGAATCGGCTCGGGACGAACTCGCTCGTCGACCTGCTCGTCTTCGGGCGGCGGGCCGGTCGCCGCATGGCGCAGGATCTCGTCGGCTGGGAGATGCCGGAGGTGCCGGCCGACGCGGATGCGGCGGTCGCGGAGGAGATCTCCGCCCTGCGCGCCGGCACGGGCGGTGAGAAGGCCCAGGCGATCCGCAAGGATCTCGCCGACACGATGATGGACAACTGCGGCGTCTTCCGCGACGAGGCGCTGCTGACGAAGGCCCTCACGGACGTTCGAGCGCTGCGGGCCCGCTATGCCTGCGTGTCGGTCGACGACAAGGGGACGACCTTCAACACGGACCTTCTCGAGACGCGAGAGATCGGCTATCTCCTCGATTGCGCGGAGACGACCGTCGTCGCCGGGCTGGCCCGGACGGAGAGTCGGGGAGCGCACTCGCGCGAGGACTACCCGGAGCGCAACGACGTCGATTGGCTGAAGCACTCGCTCGCGTATCGAGGGCCCGAGGGCCCGCAGATGCGCTACAAGCCGGTGACGGTGACGCGCTTCGAGCCCAAGCCGAGGGTGTACTGAGATGGCGGCGACGAGCATGCAGGTCGAGCTCAAGATCCTGCGCTACGACCCGGAGCACGACGCCGCCCCGCACTGGGAGGCCTACAGCGTCTCCGCGGAGCCGATGGACCGGGTCCTCGACCTGCTCCACAAGGTGAAGTGGGAGCAGGACGGGACGCTGACGTTCCGCCGCTCGTGCGCCCACGGCGTCTGCGGGTCGGACGCGATGCTGATCAACGGCCGCAACCGCCTCGCCTGCAGGATCCGGGTCGACCAGCTGGGCCGCAAGGGGATCACCGTCGCGCCGTTGCCCGGGCTGCCGGTCGTGAAGGATCTCGTCGTCGACATGGACGGGTTCTTCGCGAAGTACCGCAGCGTCAAGCCGTTCCTCATCAACGAGTCCGAGCCGCCCGCGCGCGAGCGACTGCAGACGCAATCCGATCGAGCGCGATTCGACGACACGACGAAATGCATCCTCTGCGCAGCATGCACGTCGTCTTGCCCGTCGTTCTGGGCGCAGCCGGGCTACGTCGGGCCGGCGGCGATCGTGCAGGCCCACCGCTTCATCTTCGACTCGCGCGACGAGGGCGCGGAGGAGCGGCTCGAGATCCTGTCGGACAAGGACGGCGTCTGGCGCTGCCGGACGATCTTCAACTGCGTCGACGCCTGTCCGCGCGGGATCAACGTCACGCGGGCGATCCTCGAGGTCTCGTCGGCCATCGTGGAGCGGCAGGGCTGAGCGAGATCGCCGGGTCGCCGGGTCAGCTCGGCCGGCCGCAGCCGGAGCCCGTCCGCCACCTGATCGTGCGGACCGACGGCGCGGCACGGGGCAACCCGGGCCCCGCGTCGTGCGGCGCGGTGCTGATCGACGCCTCGTCGCCCGGGTCCCGGCGGCCCGATGCCCCGCCGTTCGCATCGATCTCGGATTACCTCGGGATCCGCACGAACAACGTCGCGGAGTACACCGGCGTCGTGCGGGCGCTCGAGCTCGCGCGCGACATCGGCGCCGAGGAGGTCGATCTCCTCCTCGACTCGATGCTGATCGTCGAGCAGCTCCACGGCCGCTGGCGGGTGAAGGACCTCAAGCTGCAGCCGCTGCACGCAGACGCACGCCGGCTCCTGGCGGGATTTCGCCGCTGGACCGCCACTCACGTTCCGCGCGCGCAGAACAAGGCGGCCGACGCGCTCGCCAACGAGGCGATCGATCGCGTGGCCGCCGGGGGGCCCGCCTCGGTCGTCCGGAGACGAACGGGGACGGTCGCGTAGAATCGGGAGCGGCGAGGCGACCGGATGGTCGCGCGGCGCGGGGCAACCCGGGTCGTGAGGAAAGTCCGAGCTCCGGCAGCGCAGGTAGCGGGTAACGCCCGTCCGCCGCAAGGCGAGGACCAGCGCCACAGAGACGAGTCCGCCGCGGCTCCGGCCGCGGCGGGGTGAAACGGGCAAGCTCTACCCGGAGCAAGGCCAAATAGGAGGACACACCCCGGTTCGCCGGGGGACGGGCGCGCTGCCCCGGTCCTCGGGTCGGCCGCATGAGCCGCCGGGCAACCGGCGGCCAGAGAGGGATGACCATCACCGCGAGCGATCGCGGGACAGAACTCGGCTTACAGGTCGCCTCGCCAGCACCTCACCCGGGTCCACGCACGAGTCTGCCCATCGGACGGCCTGGCGCGGAGGGCTGGACTCAGTTCTGCACACGTTTGGTCTTCGACGACCGCCTCGTCAGCCCGCCGACCCCGCGCTCCGCGCCGGACCAACGACGCCCTCCTCGTACGCCGCGAGCAACTCGAACAGCTCGGTCGCCGCGTACTGACGGTCGTACGTCCCGGCGCTCAGCTGGCGGATGACTCCGGCGTCCGCCAGCGCCTTGAGCGCGGCGAGCGTCTGCTGCTGGCTGACGCCGATCGCGGCGCGGGCGGTCGGCGCCGACAGCACGGGCAATGCGGGCAGCAGCGCGATGAGCCTGCTCGCCGCGGATCCCGCCCTCGGGCGGCCGGCGCGCTCGCGCCACTCGCCCTGGAGCGAGGCCACCTCGTCCGCCAGCTCGATCGACATGAGGGCCGCCCTGGAGGCAGCGCTGGCGAACGAGACGATCCAGTCGCCGACGCGCCCCTCCCGGAACGCGACCAGCCCCTCGACGTAGGCGGCGGGGCGGGCGGCCAGGACGATGCTGATCGGCGGGACGAACCGGTCCGCGACCCCGCGGCGCCGGAGCACGACATGGACAAGGGCGCGGCCGACGCGGCCGTTGCCGTCGATGAACGGGTGGATCGTCTCGAACTGCGCGTGGGCGAGCGCCGCCTGGGGCAGCGCCGGCATGTCGTCGCGGGCCATGAACGCGACGAGGTCCTGGAGGAGCGGCCCGACGAGGTTCTCGGGCGGCGGCACGAACGCGGCGTCGGACGGGTTGCCGAGCCGGCCCCCGATCCAGTTCTGCTCTTCGCGCACGCGGCCGGGCCGCGCCCGCTCATCGCCGGCCATGAGCACGGCGTGGATCGCCAGCAGGTCGCCCACCGTCACGGGCGTCTCGCGGTCGCCGATCGCGATCGCTTCCTCCATGGCGGACACGTTGGCTGCAACGGTTCTGGCGCTGCCCCGGGCCGCCCGGGGGTCGATGAACGCCCGGGCGAGGTTGAGCGAGGAAACGTCGTAGCCCTCGATCCGCGAGGACGCCACCGCCTCCGACCGCAGGAGCAGGGGCCCGATGGCCTCGAGGCCGCCCACTGAGGCGCGCTCATTGAGCGCTCGGATCGCCGCCTCGGCGTCCGCCGAGAGGTCGGCGACCTCGAAGGGCACGGCTGGGTTGAGCCCAGCGATGTCGTCGGGGACGAATGCCTGGTAACGGAACGACGCGCGAGCCCGGCGTCCGCCCATCGCGCCGGGGTCTCCCTCCCATGTCCGCTCGACGGCCCTGGGCACGCTGCCTCCGGCTGCAACCCTTCAATCTCTCGGCGTAAATGAAGGGATGAGAGGAGAATGCGCCGCTAACCCTTCAATTGCAACACCAGCGGTCGGGATCAGTCCTCGTCCGGCCGGAAGATGTGGGGCGCCGTGCACGAGTTGCAGATCGGCAGTGCCAGGTCGAGATCGCCGAGCGAGATCGGGATCCGGCGATCGGGGTAGAGGCACTCGACGTCGTAGACGCGCTCTGGGCCCGTGTCGACCTCGACGAGGCGCCTGAACGTGCAGCGCCGGATACGGTACGCGGCGAGGAGGTAGGCGTCGGGCTCAGCTGCTGGCCGGGGAAGCGCCATGGACTCCTCTCTCGTCGTCGGTCGCGCGTCGTTCCGCTGCTTCGGGGCAGCCGTCGGGCGATCCCGTCGGGCGATCCCGTCGGGCGATCCCGTCGGGTAGCCTACGCTCTCGGAGACTAGCATCGACCGGCGCGGCCGGGCAATGGCGCGGCGTCGGTGGGCTGGGGAGACCGAAGGGAGGGCGTCACGAGGCGTCGGACGGTGCCGCGCGCGATCCTGGCCGGCTGGCTCGTCTTGCTCGCGTCGACCGCCGTCTCGTTCGGGTTCGTCGTCGCAAACGGCGGTCTCAGCCTGTCGGTCGTCGCCGCCCCCACGAGCGAGCCATCACGCGCGGCCGCGAGCGAGAGCGTGGCGCCCGGTGCGAACGCGACGGTGGGACCCACGTCGACGGTGGAGGTCACGCCGGAGCCGAGCCCGATCCCGACACCGGAGCCGAGCTCGGCAGTGGTGGCGCAGGTCACGCCCCGCCCGACGGCGACTGCGGCGCCCAGGCCGAAGCCGACACCCAGCGCCACGCCGCGGCCAACGACCGCGAGCTCCGGACCGTCAGCCAGCCGCATGGCGCTGTTGACGCCGTGTC
>DASVZT010000018.1:0-2278 GCA_036391495.1 Candidatus Limnocylindrales bacterium
GTCGTCTCGATGGAGCCGATGATCACGATCCCCGACGGGCAGCCCGGCGCGGGCGGCTACCGCGAGCACGACATCTGCGTCGTGACCGAGGACGGGGCCGAGGACATCACGGGCTTCCCCTACGGCCCTGCCCACAACGTCATCTAGTCCGACCTGTCATCGTCCTTGGACGCGGAGGAGATCGCGATGCCTGGCGTAACGCAGCATCACGGCGTATCAGGGGTGATCGAGGCGCTCGAGAGCGAGGAGACGCCCGGCGGCCCGGGCGAGCTCCGCAAGGAGATCGCGCACGACTACTCGTCGAGCCGTGACGGGATCGTGCCGCTCACCGCCCGGCGGGGAACATGGACCCACCACGTTCCCCTCTGGCTGACCCTGTACGCGGGCTTCGCGTACATGTCCCTGGGCTCGGAGCTGTGGAGCTTCGGCTACACCCTCCGCCAGGTCCTGCTCATGACGGCTATCTCGGGGACCTGTTACCTCCTGTATGCGATCCCGGCGGCGTATCTCGGCGCCTGGCGCGGACAGACGCACGCCCTCATGAGCCGCTCGGTCTTCGGCCGGTACGGCTCGATCCTCGTGTCGTTGCTCGTCCTCGTGACACCGCTCGGCTGGGTGGGCTACCAGGCCGGCATCCTCGCCGACATCTGGAACGGCCTCTTCGGCTGGGGTCCAGTCGTGCCGATCGCGATCGCCGTCGCCGTCTTCGGCATCGCCAACAACATCCTCGGGTTCACCGGCATCGCCGCGTTCGCCCGCTGGATCGCCAGCCCGCTCATCCTCGTGTGGGTCATCTGGATGGTCTTCCGGACGGTCACCGGCACCTCCGGGGACGTGCTGGCCTCGCACCTGACGACGGACTCGAACGGTCAGCCCCTCACGGTCATGCCGCTGGCCCTCGGCATCGTCATGTCGCTGGGCTTCGCCACCTACGGCAACGAGCCGGACCTCTTCCGGTACGCCAAGCCGAAGGTCGGCGCGATCGTCCCGCCGCTCTTCATCGGCCTCCTCGTCGGGCAGTTCCTCTTCCCGATGGCCGGCTGGATCATCGCGGCGCGCATCCAGGACGCCTCCCTCGGTGCGGGCGTCGCGGAGGCCGTCAAGTTCTCGCTCGGCGGCCTCGCGGTCGTCGCCTTCTTCCTCGTGACCCCGACCGAGATCGCCATCAACGACGCCAACTACTACGAGTCGCTCAACGCGGGTCAGAACCTCTTCGGCGGCTGGTCGCGCTGGAAGCGCATCTACACGTGCATCGGGATCGCGATCGGCGGCGGCGTCATGGCCTGGTGGGTCCCGCAATCGATCGACAACTTCTTCCGCGCGGTGACCTTCCTCGCGGTGACGGTGCCGACAGCGACCGTGATCATGTACATCGACCAGCTCGTCCTGCCGAAGCTGCTTGGCATCGACCGCCACCTGGAGCGCGTGCCCTCCTGGAACCAGGCGGCCGTCGCCAACTGGCCGGCGATCGTCGCCCTCGTCGTCGGGATCGCCTACGGCTCGTACGGGAGCGGCATCCTGCCCGGACAGGACGGGTATCCGCTCGCCAACTTCGGCATCACCGGCGTCATTCCCGTCGAGGCCTGGATCCTCTCGGCAGTCGTCTACATCGGGCTGACGGCCGTCTTCGCCCGCGGCACCGCGCGCGAGAAAGTCCTCGGCTTCCCGAACGGCGCCTCCTCGGCGACGCTCACGCTCCCAGTCGGCGAGCTCGCGACGGAGCGCGTTCGCATCGACGCCTGAGGCGACCTCGAATCCACCCACGCACGGATCGGCGGCGTGCTCCCACGGGGCGCGTCGCCGATCCGTTTCCTGCCTCGGCATCGCCGGATCGCGCTTCCAGGCCGGCCCCGCCCGGCCGTCGATCAAGCGCGGGAGCGGAGCGCGATGAAGAAGTCGACGCGGTCCTCGACGCTGGAGAAGCTCCGCCCGGTCAGGGCCTCGATCCGGGCGAGGCGCAGTCGCAGCGTGTTGACGTGGACGTGCAGGGCCCTCGCCGTCGAGCGGTACTCGCCGCCCGACTCGAGGAACAGCTCGAGCGTCCGCACGAGCTCCGTGCCGCGACGGTCGTCGTAGTCGACGAGGGCCTGGAGAACGGCCGAGCGGAAGGCGCCGACGACACCATCGTCCTGCAGGGCGAGCAGGAGCGCGTGCGAGCCGACCTCCGCGTAGGTCGCCAGCCGCTCACCCCGTCGCCGCCTGGCGAAGTACGACGCCTGGCGCGCCTCGATCAGGCTCTCGCGCAGGTGCGCGACGTCGGCCGTGAGGCCACCGACGC
>DASVZT010000019.1:0-16101 GCA_036391495.1 Candidatus Limnocylindrales bacterium
CAGGCGTCCCGGGCGAGGCGATCGGCCTGGTCGTGCCCTCGGTCCTGGTCGTGCCCTCGGTCCTGGTCGTGCCCTCGGTCCTGGTCGTGCCCTCGGTCCTGGTCGTGCCCTCGGTCCTGGACCGCCAGGCTCGACTCGAGCTCCTCGCCGAGCTCCACGGTTCGCCGGTACGCGGCCCACACCGCTTCCGAGAGGACCGTCCTCAGCCGCCCGGACTCGAGCTCGTGGATCGCCGCCGCGCTCGTGCCGCCGGGCGACGTGACCATGTTGCGCAGGACGGCCGGGTGAGTCCCGCTCGACCGGGCGAACGCGGCGCTGCCCTCGAGCGTCTCGACGACGAGGTCATGCGCCTGGTGGCGCGGGAAGCCGAGGTGGACGGCGGCGTCGATCAGCGCCTCCATGACGAGGAAGACGTAGGCGGGCCCGGTCCCGCTCACCGCGGTCGCCATCGCCACGAACCTCTCGTCGTCGACCTGGAGCTCCTCGCCCAGCGCCCGCAGGATCGCGCTCGCCTGCCCGCGCTGCTCGTCGGTCGTCTCCGGCGTCGCGTACCAGACGGTCATTCCCTTGCCGATCTGTGCCGGCGTGTTGGGCATCGCGCGGACGACACGGGGATGCTCGAGCGCCGCGACGAGGGCCGCAGTCGTCGGGCCCGCGATGATCGAGATGACGAGCTGCTCGGGTCGCAGGTGCCGGCGAAGGTCCCTGCCGACCCTGGCGAGCATCTGCGGTTTCACGGCCAGGAGGACGATGTCCGCGGCCTGGGCGGCCTCGCCGTTGCTCTGCGTGACCCGGATGCCGTACTCGCCGGCCAGCTGGTCGCGTCTCTCGGGCCGCGGGTGGCTCGCGACGACCTGCCCGGGCCCGACGAGTCGACCCCGAAGGAGGCCGGCGATCATCGCCTCGGCCATGACTCCGGAGCCGATCGTGGCGATCGTTCGGCCTGCGAGCGGGGACATCGCGGGGAGTATAGCCTCGGGTTCGGGGCGCTCGGGGGGTGTTGGGGCGGGAATATCGGTCGGGGAGCCGCCCTCGCTCGGTCGGGGAGCCGTGCTCGGGGGGCGGCCTGCGAGAGCGGTGCGGCCTACGAGAGCGGCCCGGCCTACGAGAGCGGTGCCCAGCCTGTCTGCGGCGCGATGTCCTCGAACGCCCCGGGGTCGAGCAGCTCGGCGAGCAGGGCGACGCCGTCGACGAGGCGCGGCCCGGCCACCGAGAGGTACGAACGACCGTCGAGGGCGTAGACGCGGCCTGCCCCGACGACCGGAAGGCCGGCAACCCGCTCGGCGGGGATCGCCTCCCAGGCGCGCATCGACGCCGGCAGGCCCGACCCGCGAACCGAGACGAAGAGAACCTCGGGATCGAGGTCAGCGACCGCCTCCCATGTCGCGGCTCGCGGAGACGCCCCTTCGACGCCGAGGAGCTCCCACCCTCCCGCCCGCCGGACCTGCTCGGGGACCCACAGGCCAGACGCAAGCGGCGGGTCGAGGCTCTCGAGGACGATGGCGCGGACTGGCCGCCGCCCGTCGTCGGATCGCTCGCGCACCCGCTCCTCGATGACACCGAGCTCGTTGCGGAGGTCTTCGATCAGCTCCAGCGCGGCGTCCTCGGCCGACGTCATGGCACCGATGGCGGCGATGGCGTTGAACACGCCCTCCAGGCTCGTCGGCTCGAACGAGAGGATCGTCGCTCCTTCGACCGCACCCGCGGGGATGTCGGCGGCGCGCGCGGCGACGATGAGGCCAGGCGAGGTGGCCGCCAGCGCGTCCGTGTCGACGTCGACCCGGCGCAGCCCGCCGCTATCCCACCGGGCGTGGGCGACGAACGGGGTCGCGACGAGCTCCGCAAGATCGACGGCGGAGGGATCGTCGGCGACTCCCACGATCTCGTCGCCGAGCCCGATCGCGCAGAGGATCTCGGTCGCCCCTGGCTCGAGCGAGACGATGCGCATCCGTCGATGGTAGTCGCGCGGCGGGGCGGGTGGGCGCGCCGGATCGGGCCCTCCCGCCGGACCCGCCGCCCTCCCGTGCCGGCGTCGGGCTCTCCGCGCGGGCCGACCCGCCGGCCTCCCGCCCGCCTCCCGCCGGCCGTGGTCGGAGAGTGCGCCCTAAGGGGCTCTGCCTGCCGACAAGGGCTCGCCCGGGCAAGCGTCCCGGCCGAGATTCACCCGCCGCACCTGTTCGGCGACGACCGTGCGGCGGTCGATGGTCGGACGGTGCCCACGGCGCGTCGCAACAGGGTCAGACGCGGGTCAAACGGGGGCGGTGCGGCGGGGCGCGCGGGAGCTAGAGCCGCGCAAAGCCGGGTTAGGGAGCATGGAGCGACCACGTCGACCGCCAGCGGCCGAAGGGAGCCGGGCGCCGGACCGCGGAGAGCCGGGCGCCGGACCGCGGAGAGCCGGGCGCCGGGCCGCGGAGAGCCGAGCCGGGCCGGGCCGAGAGCCGCGCCGGGCCGCGGAGAGCCGCGCCGGGCCGAGAGCCAAGCCGCGCCGAGCCGAACCAGATCCCGGCGACCGACCGAAGATCCAGCCGGCGACGCCCTACCGCGGCTTGGCGGCCTCGACCATCTGGCGGGCGGCTGCCTTGTCGGTGAACCAGACCGCGTTGATCTGCGTGTAGCCGGCCCATTCAGACGGGAGCGACTCCTCGGGGAAGATCGCGCTGACAGGGCATTCGGGCTCGCACGCGCCGCAGTCAATGCACTCGTTCGGATCGATGTAGAGGATCCGATCCGTGCCCTCGTCGAAGTGGATGCAGTCGACGGGGCAAACCGAGACGCACGACTGGTCCATGACGTCGACACACGGCTCGGCGATGACGTAGGCCATTTCGATCCTTCTCCTGGAGCACCTGCGAGCGGGTGGAGCACCTGCGAGCGGGCGGATGCGAGCGCGTCGCGTCACGGTCGGGCGCCAGGTGAGAGGGTAGCACCGTCCGAAGGGTCGAAGGGCCCCGAGAGGCTCCGCCGGGCCACTGGCTCGGCGGATGGCCTGCTCGAGCGCTCCCGCTCGAGCGCTCCTGCTCGAGCGCTCCCGCTCGAGCGCTCCCGCCCGGGCGACCGGCCCCGGCGCGCCCCGCCCCGGCGCTCCCCGCCCCGGCGCTCCCCGCCCCGGCGCTCCCCGCCCCGGCGCTCCCCGCCCCGGCGCTTCCTGCCCAGAGGCTTCCCGCTCGGCGCCCTACCCTGGTCCTGGCGCCACCATCACGACCGGCACGTGCATTCCCCGCGCATAGTGGCCTGGGATGTGGCACCCGACGATGAGCGGCGCCGACGCCGCGACATCCACGGGAACCGTCCACCGGACGTCGACACGCTGGCCCGAGAGAAGCACGACGCGGAGGCCGGCCACGTCCGGCGGCACGGAGACGACGGGCGTCGGCCCAGGAGGCGCATCGACGGTGGCCGCCTCGGCCGCCTCCCACGCGTCCTGCACACGCTGATCGCCGATCACGACCTCGTGGACCGCCAGCCCACCGTTGAGGAGGTGGAAGAGCACGGTCTCCCCGGGCACGAGGTCGACTTCCGGCGGCACGAACTCGTAATCCTTGGCTACGACGTTCACCTCGCGCGGCGCGGCCGACGTCCCGGCCATCGGCCTGGGCGTCGAGTCGCTCCCGGCGCCCGAGCAGGCGACGAGGACGAGGCTAGCGGCAGAGGCGAGGAGAAGTCGGGCCGGCGGGAGAGCCGGGAACGCAGGGAATCGAGTCGGCGGGCGCATCCGGCGGCGAGTCTAGCGGCCGGGTGGCTCGAGCGGTGTACAACGAAATTCGAGGCTTGACAGCCTCCATCGCGCGAATGCACAGTCGTCCGGTCCCACTAATGATCGGATGTCGTGGCTCGACAGCGGATCCAGGGTGCGGATGCGGGCCGTGAGGCCGACGACGGGCGCGTCGTCCGGTCGCGGCCCTTCATCGCGAGGAGAGGTTGACGACCCCAGAGACCCGACCCGGGCCCGCCGGTCGGTCGCCGCTGCCCCCGCCTCCCACGTCCGCCCACGGCGACACGCCCATGTCGGCCGGCGGCGACACGCCCACCTCCGCCGGCGACACGCCCACCTTCGCCGGCGACACGCCCGCCTCCACCCACCCCGCCGCCTCCGCCCACGCCTCAGCCTCGGCCTCCGCCCACGGCTCCGCCCCCGCCTCCGGCCACGCCCGGGAGCCCGTGCCCGCGGTCCGTCTCGAGAACGTCGTCAAGCGGTTCGGCGACGTCGAGGCCGTGGCGGGCATCGACCTCGAGGTGCGCGAGGGCGAGTTCTTCTCGATGCTCGGCCCGTCCGGCTCGGGGAAGACCACGACACTGCGCATGATCGCCGGCTTCGAGCTGCCGACGTCGGGCCGGATCCTCCTCCACGGGGTCGACGTCAGCGGGCGCCCCACGTTCGAGCGCGACGTCAACACCGTCTTCCAGGATTACGCGCTGTTCCCGCACATGGACGTCGCCGCGAACGTCGCCTATGGGCTCGTCGTCCGGAAGGTGCCGAAGCAGGAGAGGACCCGCCGGGTGGCCGATGCCCTCCGCATGGTCCGGCTCGAGGGCTATGAGAAGCGTCGACCGTCCCAGCTGTCCGGGGGCCAGCGCCAGCGCGTCGCCCTCGCACGAGCCCTCGTCAATCGGCCGCGCGTGCTCCTGCTCGACGAGCCCCTCGGGGCCCTCGACCTCAAGCTCCGCGAGGAGATGCAGCTGGAGCTCAAGGAGATCCAGCGCGAGGTCGGCATCACGTTCATCTACGTCACCCACGACCAGGAAGAGGCGCTCACGATGAGCGATCGCCTGGCCGTCTTCAGCCGCGGGCGGATCGAACAGATCGGCAGCCCGGCGGAGGTCTACGAACACCCGGCGACCCGCTTCGTGGCCGGCTTCGTCGGGACCTCGAACCTGCTCGCAGGCGAGGCGGCCCGGGCGATCGTCGGCGACGACGGAACGTTCACCGTCCGGCCCGAGAAGATCCGCCTGACCGATCCGTCGGAGACACCGGCGCCCGACGAGACATCGGCGCTCGGGATGATCCGAGATGTCGTCTACCTCGGTCCCGAGACCCGCTATCTCGTGCAGCTCGACGCCGGGTCGGAGCTGCTCGTCACCCAGCAGAACCTGGCGACGTCGTCGTCCGAGGCGCTCGCCGCGAAGGGCAGGGCTGTCCGCCTGGTGTGGAAGCGACAGCACAACTATCCCGTGGGCCTCGGGGTGGCCGCGGTGGAGGAGAGAGCATGAGAAGGAACCGGTCACTCGTGGCGCTCGCGACGATCGGCCTGCTCGTCGCGGCCTGTTCGAGCGGAGCGACCACAGCCCCGTCCTCCCCGGCGAGCGAGTCCGGCTCGCCCGGCGCGTCGGAGTCGGTCGCGGCGTCGGCCTCGACCCCGGCCGAGTCGGCCAGCCCAGCCGCCAGCCTGACCGGGGATGACTACGGCTCGATCAAGCCGCTCAAGCCGGCGGTCGACCTCTCGAAGGTCGGCGGCCAGGGCGAGGGCGCCCTGAACATCATCATCTGGGCCGGGTATGCGGAGAGCGGCGGCAACGTCAAGGAGTACGACTGGGTCACGCCCTTCGAGGCCGAGACCGGCTGCAAGGTCCAGACGAAGGTCGGCAACACCTCCGACGAGATGGTCACCCTGCTCCGCCAGGGAGGCGGCACCGTCTACGACGGCGTCTCGGCCTCGGGAGATGCCACCAACCGGCTGATCGCCAACGGCGACGTCGCCGCGGTCGATCCCGCCACGATCCCGGGCATGGGCGATGTCCAGCCGTTCCTCCTGAACGCGCCGCACTACGTCGTCGGCGGCAAGCACTACGGCGTGCCACACGGCTGGGGCGGCAACCTGCTCATGTACCGCACCGACAAGGTGACGCCCGCGCCGACGAGCTGGGACGTCGTGTTCGACAAGTCGAGCCAGTTCGCGGGCAAAGTCACGGCCTACGACAGCCCGATCTACATCGCGGATGCCGCGCTCTACCTCAAGGCGCACAATCCGTCGCTCGGGATCACGGATCCGTACGAGCTGACGCAGGACCAGCTGAGCGCAGCGGTCGACCTGCTCAAGCAGCAGAAGCCGAACGTCGGCAAGTACTGGTCGCTCTTCTCGGACGAGATCGACAACTTCAAGAACGGCACGACGACGGTCGGGACGAGCTGGCCGTACCAGTTCAACGCCCTCAAGGGCGAGAAGGTCCCGGTCGATGCCGTCGTCCCCAGCGAAGGGATGACCGGCTGGGCGGACACCTGGATGATGTCCTCCCACGCGACTCACCCGAACTGCATGCTCAAGTGGATGGCGTGGATGCTCACGCCGGAGGTCCAGGCACAGGTCGCCGAGTACTTCGGCGAGGCGCCGGCCAATCCGAAGGCCTGCAAGTACCTCGACGCGACGTACGGCTCGTACGGGCTGAAGAACTTCTGCACCGAGTACCGGGTCAACGACCAGAGCTTCTACAGCCAGATCGCCTTCTGGAAGACACCGCTCCCGGATTGCGGTGACAGCCGTGGCCAGACCTGCACGGACTACTCGGTCTGGACCCAGAAGTGGACCGAGATCCGGGGCTGATCGACACCCGTTCCGCGGTGGTCGCCGGCGTCCCATCCGCCGGCGGCCACCCTTGGCGCGGGCGCGCTTGCCGCGGCCGAGCTTGCCGCGGCCGAGCTCCATCCTGACCGACCGACCGACCGACTGACCGCCCGCCCGACTGACTGACCGACCGACTGACCGACCGACCGACCGACCGACCAGACCGAGGCGCATGGCCACTCTCGCCCGACCGGCACCCCCCGCCGCCACCGCCCGACGTCGCAGCCTCGCCTGGCTGTATCGACATCGGGCGGTCCAGCTGCTCGTCCTGCTGCTGCCTCCCGTCGGCTGGTTCGGCGTCGTCTACATCGGTTCGCTCGTCGTCCTCTTCATCAGCGCGTTCTGGTATCTCGACCCCCTGACGTCGGCGATCAAGCAGGACTTCACCCTGCGCAACTTCCAGCAGCTCGTCAGCGATCCCGTGTATCGGGCGGTCGCCGGTCGGACGATCCTCATCGCATTCGTCGTGACCGTGACCGACGCGCTGCTGGCGTTCCCGATCGCCTACTACATGGCCCGCTATGCGTCGCGCCGGCTGAAGGGCGTCATGTTCATGCTCGTCCTGCTGCCGCTCTGGACGAGCTACCTCGTCCGGGTCTACGCCTGGCGCGTCATCCTCGCGCTCGGCGGCCCGCTCGATTGGACGTTCCAGCAGTTCGGAATCCAGGGCGTCGTCCTGTATCCGTCCGATATCGCGATGTGGCTCGTCTTCAGCTACATCTGGCTGCCGTACATGATCCTGCCGATCTTCGCCGGCCTGGAACGCATCCCCGGCTCGCTGCTCGAAGCGTCCGCGGATCTCGGCGCGCGTGGAGCGATGACGTTCCGCCGGGTCATCCTGCCGCTTGCCCTGCCGGCTGTGGTCGCGGGCTCGATCTTCACCTTCTCGCTGACGCTCGGCGACTACATCACGCCGGTGCTGGTCTCGAACAGCCAGTTCATCGGGAACGTCGTCTACAACAGCCAGGGCGTCTCGGGCAACGTGCCGTTCGCCGCGGCGTTCGCGACGGTCCCGGTCGTCGTCATGGCGATCTACCTGCTCGTGGCGCGCCGGCTCGGCGCGTTCGACGCGCTGTGAGCGGGCCTGGATCCGGGAGGTTCCGGGACGCGGCCGCTCGAGGAGACCCGATGACCCGACCAGGCGGCCGATGAGCCGACGAGTCCTCGCCGTCGCCAGCGCCGGCGTTCTCCTCTTCCTCTACCTGCCGATCGCCACGATCTTCCTGTACGCGTTCAACGCGGATCGGGCCCAGACCTGGCCGATCACGTCCTGGACCACGAGCTGGTTCGGGGAGGCGATCGGCAACGACGAGATCCGATCGGCCCTCCTTCTCTCGCTGCAGGCCGCCCTCGGTGCGACGGCGCTCGCGTTGCTCCTGGGAACGCTGGCGGCCTTCGCCGTGCATCGGTTCCGGTTCTTCGGCCGGGAGACGATCTCGTTCATGCTCGTGCTGCCGATCGCGCTGCCGGGCATCGTGACGGGGATGGCGCTCAACGCGACATTCAACACGACGCACCTGCCGTTCAGTCCGCTCACGATCATCGTCGGCCATGCGACCTTCTGCGTCGTGACCGTCTACAACAACGTGATCGCACGGCTGCGACGATCCTCGCGCTCGATCGAGGAGGCGTCGATGGATCTCGGTGCCGACACCTGGCAGACGTTCCGCCGCATCACGCTGCCGGTCATCGGGACGGCCCTCCTCGCCGGTGGGCTGCTCGCGTTCGCCCTCTCGTTCGACGAAGTGATCGTGACGACGTTCACCGCGGGAACGCAGCAGACGCTCCCCATCTGGATCCTGGCTAACCTTCGCCTGCCGAACCAGCGGCCGCTCGTCAACGTCGTCGCCGTCTTCATGGTCCTGCTGTCGGCGGTGCCGGTCTATGTCGCGCAACGGCTCTCGACCGATGCCGGGGCGCCGACGACGCGCAACTAGCCGCCGGGCGTCCTGCCCGGACACCACGCGATTCGCGGACCGACGGCTTGGCCCGTGTCGCGCCGGGCGGTCCGCCGAGGGCGAGGCTCAGGGCGCGCCCGCCCGACCAATCGCGACCCATGTCGACACCACCGTCATGCCACGCACAAGCGTTGGCCCTAAGGGCTCCTCGGTTCGCGTCCTGGCCGGCGCGACGGCGCGAAAGCCCACGGCGCACCCGCGCTCGTGCGGCGAGGTGGCCGATCGTCGACCGGGAGCGCGCCCCACCTTGGCCGGCAGCGCCCCACGGGTGACTTCCCTCACGCGGCCGGCGGCTTCGCGGCCCCGTTGCCGAGAAGATGTCACTGGCATCGACACTGAGCGAGTTACGCCGGCCAGGGACGACGGGCTCAGCCGGCCGACGCCCGTTCCCGGCGCCCGCTCACACGCCCCATTCGGGCGGTTCGGCGCCCGCTCACGCGGCCCTTCGGCCCGTCCGCCGTCGCCCGGCCCGAGTAGCATCTCACTCATGGACGCCGCCCTTGTCGCCTCTGCACGCGCCACGCTCGAGGCCGAGCGCGATCGCCTGCGCGCGGAGCTGGCGATCGAGATCGAGGCTCCCGGCCAGATGACGTACGGATCGCAGGCCGCCGCGGCCACTCATGTCTTCGAGCAGCAGCGCGACCTCGCACTGAGAGAGCGGGCCCAGGCCCACCTCGCCCTGGTCGAGGCAGCCCTGGCGCGACTGGACGAGGGCGGGTTCGGCCTTTGCAGACGATGCGGCCAGCCGATCGCCGATGCGCGACTCGAGGCGTTGCCGTGGGCCGCGTACTGCATCGCCTGCCAGGCCATCGAGGATCGCGTCGGCCGATGACCAGCCGCGTCCCCGCCACACCCGGACGTAGCGGCACATCCGGCGACCCCGGCACATCCGGCGACCCAGGCACATCCCTCGTCACGATCGAGCGCATCCGCGCGGCTGCCGAGATCCTGCGCGGCGTGACGATCCGAACGCCGCTCGTGCCGTTCGGGCGCCCCGACGGGCGTCGCTACCTCAAGGCCGAATCGCTCCAGCCGATCGGCGCCTTCAAGCTGCGCGGCGCGTACGTCGCCGTCGCCTCGCTGACCGCCGAGGAGCGCCGCCGCGGCGTCATCACCTATTCCAGCGGGAACCACGCCCAGGGCGTCGCGCGTGCCGCGCTCCTCCTCGGAGCACCGGCCGTCATCGTCATGCCGGACGACGCGCCGGCGATCAAGGTTCGCCGCGTGGCCGCGGACGGGGCCGAGATCGTCGTCGTCGGTCCCGCCAGCGATGAGCGGCGCGAGGCCGCCGAGCGGATCGCCGCGGAGCGCGGCCTTGCGATCATCCCGCCGTACGACGACGAGCGGATCATCGCGGGCCAGGGTACCTGCGGCCTGGAGATCGTCGAGGACATGCCCGACGTCGCCGCGGTCCTGGTGCCGATCGGGGGCGGAGGGCTGGCCAGCGGCGTCGCGGCCGCCGTCCGCGCGCTGAGGCCGGAGGCCCGCATCGTGGGCGTCGAGCCCGCTCTCGCCGCCGACGCACGGGAGTCGCTCCAGTCGGGCGCCATCGTCCGCTGGCCGGCGGAGCTCGTCAGCCGGACCATCGCCGACGGCACGCGAACCCAGGCGATCGGGGTGCGGAACTTCGCACACCTTCGGGCTCTCATGGACGACGTCGTGACCGTGTCCGAGGAGGAGATCGCGGCCGGGGTGAGGCTGGTCGCGGAGGAGTCGCGCCTCGTCGCCGAGCCGTCGGGCGCGCTGACGGTGGCGGCGCTGATATGGCACGCGGAGGAGGCGGGTATCGTCGGCCTTGGCGGCCCGATCGTGGCCGTCGTCAGCGGCGGCAACGTCGATCCGGAGCGTTACCTCGGCTACCTGTCGACGCCGCTCCCGGCCTGATTGACGCCGCTCCCCGCTCGATCGACCTCGGACCCCGCCCGGCCGGCGCCGCTCGCCGCCCGATCGACCCCGGACCCCGCCCGCCCAGGGCCCGACCGGTCGACGCCGCTGCCCGGCTGACCGCCGGACACCGAGCCCTCGGTCGCCAGTCGCGCCGCGAGCGCGACCTCTCGATCCCGGATCGCCGCGCGCTGCGCGTCGATGTGCGCCTCTCTGCGCGCCGTATCGCGCTCCTCCGCCCGCAGCCAGGCGGCCGCCACCCCGAGGATCGCGACGAGGAAGGTCAGGTCGCCGGCCACCCACATGATCGCTCCGGCCGCCTGCTGGTCGGCCAGGACCGTGGGACCCCACGTGCGCCCGAGCGTCGCGTAGTGCGCGTACAGGGGCGCGCCGGCGCCGTAGATCGCCACCGACAGGAACGTGTTCTGCGGCATCTGGAGGAACAGGTAGACGATCCGCGCCGGGTGAGGCATGCGCCACGGACCCGGGTCTCGGCCCACGACCGGCCACCAGAACAGCAACGCCGAGCCGAGGAAGAGCAGGTGCTCGAGGTCGTGGACGAGCGGATCCTCGAGCGCGGCCTCGAACAGCGGCGAGAAGTGGGTTCCCCACATGACGGCCGCGAAGACGACCCAGCTCACCACCGGGAAGGCGAGGACGCGCAGGGCGCGCGAATGAAGGATCGGCACGATCAGTCCGACCCGCCAGCGGTGGTCGACCGCGCGGAGCAGCAGCGTGATCGGTGCGCTCAGGGCGATGAGCGGCGCCGCGACGAACAACAGCAGGATGTGCTGGACCATGTGGACCGAGAAGAGCGTCGTGTCGTACGCCTCGATCCCGGACTGCAGGGCGACCTCGATCGCGACGAGAGCCCCGACGAAGCAGGCCACCTGCCCGCGAGGCACGGGGTTCGCGGGGTGCGCGCGGTCGACCCGGCGGACGAGCCAGAGGTAGACCGCCAGGGACGCCAGCAGCGGGAGCGCGATCGTCGGATCGAATGACCAGCCCCCGACGAGCGTCGCGAGCGTCGGCTCCGGCGGCACCGTCGAGCCGTGGGCGAGCGCGACCGCGGCGAACGGCCCGGCCATCGCCGCCCCGAGGAGGACGACGAGGCCAAGGCGCGCGGCGATCGTGCGATATGACATGTGGCTCCTGCCCATCGTGACACGAATCCAGCCCCGCGACCCTTGACAGGAACACGAACGTCGCGGCTGACGCGTACCCCGGTGTAGGCAGTACGGCGCTCCTCCGCTATGATGGCGCCCGTTCGGCCCGCGTCCCCGGCCGACATCTTGTTTTTCATCCCCGTCGCGCGCGCGTCCGGGCGCGCGCCGGGCACTGACATCGAGGAAACCAGATGCCGATGCCCGGGGTGACACGGTCGCGAGCCGCTGCCGTCGTCGCCCTCATGCTGGTCGCCGTCGCCCTCGGAGCCTGCCAGGCCGTCGACTCGTTCTATCCGCCCGCGGCCGTCACCCGGCAGGGCGTCGCGACACGGGACCTCTACGACATCGTCTTCGCCCTGGCCGCGATCGTCTTCGTCGTCGTCGAGGCCCTGATCGTCTACACGGTCGTGCGCTACCGGCGACGACCGACCGACATCGAGCTCCCGCCGCAGATCCACGGGAACAACCTCGTGGAGGTCGTCTGGACGGTCATCCCGACGATCATCGTCGGGATCCTGTTCGTCCTCTCCTGGCAGGTGCTCAACACCGTCGACGCCCGTTCGGCCGAGCCGCAGCAGGCGTACGTGCGGGCGACCGCTGCGCGCTTCCAATGGACCTTCCAGTACCTCGACAAGGACGGCAAGGTCCTCTTCGAGTCGCTCGCACCGGAGCTGACCGTCCCGGCCGGCGAGAACGTCCACCTGACGCTCCAGAGCAAGGACGTGACGCACTCGTTCTACGTCCCGCAATTCCTGTTCAAGCGCGACGTCATCCCCGGCCGGGAGAACTGGTTCGACTTCACGATCGACCCCCAGGACGCGGGGCAGACCTTCCGCGGGCAGTGCGCCCAGCTGTGCGGGACCTACCACGCCTCGATGATCTTCTCGGTCAAGGCGGTCACGCCTGCCGAGTACGACGCCTTCATCGCGAAGGGCACCGCCGACGCGCAGTCCACCCCGGCGCCCTCGTCGGCCACCTCGCCCGGCGCTTCGGCCGGCGGCCCACCCGCCAGCGGCGTATCCGGCGGCCCGCCGATCGTCGTCACGGCGCAGAACATCGTCTTCACCACCCAGTCGATCGAAGCGCCGGCGAACGCGCCGTTCACGATCCAGTTCGAGAACCAGGACGCCGGCATCCCGCACAACGTCGTCATCCACGGCGGGACGAGCATCACCGATCCCCCGCTGTTCGACGGCGAGATCTTCAGCGGCGCCGATAGCCGGCTCTACCCGATCCCCGCGCTCCCCGCGGGGACGTACCTCTTCTCGTGCAAGGTCCATCCGAACATGACCGGCACGCTCACGGTCAAGTAGAGGAGCATCGATGGCGACCACGGCCCTGCGGCCCGCCGTCCCTGTCATCCGGACGGGACTCTACGAGTGGCTGACGACCACCGATCACAAGAAGATCGGGATGATGTACGTCGTCAACTCGTTCATCTTCTTCTTCCTCGGCGGTCTCCTCGCCCTCGGCGTGCGCAGCGAGCTGGCCATGCCCGGCATCCAGTTCTTCAAGGAAGCCGAGTACAACCAGCTGTTCACGATGCACGCGTCGCTCATGCTCTTCCTGTTCGTCATCCCGATGCTGGCGGGCTTCGGCAACTACGTCGTCCCGCTCCAGATCGGGGCGCCGGACATGGCCTTCCCGCGGATCAACGCGCTGAGCTTCTGGATGCTGCCCCTGGGCGGCGTCCTCATGCTGTCGGGCTTCCTGACCGGGAGCGGCGCCGCAGCGAACGGCTGGACGAGCTACTCGCCCCTCGCGCAGGCGAAGTACAGCGGCATCGGCACGGACCTCTGGGTGCTGGCGGTCCTGCTGATCGGCACGAGCTCGATCCTGGGCGCGATCAACTTCCTCGTGACCATCTTCAAGATGCGCGCCCCCGGCATGACGATGTTCCGGCTGCCGATCGTCACCTGGACTGTTCTCGTGACGAGCGTGCTCGTCCTGCTCGCGACGCCCGTCCTCGCCAGCGCGCTGATCATGCTGTTCATCGACCGCAACTACGGCGGTCACTTCTTCGATCCGGCCGTCGGCGGCAACGCGGTGCTGTGGCAGAACATCTTCTGGTTCTACTCGCACCCGGCGGTCTACATCATGATCCTGCCGGCGATGGGGATCATCAGCGAGGTCCTCCCCGTCTTCAGCCGGAAGCCGCTCTTCGGCTACAAGGCGTTCGTGTTCGCCACGGCGGCCATCGGCGCCCTGGGCTTCAGCGTCTGGGCGCACCACATGTTCACGACCGGCGCCGTCTACCTGCCGTTCTTCAGCCTCATGACGTTCCTCATCGCGGTCCCGACCGGCGTCAAGATGTTCAACTGGATCGCGACGATGTGGCGCGGCCAGCTCACCTTCTCGACGCCGATGATCTTCGCCCTCGGCTTCCTGGCCGAGTTCCTCATCGGCGGCATCAACGGCGCGTTCAGCGCGTCGGTGCCGGTCGACTTCGCCCTCCACGACACGTACTGGATCGTCGCCCACATCCATTACGTGCTGTTCGGCGGGTCCGTCTTCGGCGTCTTCGCGGGCATCTATTACTGGTTCCCCAAGATGACCGGCCGGATGCTGAACGAGACGCTCGGCAAGGTCCACTTCGTCCTCATGTTCGTCGGCACGAACCTGACGTTCTTCCCGATGCACCAGCTCGGCCTGGCCGGCATGCCGCGGCGCATCGCCGACTACAGCTCGACGGCAGGCTGGACGGATCTCAACCTCGTCGCCACGATCGGCGCCTTCACCATCGCGTTCTCGATGCTGCCGTTCCTGTGGAATGTCTTCGTGTCACTGCGCAGCGGCGAGATCGCCGGCGACGATCCGTGGGAGGCGAACACGCTGGAATGGGCGACGACCTCGCCCCCTCCGCCCTACAACTTCGACCACCTGCCTGACATCCGGAGCGAGCGCCCCGTCTTCGACCTCCGTCACGGCCTGACCGGCGGCCACCGGCTGGCGCCGCCGCCCGCTCCCCCGACGACTCCGCCGTCGCCGACCCCCTCGGAACCGGCTCCGAACGTCCTGGTGGAAGCCTGAGATGAGTGCCTCGAATCCGTCCCTGAGCCAGGGCTCGATCGTCCACGCCGAGCCCGTCCCCCACGCCCGCGGAGGCATCAGCAACCCGATCCTCGGGATGCTGCTCTTCATCACCTCCGAGATCATGTTCTTCGCCGGGCTGTTCGCCGCCTACTTCAACGTCCGAGCCAACGCCCCCGTCTGGCCGCCGGACGAGTTCGTCGGCAAGGTGCACATCCTGCCGTTCGTCGGGCCTGCCACGGTCCTGCTCATCGTGAGCTCGTTCACCTGCCAGGTCGGCGTCCGGGCCATCCGCCGCGGCGACAGGACGGCCATGAACCGGGCGATCGGGGTCACGCTCGCCCTCGGCATCACGTTCCTCGTGATGCAGTTCATCGACTACCTCTCCCTTTATGCAGATGGCATCCGGCTCGACTCGGGAACGTTCGGGTCGACCTACTACACCCTGACCGGCTTCCATGGAGCGCATGTCCTCGCCGGCGTCATCATGCTGTCGGTCGTGCTCTACCGCGGCAGCGCGGGCCAGTTCTCGGAGCGCCATCACGACGCCGTCGAGGCGACGTCGCTCTACTGGCACTTCGTCGACGTCGTCTGGATCGCCCTCTTCTCGACGCTGTATCTCCTCCCCGGCCACTAGGAGGCATCGATGAGCCGGCGCTTCGCCTTCGCGGCAGGCCTCATCTTCGCGGGGATCGCGACGGCCTACGGCATCCTGAGCCGCGATGCCGGCGGCGCGACGATGCTCGCCTGCCTGTCGATCGGGATGACCGTCATGTGGTACGTCCTGCTCACTGGCTCGGCCCGCGAGTCGTGACGAGCGCGTGATCCTGTCGCCGGTCTCCCGCCCGCGCTACCCTTCGTACTGATGGAGAACGTCTGGGGGTCGATCCAGGACGGCTGGAACGGCCTGCTCGACCTGTCGACCAAGCTCGTCACGCCCGACTGGAGCTCGCTCATCGCGCTCCTGCCGATCGGCGTGCTCCTCGCGGTCATCCTGGTCTTCGCCTGGCTGACCGTGCAGCGCCTGAACGTTGGGCCGACGCATCGCGGACCCGGACGTGTCCCGCCGCGCGCCCCCGCGGACATCCACATGCCGGGCCCGTCGTTCGCGCCCGTGTTCGCCGCATTCGGTGCATTCCTCTTCTTCTTCGGGCTCGTCATCGGCGTCGGGAAGCCCGCGTTCTGGCTCGGCCTGGGCGCTCTCATCCTGACGCTCCTCTACTGGCTGCGCGAGGGGATGCGCGACTACGACCGGATCGACGCGCCGCACGGCGCCGAGACACTGCCGGCGGTCGTCCATGCGGGCCCGCCCGAGGGCGTCCACATGCCGGGCCCCTCTTTCCGGCCGATCCTCGTGTCCATCGCCGCCGCGATCCTGTTCGCCGGGCTGGTCGTCGGTCCGGCTCTCCTCGTCGGCGGCATCGTCCTGCTGTTCATCTCGCTCGTCGGCTGGCTCGGCGATGCCGGTCACGAGTACCACGCCGTCGCGGCGTCGGACCTGTCCGG
>DASVZT010000020.1:0-11721 GCA_036391495.1 Candidatus Limnocylindrales bacterium
CCCAGCGCGGCGGCCAGGTGCATGTCGTGCGTCACGAAGACGAGCGCGATCCCCCGTGAGCGCAGGTCGCGGAAATGGACGATGCAGCGCTCGACGAACGCCGGGTCTCCGACCGCGAGGATCTCGTCGACGAGGAGCAGCGGCGTCGGGTCGGCCAGCGCGGCACCCAGCGCGATCCGTGCCCGCATCCCCGCGGAATACGTCCGCAACGGGTCGTCCCAGGCCTCGCCGATCGCGGCGAACTCGCCCGCGGCGTCGATCGCCCGCTCCAGGCGCCGCCCGTCGAGGCCGCGCAGCAACAGCTCGAGCCGCACGTTCTCCGCCCCGGACAGCTCCTCGTCGAACGACGTGCCGACCTGGAACAGCAGCGTCGGGTCGACCGCGCGTCGGACCCGCCCGCTCGTCGGCGACAGCGTGCCCGCCGCCAGCCCCAGCAGCGTGGACTTCCCCGACCCGTTGCGGCCCAGCAGGGCCAGGGCGGTCCCGGCGTCGACCGAGAGGTCGATCGGTTGGAGCGCCCACGGGCGCGTGTTCTTCTCGCGGCGGACCCACTGCTTGACGGCGACCGCCGACCCCGGCGGGTACTGCTTGCCGACACCCTCGAGGGCGATCAGCTCACTCATACGTAGTCTGCGAATGCCGCCGACCCGCGACGGAACAGCCATGCCGCGACCCACAGTCCTACGAACGGGGCGACAAACCCGTACAGAGCGTGCAGCGGGTGATCGCCGATCCAGCGGAGGTCGAAGAGGATCAGGTCCATCGAGACCGTCAGCGGATTGAGGTTTCGGACGAACCCGACGATCCCGCCCGCCGTGTCCGAGATGTAGAGCGGCGAGACGAACGTCAGGCCCATCGTGATCAGCGGCGCGGCGTACATCGCGTCACGCAGGTAGACGCCCAGGGCGCCGAAGAACAGGCCGAGGGCCGTCCCCCACAGGATCGCCAACCCGAGCCCGACCGCGAACGCCGCCAGCGTCCCGGACCCGCCCAGCACGCCCTCGCCGAGGAAGACGCAGGCGACACCGAGCAGGCCACCCGGAACGATTCGATAGAGCGACACCCCGACGGCCGTCGGCGGCAGGAGCTCCAGCGGGAAGAGCGAGCCCTTGACCCAGGGCGCGCGTTCGGTCACGAGCGTCGGGCCGCGGCCCACGATCTCGCCCATCCCCTGGCTGATGATCTGGGCGGCGAAGAAGATGCCGAACGCCGCGAGCGGCGACGTCGCCTCGGGGACCTTGATGGCCCCACGCGTCGCCAGGAACAGGATCAGCGCCTGCGAGCCGGGGAGGATGAAGTTCCAGAGCCAGCCGAGCAGGCTCCGCCGGTTCCGCCGCGCGATCTGCGTCCGGATGAGTGTCATCAGGACATGCCGCTGGTCCCAGTAGAGGTTGAGCGGGAAGAGCAGGAACGCCAGCCCGCGGAGATCGCGGAGGCGCCAGGACGCGGCGTCGGTCCTGAGCCCGCCCGCGTTCCCGCCCGTGGTCGAGGAGTCGGCCTTGGCGGTCACGCCCGCTCGTTCGCCGGCGCGCTCGCGGACGCGGGTGCCGGCGTGGACGCGGGTGCCGGCACGGCGGCGGCGGCGCGTGCGGGCACGGTCGCCGGCACCGCGGCGGCGGCACGCCGCGCGATCAGCGGCCCTGCCGCCATCCCCATCGCGATGCCGCCCATCGTGGAGGCGTAGGCGCGGACCTGCGGGATGTCCCACAGGCCGCAGACGAAGAACGTCACGGCCGCCGCGATGACGGAGACCGCCATCGTGTGGCGGCGGACCCAGACCATCCAGGCGGAGTAGAGGATCACCGCGCCGTTCGTGATGCCGAGCGGGAAGCCGCCCTCGGAGAACCCGTGGAGGACGATGTCGTGCGCGTAGGCGACCTGCCGCTGCGCGAAGTCCGCGTACCGCTCGACCGAGCGCCAGCCTCCCCCGACGATCGGGTTGCCGATCGCGATGTGGACGGCGGCGACCCATGTCCCGATGCGGTCCGTGTCCTCGCCGCTCGCGCCCAGGAAGTTCTCGACGATCTTCGACGGGTCCGTGCCGTAGCGCATGAGGACGATCCCGACCGCCGCCACCGCCCCGACGGCCAGCGCCGGGATCGCCAGCCGGCGATCGAATCGGCCGCTGGCGAGGACCGCCACGATCGCGCCGGCGCCGATCGCGATGAGCGGTCCGCGCGAGACGGTCAGCATGACGACGACGAGGGCGAGGACGATGACCGCCCCCGCCAGCCAGCGGGCCTGGCGCCATGCAGCCGCGACGGCGAATGGCAGCGAGACGACGATCCCCATCGCCGTCGGCGTCGGGTAGCCGAGCCCCGCGAGGCGGTCGTTGACGCGGCCGTAGAAGGTGAACCACTGGATGACCGGCATCGTCGACGCGCCGCCCGTTCCCTTGTTCGCCGCGTATGCCGTCGCGTCCAGGGTGAAGTAGGCGGCCAGAGCCAGCGCACTCGCCACGACCAGGACCGCCAGGACGACGTCGGTGAACGTGTCCTCCCGCCCGGCGACGACATGCGAGGCCGCGATCCAGGCCATCATCATGCCCATCGACCCGCCGACGACCCAGCGGATGCCCGACTGGAAGAACGCCGGATCGCCACCGACGGCCGCCGTGCCCGTCTGGACCGTCACCGCGTAGAGAACCGCGGCGATCGCCGCGCAGGCGAGCACCCAGAGCGGCGGCCCGTGCCGCGTCGTCCGCCCCAGGGCCGGGTCGAGGATGAAGCGGTCGAGCAGGACGCGGATCGCCGCGCCGTACATCGCGACGACCCGGAGGATCTCGCCGGTCGGCTGGTCCGTCGCGCCGCCGAGCCAGGGAACCGTGATGACGGTCAGCAGGAGCCCGTACCACGGGCTGACGAGTCCGAGAGCAAGGCCGGTGACGACCCAGGCGGGGATCGCGAGGTCGGAGATCGGGCCGGGGACGTGGCCGAGGAACCAGAACGAGCCGGCGACGACGGCGAGGGCGAGCTCCCAGTAGCGCAGGAGCGAGTCCTCCTGGACGACGACGGGCTGTCGCGCCACGCGGGCCGCCGAACCCCCGCGCACGGCCGCGGCGCCACGCGCATTGCCGCCACCGACGGCGACCGGGTCGCCGATGATCCGCTTGCGCCGACTCGCCTTCCCCATGCCCTCGGGCCCCCTTCGTTCGGGCGACGCGCGCGATCGCGCGCGAATGACGTTCGAGGGCAGAGGATACCCCGTCGCCGCGGCCGGTAGACTCAGGCGGCGAGGGAAAGGAGGAGCCGGATGGCCAGGCGCTACGACGCGATCGTCATCGGGGGCGGCCACAACGGCCTCGTCGCCTCGGCCTACCTCGCCCGCGCCGGCCTCCGCACCGTCGTCCTCGAGAGTCGCCACGTCCTCGGCGGCGCGGCTGTCACCGAGGAGATCGTGCCCGGCTTCCGCTTCTCGGTCGCGAGCTACGTCGTGAGCCTGCTCCGGCCGGAGATCATCCGCGAGCTCGACCTCCCGCACCACGGCCTCGACATCCTGCCGCTCGACGGCACGTTCACCCCGCTCGACGACGACTACCTCTGGCGGGTCAACGACCACGGCCGCACGATCCGCGAGATCCGCCGCTGGTCGATCACGGACGCCGAGGCGTACGAGGAGTACGGCCAGCTCATGGTCGAGATGGCCCGCTTCATCAAGCCGATCCTCTCGCTCGTCCCGCCGGACCTGACCTCGAACGACCCGCGCGAGCTCCTGTCGCTCGCCCCGCTCGCCCGCGCCTTCCAGAAGCTGCCGCAGCGCCAGCAGGCCGTCTTCGTCCAGCTCATGACGATGAGCGCCGCCGAGTTCCTCGAGCAGTGGTTCGAGACCCCGCCACTCCTCGCCACCATGTCGGCGAGCGGGATCATCGGGACATTCCAGGGCGTCCGTTCGCCCGGCACGGCCTACGTCCTCCTCCATCACTACATGGGCGAGATCGACGGCGCCTTCCGCGCCTGGGGGATCCCGAAGGGTGGCACCGGCGGCGTCTCCGGGGCGATCGGCCGGGCGGCGCAGGCCTTCGGGGCCGAGATCCGCACCGAGGCCCCCGTCGCGCGGATCCTCGTCCGCGGTGACAAGGCGACCGGCGTCGTCCTCGAGTCGGGCGAAGAGATCGCGGCCGACACCGTCCTCTCGTCGGCCGACGTGCGAAGGACGCTCATCGACCTCGTCGAACCCGGCATCCTCGACCCCGAGTTCGAGAAGGCCGTCCGTCGCTTCAAGTTCCGCGGCTCGTCGGGCAAGGTGAACCTCGCTGTCGACCGACTGCCCGACTTCACCAGTCTCCCCGGCGAGGGTGAGCACCTGCGTGGGGCGATCAGCTTCTCGCCCGACCTCGATTACATGGAGCGGGCGTACGACGACGCGAAGGGCGGGCGGTTCAGCAGTCGGCCGTATATCGACATGATCGTCCCGACCCTCGTCGACCCGCAGATGGCACCGGCTGGGAAGCACGTCATCAGCTGCTTCGTCCAGTACGCGCCGTACACGCTCGACCCGGCGCTCGGAACGTGGGACGACCAGCGCGAGGCGTTCGGGGACGCGGTGGTCGACACCATCGCCGAGCGGGCGCCGAACATCCGCGACGTCATCGTCGGGCGCCAGGTGCTGACCCCGCTCGACATTGAGCGCTCGATGGGCATCACGGAGGGCAACATCTTCCAGGGCGAGCTCTCGCTCGAGCAGCTCTTCTTCAACCGGCCGATCCCCGGCTGGGCGAAGTACCGGACGCCGATCCGCGACCTCTGGCTCGCCGGGTCGTCGACGCACCCGGGCGGCGGGATCATGGGCGCGAACGGGCGGCTCGCGGCCCTGGAGATCCTCCGGGCGAAGGGCCGGAGGATCGCCTGAGATGACGACCCCGACAGCCCCCACCTCGAACGCCAAGCGCTACGACGCGATCGTCGTCGGCGCGGGCCACAACGGTCTCGTCGCCGCGGCCCGCCTCGCGCGCGCCGGGCTCCGCGTCCTCGTCCTCGAACGGCGTGAGACCGTCGGGGGTGCGGCCGTCACCTCGGAGCTCGCCCCGAACGTCCGCGTCCCGACCCTCGCCCACACCGTCGGGAGGCTTCGGCCCTCGGTCGCCCGCGAGCTCGACCTGCGGATGCACCGGCTCTCGCTCGTGTCGCCCCAGGTCCGCGTGTTCGCGCCGCAACCCGACGGGCGGGCGGTCACGCTCTGGGCCGATCTCGACCGGACGGCCGACGAGCTGCGGGCGTGGTCCGCTCGCGACGCCGCCGCCTACGCGAGCTTCGACGCGACGGTCCGGGGGCTGAGCGCCTTCCTGGCCGAGCTGGCCTCATCGGCTCCGCCCGACGTCGAGAGCGTCGGGTTCGCGGACGCCCTGCTCGGGCTGCGGGTCGGCCGATCCTTCCGGGCGCTCGGGCGGGATCGCGCGCGGCAGATCCTGCGCGTCCTCCCGATGGCGATCGCCGACTTCGTCGCCGAGTCGTTCGAGACCGATGCGGTCCAGGCCGCGATCGCGACGCGCGGCGTCCTGTACTCGTATCTCGGGCCGTGGTCCGCGGGGACGACGAACATCCTCCTGCAGGATTCGGTCGGCAACGACGGCGGGGCGGCCGGGCAGGTCGTCTTCGCGAAGGGCGGTCCGGGCGCGCTGTCGGAGGCGCTGGCCGGCGTCGTGCGCGCAGCGATGGGCGAGATCCGGACCGGGGTCGAGGTTCGCTCCTTCGTCTCGCGCGACGGTCGCGTGACGGGTGTCGCCCTGGCGGACGGCGAGGAGATCTCCGCGCCGATCGTCGTCTCCGGGCTGGATCCGAAGCGGACGCTGGCGATGTGCGATCCGGTCGAGCTCGGGCCGAACCTTGTCTGGCGAGCCGGCAACCACCGCGTCCCCGGCGTCGTCGCCAAGGTCAACCTGGCGCTGGCGCGGCTGCCCGTCTTCACGGCGGCCGGCGGCGAGGACGAGCGGAGACTGCGTGGCCGGATCGTCGTCGCGCCCGGGATCGACTACCTCGACCGGGCGTTCAACTCCTCGAAGTACGGCCGGATGTCAGAGGCGCCGTATCTCGAGGCGACGATCCCGTCGCTCGTCGACCCGTCGCTGGTCGCCGGGGCGCCGGACGGCACGCACGTCATGAGCGTCATCGCGCAGTGGTTCCCGTACCAGCTGCGAGAGGGCGGCCCCGCCGCCTGGGACGCCCGCCGAGAGGAGCTTGGCGACCTGGTCGTGCGTACGCTGGAGGAGTACGCGCCGGGGATCGGCGCGCTCGTGACGGCGTGCCAGGTCATCACGCCGCTCGATCTCGAACGGGAGTGGGGGATGACGGGCGGGCATCCGCTCCACGGCGAGCAGAGCCTCGACCAGTGGTTCTTGTGGCGCCCCCTGATGGGCTACGCGCGCCACCGGATGCCGATCCACGGGCTGTACCTGGCCAGTTCGGGCGCGCATCCGGGCGGCGGGATCACGGGCGCGCCGGGCGACAACACGGCGACGGAGATCCTGGCCGACTGGCGAAAGCGCCGGCGGTAGGACACCGAACGGCGTGGTCGACCGCGAGCTCAACTATGGGCGCGAGATCGTACGCGACTTCGTCGCCGAGCTGGAGGTTCGCACTGCCGTGGACCTGGGGCCCGGTCTGGGCGAAGACCTCGCGTCGATCCGCTCTCAGCACCCGGCGGCCCGACTCGTCGGTCTCGAAGCGCACCCGCCCTATGCCGCGGCGCTCCGTGAGCGCGGGTTCGAGGTGGTCGCGGCGAACCTGGAGCGCGATCGCCTGCCGTTCGAAGACCAGTCGGTCGATCTCATCATCGCCAATCAGCTTTTCGAACACATCAAGGAAGTGTTCTGGGTTCTGCATGAATGCAGCCGAGTCCTGCGCGTGGGCGGACACCTCGTCATCGGCACACCGAACATCGCGGCTGTCCACAACCGTCTCCTCCTGCTCATCGGGAGGCAGCCGACGCAGCTCAAGAATTGGTCGGCACACGTGCGCGGCTACACCAAGTCCGATCTCATCGAGCTCGTGGACCTTCCGAACCCAGGCGGATTCGTGGTCACCGCTTCGGCCGGCTCGAACTTCTACCCGCTCCCCGCGGCGCTCGCCCGACCGGCCGCTCGCATCTGGGCCGGCGGCGCGTGGGGCCTCTTCTTGCGCTTCGAGAAGCGCCGCGCGTACGACGGCGGCTATCTGCGCTGGCCAGGGCAGCTAGCGCTCGAGACCAATTTCTACCTCGGACCCGGCAGCGAACGTCCGACTGCCTAGGGGGTGCATGCCGGGCTCCCGGCGGGTCCCGTCCTTGTCGCTTCGGGTGATCGGGAGTATGGTGGATCGGTCGCCGACGATCCGGCGACGACCTGCGTGGTCGACCCCCTGCTCGAGCGGTCCCTGCGCCAGCCACCTCGTCCCCGAGGACGAGGGTTCGGTCGATCTCCGTCTCACGGCCCCGCGACGGGAGCCGCGCAAGGCGCACCACGACGGGAGCCCCGCTATCGCGACAACCGCATTCGTCTCCACCTACGCCCCTGTCCTGTGCGGCATCGCCACGTTCACCGCCGACCTCGCGTCCTCCGTCGGGGATCGCGAGATCGTCGCCCTCGATCCGAGCGTGCCGAGCGGCCCCAATCCGCCCGAGGTCCGCTATCGGATCCGCCGCGACGTGCGCGACGACTACCTCCGCGTGGCCCGCGTGCTCGACGCGCGTCGGCTCAGCGTCATCTCCGTCCAGCACGAGTACGGAATCTGGGGAGGGTCCGACGGGGCGTACGTCCTCGACTTCGTCGGGTCGCTATCGACGCCCGTCGTGGCCACGCTCCACACGGTCCTCCGGAATCCGACCGCCTCCCAGCGGCGGATCCTGCGCGAGCTCATCGACTTGACGGCGTCCACCGTCGTCATGTCCAACGCGGCCGTCGAGCTCCTCACCCGTTCCTACGGTGTCCGTCCGGAACGACTCCAGGTCATCCCGCACGGCGTTCCCGACCTGCCGCTCGTCGTCCCCGACAGCGTGAAGCCACTGCTCGGGCTGGCGGGCCGGACGGTCATCCTGAGCTTCGGCCTGCTCGGCACCGGGAAGGGCTATGAAGCGGCGATCGCCGCGATGCCCGCCGTCGTCGCGGCCGACCCGTCGGCGCTCTACGTCATCGTCGGCACGACGCACCCCGAGATGCTCCGTCGCGAGGGCGAGGCGTACCGCGGCCGACTCGTCGCGCTCGCGGACTCCCTGGGGATGGCCGAGCACGTCCGCTTCGTCGGGCGCTTCGTCGACGCGGCCGAGCTCGTGCAGTGGCTCGAGGCGGCGGACATCTTCGTGACCCCGTACCCGAACCTCGAGCAGATCGTCTCCGGGACGCTCTCCTACGCCATGAGCGCCGGCAAGGCGGTGGTCTCGACGCCCTATGCCTACGCGAGCGAGCGTCTTGCCCACGGGCGTGGCCGACTGGTCGCGCCCGGGTCCGTCGACGCGCTTGCCGAGGCGCTCGCGGAGCTGGTCCTGGACCCGGGCCTGCGCGCCGTCTACGGGCGGCGGGCGTACGACCACAGCCGGGGATTGCTGTGGCCGGAGGTCGGGGCAGCCTATCGCGGCCTGTTCGAGCGCGTCGCACGGTCGACTCGCACGCTCGCGTCGCGCCCGCATCTCGTCATGTCCGGAACGTCCCCGGATGCCTGAGCGACCGCTCGCGCGCGTCGTGCGCATCCACCTCGGGGAGCTCGACGGCCCGCTGGGTACCTGGCAGCACGCGACGGGGGTCGCCCCGAACGAGTCGTTCGGCTACTGCACGGACGATGTCGCCCGCGCCCTCGTCGTCGACCTGCTCCACCGCCGGTCGATCGGCTGGGAGGCCGTGAGCGCGCACGCCTGGCGATCGTGCACGTTCCTCCGGGACGCATTCGACCCGGCGGCCGCGTGGTTCAGGAACCTGCGGGCCGCCGACGGCGTCTGGCTCGACGAGCTCGCCTCGGAAGACTGCCAAGGACGTGCGCTGCTCGCCCTCGGGATCGCCGCCCGGGACGCGCCCGAGGTCCCCATGCGGCTGGAGGCGGCGGCGCTCCTCGTGGCCGCGCTGCCCGGCGCCCGCCGTCTCACCTCGCTGCGGGCCGTCGCCTCCGCCGTCCTCGGGTGCGAGGCGGCGATCGCCGCGGGCATCGACGGCGAGACCGATCGCACGTTCGCGCAGCTTGTCGGGCGCCTGCGCCGGGCGTTCCAGAGCCTCGATCTCGACGGAGACTGGCCCTGGCCGGAGCCGCTGCTCGCCTACGAGAACGTCCTGCTTCCCCACGCGCTGATCGTCGCCGGCGGGCGACTCGGGGAGCCGAAGCTGACCCAGGTCGGGCTCCACGTCCTCGACTGGCTGATCCGCGTCCAGACCGCGCGCAACGGCTCGTTCTCGCCCATCGGCAACGCGGGGTGGTGGCCGCGGCGCGGGATCCGCAGCCGCTTCGACCAGCAGCCGATCGAGGCGACCGCCACGATCCTCGCCGCGTCGGCGGCGTTCGAGGCGACCCAGGACGACCGCTACCGGGTCGCGGCCGAAGCGGCGTACGGCTGGTTCCTGGGCGACAACGACGTCGGGATCCCCGTCGCGGACGTCGCCACCGGCGGCTGTCATGACGGTCTCTCCGCCCGGGGCGTCAGTCGCAACGAGGGCGCGGAATCGACGCTGATGTGGCTGATGGCGCTCGAGACGATCCGGCGGATGCGGGCCGGGCGTGCCGCGGCCGCGGCCGCGGGGGCGCGCCCGGCGACACGCACCGCGGCGTCGCGCACCGCGGCGACACGCACGACTGCGACACGCACGACTGCGACACGCACCCCGACCAGCTCCGCGGCGGCCAGCGTCGCGGCGACCGCCGTCGAAGAGCCGCGAGCATGAGGACCGACGCCGTCCGCGATCTCTTCACCCGGTACCCGGGCAATCCGATTCTCACCGTGGACCAGCTGCCCTACCGGGCCAACTCGGTGTTCAACCCGGGTGCGGGCCGGGTCGGTGGCGAGACCCTCCTGCTCGTCCGCGTCGAGGATCTGCGCGGGATCTCCCACCTGATCGTCGCGCGCAGCGCGGACGGCGCGACCGGATGGCGCTTCGACGCGTCACCCCTCATCGTGCCCGAGCCGGAGGGCCACCCCGAGGAGATCTGGGGCTGCGAGGACCCGCGGCTCACCTGGCTGCCAGACCTGGACGAATGGGCGATCGCCTACACGGCTTATAGCCGTCGCGGTCCGCTCGTCTCGCTGGCGATGAGCCGGGACTTCACGGACGTCCGGCGGATGGGCCCGGTCATGCCGCCGGAAGACAAGGACGCCGCGCTCTTCCCGCGTCGAATCGACGGCCGCTGGGCGATGCTCCACCGGCCGTCGCCCCTTCGTGGCGGCGCCTGCATCTGGCTCTCCTACTCGCCGGACCTCCGCCACTGGGGCGACCACGAGCTCGTGCTCGAGGCTCGGGACGGCCCGTGGTGGGACGCCGGGAAGATCGGCCTCGGGCCTCCGCCGCTCGAGACCGACGACGGGTGGCTCGTCTGCTACCACGGCGCCCACGGCACGGCTTCGGGGCCGATCTACCGCGTCGGGCTCGCCATCCTCGATGGCGATGACCCGCGGATCGTGCGCCGGCGGACCGAGGAGTGGGTGCTCGCTCCGGCGGCCCCGTACGAGCGGGGCGGCGACGTGAACAAGGTCGTCTTCCCCACGGGCTGGGTGCTCGACGAAGCGACCGGGGCGATCTCGATGTACTACGGGGCGGGCGACTCCGTCATCGCGCTGGCGACGGCGGATCTCGGCGAGATCCTCGCCTCGATGCGGACCGCGCCCCGGGGCTGAGAGGCGCCCCGAGGCTGAGAGGATGCCGGCGGCGCGGCCCGAGCCGCAGCCTCCTCAGTCGCCGAGGCGCGCTGCGCGGGCCGACCGTCGACGGGCCCGGTACCAGGCGAGGTATTCCACGAGCTCGTCACGCTCGTCGTCGCTGAGGTCGGCGAAGAGCGCGACGTCGACGGGATCGGCCCCCTGGCCATTCGGCTCCTCCGGCACGAGGTAGCCGCTCAGGCGCATCAGCTCCGCATACGGGAGCGCCAGCGCCTCGCTCAGCCGGTGGAGAACCGGCGGAGACGGCTTCTTCACCGCGTCGTTCTCGAGCTTGCTCAGGTAGGCCGCCGAGATGCCTGCCGAGCGGGCGACCTCGACGGCCGACAGCGTGCGCACGTCGCGCGCCTGCCGAAGCGTCGTGCCGAGGGAGCGAGTCACTGCGGGCATCACACTACAGTTGATACATCTGACTGCTGTTGACACTAGCACCGATCCGTGGTTCACTGCAAGGCCAGCGGCCGAAAACGGGAGACAGCGGGGACCGGTCCGATGGGAACAGAGAAACACCGGCGCGAGAACGGAAGCCATCCGTGGGACTCGAAGATGACCGGCATCCTGCGCGGAGCGGCGGAGGTGCGGGAGGCCCGCGAGAGCCGGCGCTCGCGAGAGGACGCGGCCGCCACCGAAAAGGAGACGGCGGCCCTACTCGACGCGATCCACGAGTACCGCCGCGCGGAGTCGCAGCCTGGTGCGCCAAAGCCCTCGCGGGCCGCCGGCAGCCGCAGGCATCGGTGATCGCGTGACACTCCCGTCGCCGCGCCTGCTCCCGATCGGCTCGCTGCCACCCGTGACGACCAGGGCGAACGGGGCGTTCGACGCACGCCCGAACATCCTCACGGGCGAGACTCCCCCGAACACCCTCAACGGCATCGGGCGGCCGCGGGCCGTCGCTCGTGCCCG
>DASVZT010000021.1:0-3689 GCA_036391495.1 Candidatus Limnocylindrales bacterium
AGGTGGTTCGGGAGCGAGACGACGACGAGGTCGACCTCGGGGTCGGCGCAGACGGCCTCGATCGACGCGAGCGGGCGGCTGCCGAAGCGGCGGCCGAAGGCCTCGCGGCGCTCGGCGCCGGCGCCCCAGTTCGCCACCACGCGGGCGTTCGGGACGTAGCGCAGCCCGAGCGCGTGGAACTCGCCGATGAAGCCCGAGCCGAGCATCCCGATCCCGATCTCGGCCATCAGTACGACCCCGAGTCCCCGGCTGCGCCGCCCGCGGCGGCCGGAGTCGCGCCGCTCGCGGCGGCCGGGTTGCCGGCCTTGCGCGCCCGGAACTCCTCGATGATCGCCTTCGTCGCGGTCGCGCCGATGCGCGTCACGCCGAGATCCATGACGGCCAGCAGGGCGTCGAGCGAGCGCACGCCGCCGGCGGCCTTGATGGCGACGCGCGGCGAGACGTTGGCCCGCATGAGGCGCAGGTCGTCGTGCGTCGCGCCGCCCGGGGCGAAGCCCGTCGACGTCTTGACGAAATCGGCGCCGGCGGCCTCGGACAGCCGGCAGGCGCGGATCTTCTCCTCGTCGGTCAGGTAGGCGTTCTCGAAGATGACCTTGACGATGGCGCCCCCGGCGTGGGCGACCTCGACGACCGCGGCGATGTCGGCCTTGACGTCCGCATCGCGGCCGGACTTCAGGGCGCCGATCTGCAGCACCATGTCGAGCTCGGTCGCCCCGTCGGCCAGCGCCCGCCGCGCCTCGAATACCTTGGTCTCGGTGGTGTGGTTGCCGTGCGGGAACCCGATCGTCGCCCCGACCTTGACATCCGTGCCCGCCAGGAGGGCCGCCGCGCGCGCGATGTCGGTCGGACGGCAGCAGACCGACGCGACGTCGTACTCGGCCGCGAGCCGGCAGCCGGCCTCGACGAAGGCGTCGTCGAGCTCGGGCTTGAGGAGCGAATGGTCGATCGTCTTGGCGATGTCGCGCTCGGTGAGCGCATCGATGGAGATGGTCATATCAACGATCCCGACGTCCCTTCATCTGCAGTACGGACGGAGGACGTCGCGCGCGATGAGGAAGCCCTGCTTGACCTTCTCGTCGGTCCCTTCGAAGCGCCTGTCCTCGTGCTCGATGATGCAGTCGCCCTCGTAGCCCTGGCGGTAGAGCTCGCTGAAGACGACCGACCAGTCGACCTCGCCGAGGCCCGGGATCCGCGGGATCTGCCAGCCCATCCCCATCGACATGATCCCGCGCTCGTAGAGGCCGTCGCGGTCGATCATCAGGTCCTTCGCCTGGTAGTGGAGGACATGCGCGCCGAACTCCGTGAGGAAGCGGCGCATGTCGATCATCTGCAGGACGAGGTGGCTCGGGTCGAAGTTGAGCCCGATGGTCCCGCCCCACTGCTCGAGGATGCGGCGCCACATGCGTGGCGTCGTGGCGATGTTGTGCCCCCCCGGCCACTCGTCGCGGCTGAAGATCATCGGGCAGTTCTCGAGCGTGATCTTGACGCCCTGGTCGTTCGCGAAGGCGACGATCTCCGGCCAGACCCGCAGGGCCTCCTTCCAGTTCTCGTCCTGGTCCTTGGCGTCGTCGGCGCCCATGAACGTGTTGACGAGTGGCACGCCCATCCGGCGCGCCGCGACCATGACCGCCTCGAGATGGTCGATCACTGCTCGGCGGTGGGCGGCGTCGGGATGCAGCGGGTTGGGGTAATAGCCGAGGCCGCTGATCGACAGGCCCTTCGCGGCGAGCTCGCCGACGATCTCCGATGCCTGGGAGTCGGTCAGGTTCGCGACGTCGATGTGACTCGTGCCGGCGTAGCGGCGGGCCTCGCCGCCCGTCCTGGGCCAGCAGGCGATCTCGAGGACCTCGAACCCGGCATCGGTCGCCCAGTCGGCGACCTCCATGAGAGGCGTGTCCGGGAACGGCGCCGTCAGGAAACCGAGCTTCATGGGATCTCCGTCCTCCCTCAGGACGCCGTTGATGCGGATGCGGGCGCCTGGACGTCCGCGCCGATGGGCGTCCCGGTGGCATTCGTCGGCCCGCGGTCGACCTCGACCCAGCGGCCGCTGCGGGCGCTCGAGGCGACCGCGTCGCCGACGAGCATCTCGTCGTGGCCGTCGGCGAACGTCGCATACCGCGGCCGCTCGGACTGTCCGCCCGCGACGACGTCCGCGTAGATGGCCGAGAAGACCGCCGCGAACGTGTCGGCGAAGCCCTCGACGTGGCCGCCGGGCAGGCGGGCGGCGGCCCGGCCGGCCTCGCCCATGAGCGCCGGGTTGCGCTGCAGGATCTCGTTAGGCGCCTCGCGGTGGCCCAGCCAGAGCTGGTCGGGCGCCTCGGAATCCCAGGCTGCGGCCCCGGCCGATCCGTCGATCTCGTACTGGAGCGAGTTCTTGCGGCCCTGGCTGATCTGGCTGACGGCGACGGCGCCGCGCGCCCCGCCCTCGTAGCGCAGCAGGATCGTCGCCACGTCCTCGGTCCGGATTGCCGTCGCGATCGTGTCGTTCGCGCGTTCCGTCGCGAACGTCGCGACGGGCCCGGCCGGCTTGCGCCGCACCGGGATGAACGTGGCGAGGTCGGCCATGACGCTGGTGACACGGCGGCCGGTCACGAACTCGGTCAGGTCCAGCCAGTGGCTGCCGATGTCGCCGACGGCGCGCAGGTCGCCGCCGCGCTCGGTCTCGAGCCGCCAGTTCCAGTCGGTCTCCAGCGCCAGCCAGTCCTGGAAGTAGTGGCCGGTGACGAGCCGGACGTCGCCCAGGTCCCCGGCGGCCACGCGCTCGGCGAGGTGCTGGTTGAGGGGGTAGAAGCGGATGTTGAAGTTGACGGCGTTGACGAGTCCCGAGGCTCGGGCAAGGGCGACGAGATCAGCGGACTGGGCGGAGGTCATCGCCAGCGGCTTCTCGCAGACGACGTGCTTCCCGGCGGCGAGGATGGCCTTCGCCTGCGCATGGTGAAGCTCGTTCGGCGAGGTGACGTGGACGGCCTGGACGCTCCGGTCCGCCAGGAGCTCGTCGAGGTCGGCGTACCCGCGCGGGACGCCGAGGGCCCCGGCACGCTCCGTCGAGCGCGCGGAGGACGACCCGAGGAGCCCGACGACGTTGACCCCGATGCGCCGCAGCGCCTCGACGTGGACCGTGCCGATGAAGCCACTGCCGATGACGGCGGCGTTGATCGCGGGTCGCGTCACTCGATCGCCTCCCATGTCGTCGGGCGGACCTGCTCGTCGCCTCGTCCCCCCGCGGGTGGGCGCGTGGCGGCGGGTCGGATACCGCTGGCTCGGGCAAGCAGTCTATACGGCTAGATGGCTCGTTTTCGCCCGGGGACGCGCGGTGCGGGACATCCCCGTACCCCTGCGACCCGCCTTACCGATAATCGATGATCGATGATGGTAGCACCGCGGGCGGGCCGCGACGCACCCCGTTTTGCTCCGGCTAGGCGGGTGTCCCGGCCGATCTCCCGGCGAGTCTCCCGGCGATCCGATCGACGAAGTCACCGGTCGCGGGGTCCTTGAGGATCAGCTTCTCGCGGCCGTCCGGCAGCAGCTCGCGCTTGATGACGACCAGGCCCTCGAACATCTCCGGCTCGCTCGCGATCCGGGGGGTGGAGCCGCCGCGCCACTCGAAGAGCTCGACCGGTTCCCAGGCGCGGCTCCGGGCCGAGCGGTAGGCGGCGTCCATGACGGCGTTGACGACGTAGCCGTCGTAC
>DASVZT010000022.1:0-10567 GCA_036391495.1 Candidatus Limnocylindrales bacterium
ACCGCCGGTCTGATCTGCTCCGGTCATGGCGACAGTATCGTCACCCCGACAAGGCATCCCGATAGAAGCCGCGCAGCGCCTCGTTGACGAGCGCCGGGCGGCGGACCATCGCCTCGTGCGGCGCCCCCGGCACGACGAAGAGACTTCCACGGCGCAGGAGACGCGCGACCGCCAGGGCGTGATCGACTGGTACGAACGGGTCGCGGTCGCCGACGACGACAAGCGCCGGGGCCGAGACGGCGTGGATCTCGCGCGGAGTGACGGTCCGCGCGCGGGAGATCTCCGCGGCGATCGCCGGGAGGAGCCGCCGCCAGGCGTCCTTGCCCTGGAACGGGTCGTGGCGGGCCGCCAGCCGGGCGGCCCAGACGGGGTCGGTGCGGTCGATGCGCTCCGGGTCCATGAGGCGACGCGCGACGCTCCCGCGCGGCTCCGGCTCGAGGGAGATGCCGGCGAGGACGAGGCTGGCGATGCGGCCCGGAGCCCGCGCGGCGAACCCGAGCGCGGTGTGCGCTCCCATGGAGAACCCGGCGAGGTGGACGACTCCGAGATCGAGGGCGTCGAGGAACGCCGCGAGGTCGTCGACGAGCCGTTCGGACGACCAGCCCGCGGACTCCGACGCCACGTCCCAGGGAGTCGTCGCGTGGCCGCGCGCGTCCGGCAGGATGACGTGGAACGAGTGGGCAAGGAGCGGGACCTGGGCCGCCCAGTCCTCCCGTGCGGCGGACGTCGCCCCGTGCAGCATCACGAGCGGCGGCCCCTCGCCGTGCTCGTCGTAGCCGATCGTGAGCCCGTTGGCGACGACCCGTCCCATCGGTCTTCGGGCGCCCACCGTCGCCGATTCGGGCCTCGTCATCGCCGGTTCGGGGGCGTCGGCACGTCGCCTCGCCTAGTTCTCGGGCTTGCCCTCGAGATCGACCGCGGTCGCGCGCTCGATCCGGAGGTAGCGCCGCCGGTAGTAGAGCAGCGGCATCGGATGGCGCTCATCGTTCGCGATCGCAACGACACGTCCGATGAAGAGCTCGTGATCGCCGACGGACTCGACGGCCTCCACCACGCATTCGAGGGTGCCGATGACCCCGTCGAGGAGCGGCATCCCCGTCTCGGGACCCGCTCGCCATGCCGCGCCGCAGAACGCCTCGCGATCGGGCTCGACCGGGGCCCCGGCGAAACAATCCGAGAGGTCCTGCTGGCCCTCGCCGAGGATGTTGACTGCGTACGCGCGGGCGGCGCGGACGAACGGGGTGATGCGGCGCCGACGGTCGAGGGCCACCATGACGAGGGGCGGTTCGAGCGAGACCGAGCTCAGCGCGTTGACGGTGATACCGAGGGGTCGGTCGCCGTCGAGGGTCGTCACGATGGTCACCCCGGTCGCGAAGTGGCCCATGACCTTGCGGAACGCGTCCGAGTCGAACCTCATGGCCGCAGTCTACGCGAGCGCTCGGAGTGGACCGGGCCAGCTCTCCGGCTGCGGAAACCGCGGCGGTGAGCGGGCCACGGGCTGGCGCGTGGAGCGCGCGGCCCGCCGCCCCTGCGGCGGGCCGCGCATCGGGACCGAGGAGGAGGTTCGGTCACCATATGGTTGGGGCCGCTTGACGGCGAGCGACCCCCGCGACATCCGACGGCGCGACGTCCGACGGCGCGACGGCCGGCGTGCGGCCCGCCGGCGCCGGCAGCGTCTCCTCAGCGACTGCCCGATCCATCGTCTCCTGTGCCGAGTTCGACCTTCCGAGTGTCGCGCCCATCCCCGCCGCGCCGACAGTGGCCGCCGACCCGGCCGTTCCGGGTCGTTCGTCGCGCCGGCCGGTGAGGGGGTCACGGCCGCCATGTGACGACCGGCCCGTGCGCGCCGGGAATGGTCGAGAAGGGTCGTCGCAACGCCGCGACGGGGTTGCCCGCGCTCCGGCAGAATCGGTGCCCGATGTCGGATCAGCACGCGCCCCACACCCACGCGCCCCACACCCACGCGCCCGACGCGCCTCAGCGCCAGACCTCGCACCCATCCCATCGGCACGGGCTCGCCTTCGGGGCCGGCGCGGCGGTCCTCTTCGGCACGTCGTACGTGGCGACGGCGTTTGCCCTGCGCTCCTTCTCGCCGTTCGGCGTCGCCGTCTGGCGAGGGCTCGGCGCGACACTCCTGATGCTCGTCCTCGTCACGCTGCACCACGGGACGGGCCTAGCACGCCTCCGGGCCATGTCGCGCGGCGACGTCGGCCGCCTCCTCGCCCTGGGGATGCTCGGCGGCCCGGGTCTCGTGGCCGGGATGAACCTCGCCGTCGCGGCGACCGGCGCGACGATCGCGTCGTTCGTCGCCGGGCTGTACGCGGTCCTCGCCGCCGTCATCGCGCCCGTCGTCCTCGGCGAGCGGCTCCCGCGCTCCGCCGCCGTCGGGTTCGTCACCGCGCTCGCGGGGACTGCGCTCCTCGCCGATCTCCAGCTCGGCTCGAGCGCCGGTCTCGGCGTCCTCGCCGGACTCGGCGCGGCCGTCTCGTACGCCTTCTACCTCGTCCTGTCGCGCCGCTGGGGCACGACTCACCGCGTCAGCGGCGAGGCCGTGAGCGTCGCGATCTTCGCGTTGACCGCGATCGTCCTCCTGCCGATCGACCTCCTCGTCGACCGGCGTGGCCTGGCGCATCCCGGCATCGATCCGGTCGCCGTCGCCGGTCTCGTCTGGCTGGTCGTCTTCCCGAGTGCCGTCGCGAACCTGATGATCCAGGCGAGCGTCCGGCGGATACCGGCTCGGCGCTCGTCCGCGCTCCTGCTGCTCAACCCCATCGCCGCCACGATCCTGTCGGCACTCCTCCTGGGCGAGCGTCTCGGCCCGGTCCAGGCGTTCGGGGCGGTCCTCGTCCTCGCGGGCATGGCCATCTCGAACGGTCTCATCGGCGTGCCGCTCTCGTTTCGCGCCGTGGGGGCGCGGGCGTGAGAGGCGGCACCGGCGCGGGGCGTGGCGCCGCTGCGCTCGTGGGCGCCATCCTCGTCTTCGTCGCGGTGCTCGCGATGGGCAGCGGCGGGCCGGCCTCGCCTGCCGTCCCCGTCTCAGTCGCCGGAGGCGCTTCGGCCCCAGCGGCGGCATCTCCCCCGGCGGCTGCCCCCGACGGCTCGCCTGCCGGCTCGACGCCGACCGTCCCGGCCCTGGCCCCCGACCCGCGCACCCTGACCGGCTACCGGTGGCCGTTGACGAAGGGGCGCCTGACCACCGACTACGGTCCGACCGACGGCGGCACCTGGGTCGTCGACGGGGCGCGGTTCCATGACGGCATCGACCTCGCGAGCTTCTGCGGCGACCGGGTCGGCGCCGCCCACGACGGTGTCGTCCTCGCCGCCGGACGCGTCTTCGACGCCTACCTCGGCTGGATCGGCGACCTGGGTCCGTACGAGGCGCGGCTCGACGCGAAGCATCTCTGGCTCGACCTGCCGATCACGGTCGTCATCGACGACGGCGACGGCTACCGGACCATCTATGCGCACCTGTCGGAAGCGACGGTCAAGCCGGGCGAGGCCGTCCACGCGGGCCAGCTGGTCGGACGCGAGGGCCGGACGGGCCATGCCACCGGCTGCCACCTGCACTTCGGACTCTTCAGCCCGCTGGAGACGGCGACGTTCGAGCTTCGCCGCGACGTCGCGCGGAGATGGCTGCTTCCCGACCGCGAGATCGCCCGCATCGACCCGACGCTCGTGCTGCCGCCGCGACCGAAGGCGATCACCCTCGGCTGGGGCGTCACGCCCCGTGTGGCCGGCCAGCTTCCCCCGCGTCCCGGTCGAGGCGGGACCGAGTAGCCCCGAGACCGACGTGGCCGCAGCTCTGCCACGGCCGCCGCGGGCGCTCGCTATCGCCGGACGGGCGCGCGCCGGTATCGTCGCCCGATGAGCACGTTCGCCGGCAGCCGCGAGATCGAGCGGTCGAGCGAGCCCGTCGAGCCGTCGCGGGTCTCGACCGCGAGGAGGTCGTCCGCCCGCGCCCCCTCGTAGGGTCGGGCGTCGATCACCACGAGATCGATCTCGACGGTGCCCGGCTCGCCGGCCCCGAGCGATCCGACCGCATCGGCCGGCGCCAGAGGCCCCGAGAACTCGCGGCGCACCTCGGCCTCGCTCCGCCAGCGCGGATGCCGCAGCAGGATCCCTCGCCAGACCTCCCCGACCTCGGGCCGGACGGTACCGTCGCCGGGCTGCGGCGATTCCGCCAGCGCCTCGCCGCGCGCCCAGAGCGCGGCTCGATGGATCAGGGCGTACTCGTCGAGGTTCGCGTACGAGCCGAGGTCGTCCGCCGGCGAACCCTCTCCGGCGATCGCCGCCACGCTGGCGGCGAAGACCTCGCGCAGGTCCAGGTCGATCGCGCGCACCGTCCGGTGCAGATAGACCTGCTGATACATGAACAGGCGCGCCGTGAGGAACATCTCGAGCGCCGGGACTCCCGGCTCGTAGATCGTCAGGCCGCGTGGCCCGATGAAGCAGTAGCGGCGCAGGCGCTCGACGTCCACCGGCCCGACCGCGACGCCGGTCATGTACGCGTCGCGCCGGACGTAGTCCAGGTTGTCGACGGTGAACACGCCGGACAGCAGCGGCTGGAGCAGGCGGACCCAGGGCGGCATTGCCGGGTCGTCGAGGGCGGGCTTCGAGATGAGGAAGGCGACCCAGGCCGGCTCGATCGCCTCGCCCGCCGCGAAGGCGTCGCGATCCGGGCTCAGCCCCGGCGCCCGGCGCAGGCCGCGGATGAGCGAGCAGAGCTCGCGCTCGACGATGAGCTGCGAGAGGTCCTCGTGGGACAGCCGCTTCTCGCCGGCCCGTCGCGCGTCGGACGGGGCAGGGAAGCGCGAGAGGACGTGGTCGTCGAAGAAGTGGGCGAACGGGCCGTGGCCGACGTCGTGGAGGAGCCCGGCGAGCCTGAGCGTCTCGACGACGAGGCCCTCCGACGGCGGAGTGACGTCGGGCTCCCGCGCGAGCAGCTCGGCGCGGAGTGAGGGGTAGAGGTGACGGGCCCACAGGCCGGCCTCGTGCATGACGCCGAGGCCGTGCGTGAAACGGCTGTGCTCTGCTGTCGGGAAGACCCAGCGCGCGCTCTGGAGCTGGCTGATCCGGCGCAGGCGCTGGAGCCAGGCCGTGTCGAGGAGATCGTCCTCGGCCGCCTCCTCGAGGGGCAGCCCGGCCTCGGCGGCGTCGCGGGCCGACAGTCGCTTCGTCAGCTCGATGTACCCGTGGATCGGGTCGCTGATCAGGTTCACGGCACGGAACGGACGCATCGTCACGTGCCGGTCGTCCGCGCGCCGGACGCGTAGAGCGTTGCGGCTCGCCCGAGCGTCTCCGAGACATCGGCGCGCAGCTCGGGCGGTGCGAGGACCTCGACCTCGGCGCCCCACGACAGGATCCAGAGGCGGATCTCGATCGTGCCCGAGACGCGCGCCCGCCAGAGCAGGCTCCCGCCCGCCTCCCGTTCGAGTCGCTCGCTCGGGTGCCAGCGCGTCTCCGCGACACGACCGGCGACGGCCGGCGAGAAGCGCAGGACGACCTCGACGACAGGCTGGTCGGCGATCATGTCCCAGGCCGACGCGAGCGTCTCCTCGACGGATGCGTCCGGCTCGGAGTCGAACGTCTCGGCGGTCAGCGCGAGGTCCCTGATCCGCTCGATCTTGAAGGTCCGGATGGCGCCGCGCGTCTCGTCGAGTCCGATCAGGTACAGCGCGCGCGTGGCGAGCGAGGGCTCGATGAGGTAGGGGCGGACACGAGCCCGGCGCGATCCGCGTCCGCGGTCGTAGGTCGCGCTGTCATAGGTGAACTCCACGATCCGCCGCTCGGCCCATGCCCGCGTCAGCAGGTGGACCGACCGAGCCTCGCCCTCGTCCGTGGGACGTCGTGCCATCAGCTCGACCGTTCGCTCGACATGGCCCCCGAGGACAGGTGGGAGCGCCTCGGCCAGCTTCTGGAAGGCCGCCCCGAGGTCGGGGTCGTAGTCGTCCGCGTAGCGCGCCATCAACCGCGCCGAGACGAAGACGGCCATCGCCTCCTCTCGCGTCAGGTTGAGCGCCGGCAGGAGCGCCTTGTCCTCGACGCCCCAGCGTCCGCCCTCCGACCAGACGGGCAGCCCGAGCTCGCCCTCGAGGGCGGCGAGATCGCGGTAGACCGTTCGCTTCGACACGCCGACGATCCGAGCGATCTCGCCCGGCGTCACGCCCGTCGCCTCGTGCCCGGCCCGCTCGCGGCCGTGGCTCTCGAGGACGCGCAGGACGCGGTAGAAGCGCGCGAGGCGGTCACGCTTCGCGGATTCGCGCTCGTCCTCCATGGCCCCTCCCCTCGCGGCGCTCACATCATCGCCGACGCCCGGCGCGAGCGTGCGGCCGCCGCGGTCCGTCGCGGCGGTCGGTGGCCGCGGTCGGTCGGCCGATCGGATCAAGAAGGCGCGACGACAGTGATCGGCGTGTCGCGGTCGAGCGCGTCGAGCGTCACGCTCAGTGTGCTCTGGACGCCGGCGACGTCCAGCGAGCTGGCCGGCCCGTTCAGGCTCCCGGCCGCCCGTCCGAGCTGCCCGTCGAGGAAGACCCAGTAGTCCAGCTCGCCGCGCCAGCGATGGAGGTCGGCCCCGTCGCCGGCGAAGTAGTCCACCGCCGGGAAGGCGGCCGCGAAGGTCGGGCCGTCGATCGCGATCCGGCAGTGCCGCGAACGCGCGCCCTCGATCGTCTCGACCCCCCGATTCTCCGCCGCGACGCGCTGCGTCACCCCGAGGGCGGCCCTGACGAGCTGGGCGTCCAGGTCGAGGCCGTCCGCCGACGCGAGTCCCGCCGGCTGCCACTGGCGGCGCGGCTCGAGCGTCCACGCCGCGCCGCCCTTGCGGGCAGCCCCGAAGAGCCCGAGGACGCGCTGCGTGGCGACCTGCGCGTTCCAGCGGAAGTCGCCCCCGTCGCGAACGCCGGTCAGCGCGACGCTGCCGAGCGGATGCGTGTCGACGACCGCGCTCGCCCCGAGAGTCACGAACGCGTCGGGCCCCGCGGCGAGCGGCGCGTCGCAGCGCGGCGGTTCGCCATTCATGCCCGTCGGGCCGAAGCGGGAGCTTGTGACGGCCCGCCCGCGCAGCGCCGCGTCGTCGGCCAGCGCGGCGGCGGTGAACGCCGAGCCGACGACGGTGGAGACGACGAGCGCGATGACGGCCCCGGCGGCAAGGCGGTCCCGCCGAAGGGCCGTCTCCCCGAGGACCTGCCGCGCGATGCCGAGCCCCGCGAACAGCGCCGTCGCGAGGAGAGCCAGGATCCACGGATAGGCGAACTCGAGTGACGGCACGAGTGTCTGCGGGCCCCGCGCGACCAGCTGGTTCACGACGCCGCCGATCGACGGGACGAGCAGGAGCGTCGAGCCGAGGCCGAGCCAGACGATCGCCGCGAACGCGTGGGGACCGCGCGCCGCGGGCGGCCAGCGAAGGGCGAGGAGCGGGATCGGCACGGCGAGACCTGCCGCGAGACCGACGAGAAGGTCGATCGGGCCGCCCGGCCGATAGCCGACCAGGACGAGCACGGCGGCGGTCGCCCAGAGGACGGTGAGCGCTGCCGCGATGAGGCGGAGCTCGAAGATCCGAACGCGCATCGATCGCAGGATACGTCGCTGGGTGCCCCTGGTCGGTGGGATTGGCCGGGCCGCGCCGGGAGAAGTGGGTACGGAAGTAAGGGGCCGCGCGGGACGGGCGTCTCGTCGCACGGCGGTGCGGCACCGCACATGATCGGGTCGCTCGTCGTGACGGTCTCCTCCTCTCTCCTCCCCGTCGCGACCGGTCGAAGCGGCGCCGGCCCTCCGGGCGCCGCTTCGACACGAACGGCCCGCGATACACTCGCCGCGGTCCCATCCCGAGGAGGTCGTACCCATGAATCTCTCCCGTCGTCTCGGCGCGCTCGCCTTCGCGGTGTCGATCGTCGTCGCCGCCTGCGGCGGCACGACCGCCACGACCGCGCCCGAGAGCTCCGCCGCCACCGAGAGCTCCGCCGCGAGCCCTGCCGCCAACCCGTCGGAGAGCGCGTCGGCGGCCGCGGTCGAGAGCGTCGCCCCAAGCCAGATCGCCTGCCAGGCGGCGAACCTCCAGACCGTCGCGCCCGGCACCCTGACGGTCGGCACGGACAACCCGGCGTACCCGCCGTACTTCTCGATCCCGTCGTCCGGCAATCCGCCCGCCCCGTGGAAGCTGGGCGATCCGACCAATGGCCAGGGCTTCGAAAGCGCCTTCGCGTACGCCCTGGCCGATCAGCTCGGTTACACGAAGGACCAGGTGAAGTGGATCGTCGTCCCCTTCAACAACTCCTTCGCGCCCGGACCGAAGCCGTTCGACGTCGACATCAACCAGATCTCGTACACGAAGGAGCGGGCGACCGCGGTCGACATGTCCGACGGGTACTACTACCTGACGCAGGCCGTCGTCGCCCTCAAGTCGAACCCGATCGCGAAGGTCACCTCGATCGCCGACCTCAAGGCGTACAAGCTCGGTGCTCAGCAGGGGACGACGAGCTACTCGACGATCACGGACGTCGTCGCACCGGCCGCCAAGCCGATGGTCTACAACACGAACGACGACGCGATCTCGGCTCTCAAGGCGAAGCAGATCGACGGCCTGGTCGTCGACCTGCCGACCGCCTTCTACATCACGGCCGCCCAGCTCGACAACAGCACGATCGCCGGCCAGTTCCCGCCCGCCGGCGGAGCCGACAGCGAGCACTTCAGCGTCGTCCTCGCCAAGGGCAGCCCGCTGACGGCATGCGTCAACCAGGCGATCGGCTCTCTCACGACGCTCGGCATCCTCAACGACCTCAAGGACACGTACCTGGCCAAGGCCGGCGCGCCCGTCTTCCGGCCGTAGGGCCGGGACGGACCGGCGAGCCGGCCAGGCGACGCGGCCACCGCTCTCATGTCGCTCAGCGGCGGCCCGCTCGACAGCGGGGAGCTTCTCGGGCTCCCCCCTGCGGGCGGGCCGTCTCGCGCCTCCGCCCGCGGGTTCGGCGGTCGCGGCGGCGTCCTGCGTTCGACGCTCGTCGCTCTCCTCAGCACGGCCGTCGTCTTCGCCGCTCTCGCCTGGATCGTCGTCAACTCGCCGGGCTGGGAGGAGGTGCGGCACGCCTTCTTCAACGGCGAGCTGTTCGCGTCGTCGTTGCCCGAGATCGCCGGCGCGTTCGCAGTCAATGTCCAGCTGTTCCTCATCGCCGAGGTCCTCATCCTGGCGCTCGGGCTCGTCCTGGCGGTCGGTCGCAGCCTGGGCGGACCGGTCTTCTTCCCGATCCGTCTCCTGGCGACCGTCTACGTCGATGTCTTCCGCGCCCTCCCCGGCGTCCTCGTCATCTACATCCTCGGCTTCGGCATCCCCGGCCTCGGCATCGCCGGCGTCCCTGTCGACCCCTTCCTGTACGCGATCGTCTCGCTCACGCTCCTGTACTCGGCCTACGTGTCGGAGGTCTATCGCGCGGGGATCGAGTCGGTCCACCCGAGCCAGGACGCGGCCGCTCGATCGCTCGGGTTGACGCGGGTCCAGTCGCTCCGCTACGTCGTCGTCCCGCAGGCGGTCCGCCGCGTCATCCCGCCGCTGCTGAACGATTTCATCGGCCTGCAGAAGGACACGGTCCTCGTCTCGTACATCGGGGTGGTCGAGATCTTCCGCCAGTCGCAGATCGACCAGGCGGCGGCCTTCAACTACACGCCGTATATGGCGACGGCGCTCGTGTTCCTCGTCGTGACGATCCCGCTCGCCCGGTTCACCGACTGGCTCATCCAGCGCGACCGGCGACGGTCGGCAGCCGGTGGGATCCGATGACCGGGGCGTCGAAGGATGTGGCTGCGACGACCGGAGCCGGCGAGGTCCGCACCCCGTCCCTCGTCATCGAGGGACTGCGCAAGCGCTTCGGCCGGCTCGAGGTCCTGCGCGGCATCGACATGTCCGTCGCGGAGCACGAGGTCGTGTGCCTTATCGGTGCGTCCGGCTCGGGCAAGTCGACACTGCTGCGCTGCATCAACCTCATCGAGCCGATCGACGCGGGCCGGATCGCCGTTGAAGGGCGCGAGATCACGGCGCGCGGCGTGGACGTCGACGCGATCCGGCGCAGGATCGGGATCGTCTTCCAGGCGTTCAATCTCTTCCCCCACATGTCGGTGCTCGACAACGTGACGCTCGCGCCGCGGAAGGTGCTCGGGATGTCACGGCGGGACGCCGGCGGCGAGGCCATCGCGCTCCTGGAGCGGTTCGGCCTCGCGGACAAGCGCGACGAGTTCCCGGACCGGCTGTCGGGCGGTCAGCAGCAGCGGGTCGCGATCATCCGGGCCCTCGCCATGCGGCCCGACCTGCTCCTGCTCGACGAGGTGACGAGCGCACTCGACCCCGAGCTCGTGGCCGAGGTGCTTGCGGCGATCAGGGACCTGGCCGCGGCCGGCATGACGATGGTCATCGCGACGCACGAGATGGGCTTCGCGCGGGACATCGCCAGCCGCGTCTGCTTCCTCGACGGGGGCGTCATCCTCGAGGAGGGGACGCCTGCCCGGATCTTCAGCGAGCCGCGTGAGCCGCGGACGCAGCAGTTCCTGCAGCGGATCATCGCGGCCGGGCGCCTGTAGGAGG
>DASVZT010000023.1:0-3580 GCA_036391495.1 Candidatus Limnocylindrales bacterium
GACTTCGTCGGCGGCGACGCCTTCTGCGTCGTGCTCGGCGACAACATCCTGCGGGGCCCTGCCCTTGCGCCGGTCGCGGCCGAGTTCGAGGCCGGTCCGTGGGGCGGCGGGACGCTCCTGTATCGCGTGCCGGACCCGGAGCGGTTCGGCGTCGCCGAGCTCGACGCGGACGGCCGGGTCGTCGGGTTCGAGGAGAAGCCGGCGTTCCCGAAGAGCGACCTCATCCCCATCGGGGTTTACTTCCTGCGCCCGGACTCCTTTGACGTCATCGAGGGCCTGGCACCGTCGGGTCGGGGCGAGCTCGAGATCACCGACGTCCTCAACCACTACATCCCCGGCGGCGGCCTCTTCACCCGCGTCTACGAGGGGCACTGGACCGATGCCGGGACGGTGCCGTCGCTCCTGCGGGCCGCCGAGCTCGCACGCGACGACCATGAGCTCGGCCGGCTGACGCCTCCGCCGCAGCGACCGAGCGCCTGACGTGCCCCCTCCGACCTTGCGGCACCTCCTCGTGACGGGCGGGGCGGGCTTCATCGGCTCCTGCTACGTGCGCGACGTCCTGGCGCGACGTGACGGGACGCGCATCACCGTCCTTGACAAGCTGACCTATGCCGGGTCGCGCTCCAACCTCGCCTCGGTCGAGGGCGATCCCGAGATGGCGGCACGCTTCGTGTTCGTCCAGGGCGACATCGCGGACGATACCGCTATCAGCGGGATCGTCCAGGGGGCGGATGCGGTCGTCAACTTCGCGGCCGAGTCGCACGTCGACCGCTCGATCCTCGATCCCGAGGCGTTCCTGCGGACGGGCGTCATCGGAGTCCATGTCCTCCTCGAGGCCGTGCGCCGCGAGAGCGCCGCGCGCACTGCCGCCAGCCGGCCGGCCGTCCGTCTCCTGCAGGTCTCGACCGACGAGGTCTACGGGTCGATCCCCGAGGGCCGATCGCGAGAAGGGGATCCGCTCGCGCCGCGCTCGCCCTACTCCGCGGCGAAGGCGGCCGGGGAGCTGCTCGTCGCGAGCTACGTGACGACATACGGCGTGGACGCCGTCGTCACGCGCGGCGCGAACACGTACGGGCCGTTCCAGCACCCCGAGAAGCTCATTCCGCTGTTCCTCACCAATGCGCTCGACGACCTGCCGCTGCCCCTCTACGGCGACGGGCTGCAGCGACGCGACTGGCTGTACGTCGCCGACCACGCCGGCGCGATCGACCACGTCCTCCGCCACGGGGCGTCGGGCGAGACCTACAACCTGCCGGGCGAGGCGGAGCTGCCCAACCGCGAGGTCGTCGCCGCCCTGCTGAAGGGCGTGGACAAGCCATGGTCGCTCGTCCGTCGGGTGGAGGACCGGCCCGGTCACGACCGCCGCTACGCGATGGACGGGTCGAAGGTCGCGGCGCTCGGCTGGCGCAACCGGACGGCGTTCGCCGAGGGGCTCGCCACGACGATCGCCTGGTTCCGCGACAACGCGGCGTGGTGGCGGGCGATCAAGGCCGGTGACTGGGACGCCTATTACGAGCGGCAGTACGCGGCGCGAATCGCCGGCGGCCGTCCCGCGGACGCTCCCTGAGGCCGGCGGACCGATGCGCGTCGCGGTGACGGGAGCCGCCGGCCGGCTCGGCCGCGCGGTTGTCGCAGCCCTCGAAGACGCCCCGTTCACTGGGCCCTGGGGTCCGATCGCCTGGCCTCGGGCGGACTTCGACCTCGATGCACCGGAGTCGGTCGGCGGACTCCTCGCGCGCGATCGCCTGGAGGCCGTCGTCCACTGTGCGGCATGGACGGACGTCGACGGCTGCGCGCGGGAGCCCGAGCTGGCGATGCGCCGCAACGGCGAGGCGACGGGCGTGCTCGCCCGCGCCTGCGCCCGGGCGGGGATCGACCTCGTCGTCGTCTCGACGAACGAGGTCTTCGACGGCCTGCGGACCGACGGTCGTGGCTACCGGCCGGATGACCCGACGTCTCCCCCGAACGCCTACGGGGCGAGCAAGCTGGCCGGCGAGGCCGCCGCCCGAGACGCCTTCGAGACCGGGCCCGGGGGCGCCCAGCTCGCGATCGTCCGCACCGCTTGGCTCTACGGGCCGCCGGGGGACGACTTCCCCGACCGGATCCTGTCGGCCGCGGAGCGGGCGCGGGCGTCGGGCGAGCCGCTGCGGCTCGTGGCCGACGAGTGGGGCTCGCCGACCTGCACCGCGGACGTGGCCGACGCGATCGCCGAGCTGCTGGGCTCAGGCGAGCTGGCGGGCACGCATCACGTCGTGAACGCCGGCGTGGCGACCAGGGCGGAGTGGGCCAGGGAGGTGCTGCGGATGGCGGACGTCGCGGTCGAGACGCGGGATGTCTCGCGCTCGGAGTGGCCGCGTGCCTCGAACCCCCCGGCATGGGGCGTCCTCGAACCGACGCCGCTCCCCGGTGGTGAGCCGCTGCGCGAGTGGAGGCTGGCGCTGGCCGACGAGATGCCGACCCGCGTCCGGTCGCGCGCGCGATCCAGGGGACGCGGATGACCGCGGACCAGCGCGGGCGCGCGGACCAGGGCGCGCGGACCAGGGCGCGCTCATGAACCAGGGCTCGCCGCTTCCGGGCGTCAGCTGGGGCTCGATCCGCCGCTTCGGCGACCGCCGCGGCTCGTTCCGGGAGCTCTGGCGGGCGAGCGCCTGGCCCTCACTCGCTGTCGCGGCCGCCGGTCTCCCGGACGCGCGTTTCGTCCAGGCGAACCTCTCGACATCCGACGCTGGCGTCCTGCGCGGACTCCATCTCCACCGCCGGCAGCTCGACCACTGGATCGTGGCTGCCGGCCAGGCCTTCGTGGCGCTCGTGGACGTCCGCCCGCTGATCGACGGGAGCGGGCCGCGCCCCCTCGTCGAGACGCGCCGGCTCGACGCCGACCAGACGGTGACGATCCCCGCCGGCGTCGCGCATGGGTTCCTCGCCCTCGAGCCGCTCGAGCTCGTCTACTTCGTCACGAACGAATACGACGGGACCGACGAGCTCGGCTTCGCCTGGGACGACCCGACCGCCGCGGTGGCCTGGCCGAGGGTCGGGGGGGCGCCCGACGGTCGGCCGATCCTGTCCGACCGCGATCTCGCCAACCCGCCCCTCGCGCAGCTGATCGACCGCCTCGGAGGCTGAGTCCCGGAGCACGCCGGGGCGGGCCTCGCCACGCTGCCGAGGACGATTGCCCTGAGAGGGCTATCTGCGGGGGTAGAGGCCGGTCAAGCTACGGCACCGACGGCCAGCCGCGCGCTGAACCCGCTCGGCGTGCGCGAGACGGCCTGGACGTCGCACGGTGCCGGCCGAGATACCTGGGATCGAACGCCTTACGGCCGATCCAAGCCTGAAAACAGCCCTGCCAGGGCAATCGACCCCGTCAGGCTCGGCGACCGCTCACCGGAGGGCCGGCGTTCGCGCGGGCCCCTGCTTTGCGCGCGAGAGTCCATTTCGCACGAGGACGATCCCGCCGCCCCCCCGAACCGCCAGGTGCGGAACCCCGTCGTGCCGCAAGGACGAACGGACCACGGTCCCACGGGACCATCGCGCCGTTGAGCGGGCACTCGGCGCGCGGGACGCTGCCCTCCCAACATCCGCG
>DASVZT010000024.1:0-14732 GCA_036391495.1 Candidatus Limnocylindrales bacterium
GGCGATCGTCACGGCACGTGAGCAGCCGACCGCGCCGCCGAGCAGCGTGGCGAGCTCCTCGATCGGGCCGAAGCCCTCTGCCGAGCCGACACCGCGGCCGCCCGTCACGACGACCTTCGCGTCGGCCAGGGTGACGCCGCCGGTCGCCGCACCGACCCTGTCCACGACCCGCACCACGAGATCGGCGTCGTCGAGCGTCGGCGCGAACGGGCGCACCTCCGCCGACGTGCCGTTCATCGCCTCGGCGGCGATCGCGTGCGGCACGACTGTCATGATCGCCAGCGACACCGGCCGGAGGACGGCCTCCTCGAAGAGGCTGCCGCCCCAGCGGATGCGCGTGAGCGACACCTCCGACCCCGAGCCCGACCCCGAGCCCAACCCCGACCTCGACCCCGACACGGAGCCGGACCCGGAGCCGGCCGCCGCCTTCGTGCAGTTCGCCGCGAACGGCTCACCGACACGTGCCGCGACCCGGGCGAGGACATCGTTCCCGACGTCGGTCCCGGCCGCGAGCACGGCGGAGGCGCCGGACGAGGCCGCGACGTCTGCCACGATCCGCGCCCACGCGTCGGGCGCGTACGAAGCGAGCCGCGGATCCTCCGCGACCCATGCAGCGGACACGCCGTACGCACCGAGCCCGGAGGCGAGCGCGCCCGCACCGGGACCGATGACCACGGCCTCGACCGCCCCACCGGCGAACCGGCGGGCGAACGTCACGGCCTGGAGCGAGACCTCGTCCGCGGCACCGTCGGCGCCGGTGACGAGGACCAGTGCGGCCGCCATCAGATCACCCCCACGCTCTGGAGGATCTCGACGACACGTGGCGCCGCCTCCGCTCCGTGGCCGAGGACCTCGGCCTGCTTGCTCGGTCCCTCGGGGACCACCAGCCGGATCGTCTCGAGGCGCGGCTCCGGCCGAGCCGGCTGAGACGTCTCGACCGGCTTCGACTTCGCACGCAGCCGGCCCGGCACGGATGGGTAGCGCGGCAGGTTCAGCCCTTCGAGGACCGTGACGACCGCCGGGAGCGGGATCTCGTAGACATCCCGCCCCGTCGTCGTCGCCTGCTCGGCCCGCGCGGTCGAACCGGACACGGAGAGCCCCTTCACGCCGCGCACGACAGGGCGTCCGAGGGCAGCCGCGACGCGGATCCCGGTCTGGTACGCGCCGGTGTCGGCCGACTCGTTCCCGAACAGGATGACGTCGAACGGGCCCGACGCGGCCTCGTCCGCCCGGATCGCCGCGAGGATGGCCGACGCCGTCGCCTCGGGATCCCATTCCTCGCCGGCCGTCTCGAGATGGATGGCCCGGGCGATCCCGAGCGCCATCGCGTCACGGAGCTGCTGGATGGCGTCCGCCGGCCCGAGGGTGAGGACGGCGGAGTCGCCCCCGTTCGCCTCGACGAGCCGGACGGCCTCCTCGACCGCGCACTCCTCGTGCGGGCCGATGGTGAAGCCGAGGTGCTTCGTCTCGATCGACTTCTCGTCGGGCGCCAGGTCGATCCTGCCGCCCGTCATCGGGACGCGCTTGATGCAGACGAGGACCTTCATCGGCTACGCCCGCACCCGAGCGTTCTCGGGGTCGAAGATCGGCCGGGAGCCGACGACGTCGACCGTCACGGGATAGCGCTCGCCCATGTACTCCACGAACAGCTTCTTGCCCTCGACCGCGTGCTCCCGGGGGAGGTACGCGAGGAGGATGTACCGCCCGAGCGAGGGACCCATGCCCGCGCTGGTGACGTACGAGTTGCGGCCGTGCGCGTCGGTCAGTGGCGTGCCGTCCTCGAGGACGATCGGCTCGCGGCCGAGCGGATAGCGCTTGATGCCCGCCTTGCTCATGTGGTCGCGCATCGTCAGCGTGCAGAGGAGGGCCGCCGGCTCCTCGGCCAGGTGGCGCTTGTGCGCCTCCTTGCCGATGAAGTCCGCGTCCTTGACCTTGCCCGTCGCCATCCCGGCCTCGACCACGTTGAACTCGGTCTCGAGCTCAGCGCCCGTCGCCCGGTAGCCCTTCTCGAGTCGGCCCGTCCCGACGTAGACGGCGATGCCGCACGGGACGAGGCCCTCTGGCCTGCCGGCCTCCAGGATCTCGCGGTACAGGCGCTCGCCCTGCTCCATCGGGACGTAGAGCTCCCAGCCGAGCTCGCCGACGTAGCTGATGCGCGAGGCGAGGACGAGCTGGGAGCCGACCTCGATCGTCTTGCACTGGCCGAACTTGAAGGCCTCGTTCGAGAGATCGGCCCGGGTGAGCTTCTGGAGGATCGTGCGTGCCTTCGGGCCCCAGATGCCGACCGTCGTGAAGGTCGACGTCTGGTCGACGATCGCCGCGTCCGCCGGCATGTTGTCGCGGAACCACTTGAGGTCCGCCATGCCGTGGGCCGCGCCGGTGACGACGCGGAAGACGTCCTTCGCCAGCCGCATGATCGTCAGGTCGCTCTTGAAGCCGCCGTTCGAGGCGAGGACCGGCGTGTAGACCACGCGGCCGGTGGCGACGTCGCAGTTGCGCATCGCGACCTTCTGGACGCCGGCGAGGGCGCCCGGGCCGACGATGTCGAAGATGACGAAGCTCGAGAGGTCGAACAGCCCGGCGTTCTCACGCATCGCCATGTGCTCGGCGTTCGTGATCGGCGACCACCAGCGGCAATCCCACTCGTGCTCGCGATCCTTGATGCCGTACTTGACGACGAGCGGACGGTTCGACTCGAACCACTGAGCCCGCTCCCAGCCCGCGACCTCGAAGAACTCCGCGCCGAGCTCCTTCTCGACGTCGTACATCGGCGTCTTGCGGAGCGGCCGGTCCGAGAGGTACTGCTCTGCCGGGTGGACGATGCCGTACGTCTTCGGGAACGCCTCGAACGAGCGCTCCTTGACGTGCCGGCGCGTCTTCTGGTGGGCGTGGAAGCGGGCGACGTCGGAGGCGGCCAGGTCGATGTGCGGCTCGCCGAGGACCATCCATTCGGCCACGCACTGGCCGACCGCGGGGCCCTCCTTGACCCACACCGCCGCCGCGGACCAGAGGCCCTTCACCTCGGGCGTCTCGCCGAGGACCGGCATGCCGTCCGGCGTGAGCGAGATGAGACCGTTGATGGCGTACTTCTGCCCGACGCGCTCGTCGCCGAGGATGTCCGGCATCAGGTCGAGCGCATCGGCCAGCTGCGGGTCGAAGTCCTCCTGCGTGAACGGGAACTCCGTCGGAGAGAGCGCGGCCGCCTCGACCGACGGGATCTCCTCGGGGTCGTGGATGATCGAGCGATGGGCGTACGAGCCGACCTCGAGGCCGACGCCGTCCTGTCGCTCGTACATGAGGACGTCCATGTCGCGGACGATCGGGTACTCGATCGCCTTGCTCGACTTCTCGAAGAGCGGCACCGGCCCGTAGTCGGCCATCTGGTGGACGACCGGCGTGAGCGGGATGAACGCGCCGGCCATCTCGGCGACCCGCGCGGCCCAGACGCCGCAGGCGATGACCACGTACTCGGCCTCGATGTCGCCGCGCGTCGTCCTGACGGCTCTGACCCGCCCGTCCTGGACGTCGAAGCCCGTGACCTCGGTGTTCGGGATGCTCGTGAGCGCGCCCATCTCCTGGGCCTTCTCACGGCAGAGCGTCCCGAAACGGAGCGAGTCGCAGACCCCGACGCCCGGGTTGTAGAAGCCGCCGAGGAGGATCGACTCGTTGATGAACGGGACGAGCTCCTTCACCTCTGCGGGGGTGACGAGCCGCGAGCCCTCGACGCCCCACGACTTGGTCGAGGCCATGCGGCGACGGAGCTCCTCCATCCGGGCCTCGGTTCGGGCGACCTCGATGCCGCCGCAGGCCGTGTAGACGCCCCAGTCGATGTACTGCTGCGCGCTCTCGTTGGTGAGCGCGGTCATCTCCTTGTTGTGGTCGACCAGGTAGATGAAGTTGGACGCATGGCCGGTCGACCCGCCCGGGTTCGGGAGAGGGCCCTTGTCGATCTGGACGATGTCGCGCCAGCCGAGGCGGGCGAGGTGGTAGACGAGGCTGTTGCCCACGATGCCGGCGCCGATGACGACGCACTTGGCCTTGCTCGGGAATTCGCTCACTGACGCAGTCCCTCTCGCGATGCTGAGGCGGATACGTGCCAGTGTGCGCATGCGCGCGCGCCGGCGGAAGCGTCGGTCCCTCCAGAAACGCACACTGAAACTGGAGGTTCCTACAGGTCGTTCGGACCCCTCGGCCCCGCCGGTCCCCTGGCCCCCTCGCCTCCCGTCGACGTCCGCGACTTGAGCGCGACCCAGAAGTCGACCCGGTCCTCCATCGAGGCTAGCCGGCGCCCGGTCAGGCTCTCGATCCGGGCGAGGCGCAGCCGCAGCGTGTTGACGTGGACGTGGAGCGCGTCGGCCGTCGACTGGTACTCCCCGCCCGACGTCAGGAACCGCTCGAGCGTCTCCACGAGGTTCGTGTTGCGCTTCGCGTCGTGCGCCTCGAGCGGGCGGAGGAGCGCGATCTCGAACGACTCGAGCAGGTGCGCGTCGCCGACGGCGAGCAGGAGGTCGAGCGAGGCGAGCTCGTCGTGGGTGGCATAACCCGAGCGGCCGTGCCGCCGCGCGAAGCGGCAGGCGTGCTCCGCCCCGACGAAGCTCGACCTCAGCCCCCGCGCGTCCGCTGCGATCCCGCCGACGCCGACGCACGAGGCCGGGCCGAGCGACGTGTGCAGGTCCGAGCCGAGCGTCTCGAGCTCGAGGGGCGGCGCGGCCTGCGCCACCCCGACGATCCACGGCGGCTTGATCGCGACGGCCGCCCGCCGGTCGTGCCGCCCGAGAACGCGCTCGACGACCGGGAGACCGGCGTCCAGGTCGTCGACCTCGCAGGCGACGACGACGAGCGGGTCGTCGGGGTCGAGCCCGAAGCTGCGCAGGCGGGCGATGCCGGCCGTCTGGTGGGCATCCCCGGCGGCGACGAGGTCGAACAGCTCCACGGCGAAACGCCGCACGGTCTCGCGGACGGTCCGCTCCCGCTGGAGCTCGATCCCGATGAACGGCAGGACCTGGTCGACGAGGGCGCGCTCGTCCGGCGCGAGGCGGCTGCCGGGCACCTCGACGACGAGGGTCGCGTCGGTGGAGCGCCCGGGAACCGGGTAGGCGAGCCACCCTGGGACGGGGCGACGGTCGAGAAGCGCGCGGAGCTGCTCCTGTCGCGGCGGCGTCGCGCCCTCCGAGGCGACGATGCCGCGGCGGGCGTCGACGACGCCGACCCACCCGGGACGCCACCTGGCGAGCACGCGCAGGACGCCGGGGACACCCTCGTCGCCGACAAGGCTGCGGGCGAGCTCCTCGCTCCGGTCGAGCGACTCGCGCAGCGGCTGTGCGCGCTCGGCCACGTAGGAGGCGAAGTACGACTTGGAGATCTGGAGAAACGTGACGCCGGGCGTGACGCGGAACAGCGTGAGGCCCGTGGCGCGGCACGCCTCGACGATGTCGTCGGGGACCTCCTCGAGGAGCGGCGACGGGCCGAAGCCGAGCGCGGCGACGTCCGCCTTGCACAGCTGGTCGACGAACGAGGCGCCGGAGGTGCCGGCCCAGTACCAGATCCCCGCCGTGAGCACGACCTCGCCGCCGTCGAGGACGTTCGAGGCATCGGGCATCTCCGTGCCGTGGAGCCAGCTGATCGGGCGGTCCAGGTCGCCTTCGACGAGAACGGTCAGCTGGAGCTCGGGGCGCGCCACGAGCTGTCGGACGGTGAGCGGCACGCCGCTAGTGTGGACGTTCCTCCAAGGTCTGCAACCCGGACCTCGCGCCTGACGAGCGCAGCGGCGGACGGCGGCGGCGCGTCAGCCCTTCAGCGACCCGGCCAGGAGACCGCGCATGAAATACCGGCCGAGGAGGACGTAGATGACGAGCGTCGGGATCGCCGCGATGAGCGCGCCGGCCATCTGGACGTTCCACGCCACCTCGAAGCTCCCGGCGAGGTTGTTGACCGCGACCGTGATCGGCCAGTTCTGCTGGCCGGTGAGCGTCACCGCGAAGAGGAAGTCGTTCCACGCCGAGGTGAACTGCCAGATCAGGACGACGACGAAGCCCGGGATGGAGATGGGCAGCAGGATGTGCCGGTAGATGCCGAAGAACCCGTCGCCGTCGACGCGCGCGGCCTCGACGAGCTCGGTCGGGATGCCGACGTAGTAGTTGCGGAAGATCAGGGTCGTGATCGGGATGCCGTAGATGATGTGGACGACGACGAGCCCGGCGATCGTGTTGTAGAGGCCGACGGCGGACTCCACCTTGAGCAGCGGGATCAGGATCGCCTGGTACGGGATGAACATCCCGAACAGGATCAGCGTGAACAGCGTCTCCGAGCCGCGGAACCGCCACTTGGCGAGGATGTAGCCGTTGAGCGAGCCCCACATCGACGAGAGGACAGCGGCCGGCACGGCGATGAGCGTGCTGTTCACGAAGTTCGGCGAGATCGTCCGCCAGGCCTCCTTGAAGCTGTCGAGGCTCGCCGAGGCCGGCAGCTGCCACATGAGGGCCTGGTTGTTCGCCTCGGCGAACGTCTTGAGGCCGGTCATGACGAGCAGGTAGACCGGGATGAGGTAGAAGACGGCGGCCGCCAGGAGCAGGGCGTAGATCCCGGCGCGCACGATCCGGCGGAGCATCTCGCGGCGGCGTGGGATGGCGGGTGCCTTCGCGGGCACGGCGACTGCGGTCATTCGGTCTCCTGGCCCCGGCTCCACGCCAGGTACGGGACGATGAGCGTGGCAACCAGGACGAGCATGACGATGCCGACCGCGGCGCCCTTCGCGAATGCGTTGTCGGTGAATGCCGTCTGCCACATGAACGCCGACGGGAAGTCGGTCGCGAAGCCGGGACCCGCCTTCGTCATCGCCTGCTGGAGGTCGTAGATCTTCAGGCTGATGTGACCGAGGATGATGACGCTGGTGACCGTGACCGGCGTCAGGAGCGGCAGGATGACCCGCCGGAAGACCTGCCATTCGCTCGCCCCGTCAACCCGTGCCGCCTCGCGGAGCTCATCCGGGATGCCGCGGAGGCCGGCGAGATAAAGGGCCATGACGAAGCCGGACATCTGCCACACGGCGGCGATGACCAGCGAGAAGAGGGCGACGGGGATGCCGAACTCGGTCGACGCGAGGGCCCCCAGCCCGAGATCCGAGAGGATCTTGCCCGCCGGGCTGTCGGTGCCGAGGTGGATGACGGTCGGATCCGTGAACCACCGGTTGCTGGCCGGGTCGAGGCCGAGCAGGACGTTCACGCCGGCCGTCGGGGTGAGCAGCCACTTCCAGACGACGCCGGTGACGATGAAGCTGATCGCCATCGGGAAGAGGATCACGCTGCGGAAGAAGCCCTCCGCCCGGATCTTCCGGTCGAGCATGTTGGCCAGAACGATGCCGATGACGAGCGAGATCCCGACGAAGAAGACCGTGAAGACGACGAGGTTGCGCAGGTCGATCTGGAAGCGGATGGAGGCGAAGATCGACTCGTAGTTGGCGAGCCCGTTCCAGCTCATGTCGAAGGAGAGATCGTTCGCCTTCGACAGGGAGACCCATCCCGTCCAGGCGATCATCCCGTAGACGAAGATCGTCACGGCGACGATGGCCGGCGCCAGGAGGACGATCGCGAAGAGCCGGTCGCGCGTCAGTCGTCTCACGGGTCTCACGGTAGGGGAGAGGGCAACGGCCGCTGGGCCGTCGCCCTCTCGAATCGAGCCGGCTGGGAACTAGAAGCCGGCGTCCTTGGCGGCCGCGGCGAGCGCCGTCTGGGTGGCGGCGACGTCGAGGCCGGTCTCGAACGTGGTCAGCGCCGCCTCGATGGCGGACTTCCAGGCCGGGGCGGCAGCCGCACCGTGCTCCATGCTCGGAACGACGGTGTCGGTCTTCCACTCGGCCATGGCCGACTTCTGGTAGTCGTTGTACTGCTGCTGGCCGGCGGGCGGGTTGCCCGCGTCGATCCGTGCCGGGATCGAGCCCTTGTACGGGTTGAAGATGTCCTGGCCCTGCTGCGAAGCCATGAAGGCGAGGAGCTTCTTCACGGCGTCGGGATGCGGAGCCTTGGCCGGGAGCGGGAACGAGTCGGCGAGCGCCTGGTAGATCTTGTCGTTCCCGGGCGCCGCCGCCCAGCCATAGCCGGTGAAGTTCTTGGCGACGTAGTCGCCGTTGGCCCAGTCGCCCATGATCGTCATCGCGGCCTTGCCGTCGATGACGAGCTGGTTGGCCTGGTCCCACGACAGGGAGTTGTGGTCGGCGTTGATGAAGCCGGTGACGGTCTTGAGCTCGTTCAGCGCAGCGGTGACCTTCGGGTCGTCCCACTTGGTGGCGCCCGTCCACAGGCCGTTGAACCCGTCCGCCCCGAGCTCGCTGATCAGGATCGTCTCGAAGACCATCCCGTAGGCCCAGATGCCGTTGTCGCCGACGGCGAGCGGGGTGATGCCCTTGGCCTTGAGCGTCGCGGCGGTCGTGTTGAACTCATCCCACGTGGTCGGCGGGGTGAGGTTGTTGTCCGAGAAGACCTTCTTGTTGTACCAGAGGACGTTCGCCCGATGGATGTTCATCGGGACGGTGTAGATCTTCCCATCCTTGCCGCTGATGATCGAGACGACGCCCGCCGGGAACTTGGACGGGTCGATGACGCTCGAATCGAGCGGCGCGAGGACGGAGCCGCCGGACAGGTTGACGTACGTGTCGAGCAGCTCGTGGCCCATGTGGACCTGGAAGGTGTCGGGCGGGTTGCCGGCCAGCGTCCGGCTCTTGATGACCGCCTGGGCGGCCGTGCCCGCACCACCCGCGATCGCGGCGTTGTAGGCGCAGAGGCCCGGGTTGGCTGCGTTGAACGCATCGAACAGCTTCTGCAGGCCGGTGGACTCGCCGCCGGTCGTCCACCAGGACTGGACCTCGATCTGCGTGCTGCCCGACGGGCATGTGGCGGCAGCGGCGCTGCCGGATGCTGAAGGCGCTGACGGCGCCGTGGTCGCGCTGCTGCTGCACGCCGAGAGCACGATCGCGAACGTCGCGACCAGCACCCCGGCGACGCGCAACTGCTTCGTTCTCATGAGCCCTCCCCTGCCAGGACCCGTCGGGCCGTGACGCGGGTGGAGACACCCGCAAAGATCCCGCTCAGGCGTGGCGAAAGATCGTCCGGCGCACTCGGCCGGTCATCGAGGCGGACACGGCCGGTCGTCCGTATCGCGGCGCCCGGGCCTCGTGTCGTGGCCGACGCTACGGTCGGCGGCGGCGGCTGTCAATGGCCGTGCGGCCGGTCGTCGTCGCGTCGCCGGAATCGGCGAACCGGGAGCCGCAACCCCCGGTTCGATCGGCGGGAGAGGGGCGGCACGGCGCCGCCCCGGTCAGGGCGCCGCCGGTGAGGTCAGTGGGCGCAGGAGCGCGGCGCGCCCGCGTCGTCGGCGGTTCGGAAGCTGGAGCCGCAGCCGCACGAGGAGACGGCGTTCGGGTTGTTCACGGTGAAGCCCGCGCCCATGAGCGTGTCGACATAGTCGATCTGCGCGCCGTGGAGAAGGTCGACGCTCCGATCGTCGACATAGACGCGCACGCCGTTCGACTCGATCGTCCGGTCCTCGGCCGTCGGGGCGTCCTCGAGCATCATGCCGTAGCGGAAGCCCGAGCAGCCGCCGCTGTAGACGTAGACGCGGAGGCCGATGGCGGGATTGGTCTCGCCGGCCGTGAGCTCCTTGAGCTTGCCGGCGGCGGCATCGGTCAGGGCCAGGCTCAGGGGGGCGCCGTCGATCATCGAAAGGAGACCTCGTTCGTGAGGATGATTGCGTAGCGTAGCACCCGGGTGCTCACCTGGATGCTAGGACGCCGCCGCTATTTCGACAAGCCGATCCGTCGAAAATGGACGTTTCCCGCCCCTGGCAGGCTGGGGGCTACCCAGCAGGTGGGACGCCCGCTAGGCTAGCAGCCACCCCGGGACTCCGACCCGCCCACCGACGGAGGAACGATGACGACCGCGCAGGCCGTGTCCGGAGCGACCGCACCGTCGGCATTCGCCGTCCTCCGTCGCCGGAACTTCTTCCTCATGTGGCTGGGCGAGCTCGTCTCGACCATCGGCAGCTCCTTCACCGCCATCGCCGCCGGGATCCTCATCTACCGCCAGACCGACAGCGCGCTCGCCGTCGGCCTCATGCTCATGGCGACGGCGGCCCCGAGCCTCCTCGTCGGGCTGGTCGCCGGGGTCTTCGTCGACCGCTTCGACCGCAAGCGGATCATGATCGTGGGCGACCTGACGCGTGGCTGCCTGGTCGCGCTCATCCCGTTCCTCAGCGGGTTCTCCGTCTACTGGCTGTACGTCGTCGTCTTCGCCTCCAGCGCCGTGACGCAGTTCTTCGACCCGGCCAAGGAGAGCGTCATCCCCGAGCTCGCGACGGACGAGGAGCTCGACGCGGCGAACGCACTCCTGGCGATCAGCTCGTTCGGGTCGACGGCGGTCGGCTTCGCGGCCGCCGGCTTCCTCGCCGCGTTCGACATCTACCTCGCCTTCTACATCGACTCCCTGTCGTTCGTCTTCTCGGCGGCCTGCATCTTCCTGGTGGCGATCCCGACGTTCACGCCGGAGGGCGAGACCAGCGTCCGGAGTGTCTTCGCGAACCTGCGCAGCGGCGTCTCGTTCCTCTTCGGGGTGCCGGTGCTGCGCTCGCTGTTCGTCATCGGCGCCGTGTATGCCCTGAGCATCGGCCTGTGGAACTCGCTGCTCCTGCCGTTCTGCATCTCGGCTCTGCACGCGACGGAGTTCGAGTACGGGATCCAGGAGGGCCTGACCTCGGTCGGCTTCGTCGCCGGCAGCCTGTTCTTCGCCCGCTTCGCGACCCGGCTGTACGAGGGCCAGTGGATCGCGCTGTCGGCGCTCTCGATGTCGCTCTTCGGGATCCTCTACGGCCTCTCGACCAACATCTGGATCGCCATCGCGATCGTCACGATGTCGGGGTTCACGAACGCGCCGTACGGGATCGGCCGGCGAACGCTCATCCAGCGCAACACGACCCGCGAGGTGCGCGGACGGGTCGCGAGCGTCTACTTCGTCTCGCGGGACGCGGTCTTCCTGGTCGGGATGCTCGCGGCCGGCCTGGCGGACGTCATCAACATCCGCGTCCTCGTGGTGACGTCGGGCGCGCTGACGCTCGGCGCTGGGCTGCTGGCGTTGATCATGCCCGGCCTCGGCCGACCCGCGGCGGAGTGGCGCCATGCGCTGCACCTCCTGCGCGGCGCGCCGTCGGCGCCGGCGCTGTCACCCGGCCGCGCCGCGACGCTGGCCGACTTCGACCGGCTGGTCGGACGGCTGCCGCTCCTCGCGAACCTCGGGCCGGCGGAGCGCGACGCCTTCGTGGCGGGCTCCGCGATCCGCCAGGCGCCGACCGGGACGCGCGTCGTCGGGATCGGCGAGCAGAGCGACGCGGCCTACTTCGTGGTCGAGGGACGGCTGGTCGCCGGGGCGCCGTCGGACGACGGCCAGGAACAGGTGCTCTCGACGATGAACGCGGGCGACTTCTTCGGCGAGATCGCCGCGCTGACGGGCCGATCGCGGACGGCGAACGTCGTGGCCGCCGAGCCGTCGGAGCTGTTCGAGGTGACGGCTGAGACGCTGCGGGCGCTCGTGCGCGACCCCGCGATCGACAGCGTCGTGACCTCCACGATGGCCGAGCGGCTGGCACGGACGGGCATGGCCGACCTGCCGCGGTTCACCGGCCTCGACCAGGCATCGCTGCGCGAGCTGCGGACGGACCGCCCGCGCGAGACGCCGCCCGGGGCGGCGCCCGAGCCACCGGCGCCCGAGCCCGCGCCGGCCGGATAGCTCAGGCCGGAGGGGGCGTCGACCCTCCTCCGTCCGTCGAGGTCGTCCCCGGTCAGTCGAGGCGCTCGACGACCGTCGCGATCCCCTGGCCGACGCCGATGCACATCGAGGCGAGGCCGTAGCGCCCACCGGAGCGCCGGAGCTCATGGACGAGCATCGTCACGAGGCGGGCGCCGCTGGCACCGAGCGGATGGCCGAGTGCGATCGCCCCGCCGTTGACGTTGACGCGCCGCGCGTCGAGCCCGAGCTCGTCCATGCACGCGACGGACTGCGATGCGAAGGCCTCGTTGAGCTCGACGAGATCGATGTCCCCGATCGCCAGCCCCGCTCGGCCGAGCGCCTTCCGGATGGCCGGCACCGGGCCGATGCCCATGATCGACGGGTCGACGCCGGCCACCGCGGTCGACACGATGCGCGCCATCGGCCGCAGCCCCAGCTCGCGTCCCCGCTCGGCCTCGACGACGAGGGTCGCGGACGCGCCGTCGTTGATGCCCGAGGAGTTGCCCGCCGTGACCGTGCCGTCCTTCGTGAAGGCCGGCCGCAATCGCGCGAGCGCCTCGGCTGACGTGTCCGCCCGCGGGTGCTCGTCGCGCGCCACGAGGATCGGCTCACCCTTCCGCTGCGGGACGGGCACCGGCACGATCTGCTCGTCGAAGCGTCCGCCCTCGATCGCCGCGACCGCCCGCCGCTGGCTCTCCAGCGCGAAGGCGTCCTGCCGCTCACGGCCGACCGACCACTGGTCGGCGACGCACTCGGCCGTCTCTCCGAGCGAGATCGGCGGAAAGCGGTCCGCGAGGCGCGGATTGACGAAGCGCCACCCGAGCGTCGAGTCGACGAGCTCGTGCGTCCCGCGCTCGAACGGCTCCCGGGGCTTGAGCATGACGTACGGCGCGCGGGACATCGATTCGACTCCGCCGGCGATGAAGACCTCGCCGTCGCCGGCGCCGATCGCGTGGGCGGCCGAGTTGATCGCCTGGAGCCCGCTCCCGCACAGGCGGTTGACGGTCAGGCCGGCGACCTCGACCGGCAGCCCGGCGATGAGCAGGGCCATCCGGGCGACGTTGCGGTTGTCCTCGCCGGCCTGGTTGGCGCAACCGAGGATGACGTCCTCGACGGCCGACGGGTCGATCCCGGTCCGATCGACGATCGCACGGACGACGAGTGCGGCGAGATCGTCGGGCCGCACCGACGCGAGGGCGCCGCCGTAGCGGCCGATCGGTGTCCGGACCGCGTCGACGATCCAGGCTTCGCGGAGGGGGCGATGCAGGTCGCGGCTCATGTCCCGATGCTACCCGGTCGCCGGGGTCTCCACGAGGCGCGCCTGCCCGCTCCCGACTCGGGCGACCGGGGTCGACTCAGGATCCGAAGGGGACGACCTCCCCGGCGACGAGCTCCAGGACGCGTGGATCGATCGGCTCGTCGGCCGCCTCGAACTGGGCCTCGAGGAAGGCCGCGAAGAGCGGCCCGAACTCGACGTCCGCGGACGAGAGTGTCCCAGCGACGAGGAGGTGCCGTTCCGGGACGCCGATCAGGATGCGGCCGCGACCGCCGAGCTCCGCCTCGATATGGGCCAGGACGTCGGGGAGAAGGAGGCGGGTGGCATCGGAGCCCGTCGGGTGAGCAGACGCCAGGAGCCGCCGCTCCCCGGCGACCTCGAGGCTCCAGTCCGCTCCCGCGGACCACGTGGCGAGGTTGCGCATCGCGGCGGCCCGCACCTCCTCGGCCGGGACCGCCCAGGACAGGAGGTGCTCGCCGTTCACGACGACGTCGAATCCGTCCGCCTCGATCGCGTAGACGATCGCGAGGCCGGCCGGCCCGCGGTCGATGATCGGCTGAGTGTGCGCCTGCGCCATCTCGCTCAGCGACGCCGGCGTCAGGCCCTCGGCAGCCAGCCCGCTCATCCCGGCCGGCATCAGGAGTGGCGTGACCAGCGGTGCACCCGCCCGCCAATCGTGCTCGGGCGACAGCGAGATCGGTCGCGCGATCCGCTCGTCGTCTCGCGGATCGAGCGTCGTCATCGGCCCGTCACCGCCCCTTCCAGCTCGGCCGTCGCTTCTCGAGGAAGGCCGCCATGCCCTCGCGCTGGTCCTCGGTCCCGAACAGGAGGTGGAAGTCGCGTCGTTCGTGAGCGACGCCTGCCGAGAGTGGCAGCTCGTCGGCCGCCCGGATGGCGTCGACGGCCGAGAGCACGGCCAGCGGCGCCTTGCCGGCGACGATGGCGGCGAGCTCGAGCGCGGCCGGGACCGTCTCCGCGGCCGGGACGACACGGGTCACGAAGCCGAGCCGCTCCGCCTCCGTCGCAGTCACGGTGCGACCGGTGAGGATGAGCTCCGTCGCCCGCGCCTTGCCGATGGCCCGCGTCAGCCGCTGCGTCCCGCCTGCACCGGGGATGATGCCCAGGTTGATCTCCGGCTGGCCGAAGACGGCGTCGTCGCCGGCGAGGATCATGTCGCAGCCCAGTGCGAGCTCCAGCCCGCCGCCCAGTGCGTAGCCGCGGATCGCCGCGATCATCGGCGTGTGGATCGCCGCGATCTCGTCCCAGCGCGCGAAGCGGTCGTGCAGGCGGAGCGAGGCCGGCGTCTCGTCGGCCATCTCGCGGATGTCGGCCCCGGCTGCGAAGGCGCGCTCGCCGGCGCCGGCGATGACGATGCAGCGGCAGGCGACGTCCTCGTCCAGCTCGCGCAGGGCCGCGACGAGCTGCGACAGGAGTGCCTCGTTCAGCGCGTTCAGCGCCCTCGGTCGGTCGAGCAGGACGAGCGCAACGCCGTCGAGCGGTCGCCCCGAGGCGTCCTCGGCCGGGAAGCGGACGGCCACGCAATCGCCACCGCCGGTCTGATCTGCTCCGGTCATGGCGACAGTATCGTCACCCCGACAAGGCATCCCGATAGAAGCCGCGCAGCGCCTCGTTGACGAGCGCCGGGCGGCGGACCATCGCCTCGTGCGGCGCCCCCGGCACGACGAAGA
>DASVZT010000025.1:0-24190 GCA_036391495.1 Candidatus Limnocylindrales bacterium
CGAGGGCACGACCAGGATCGAGGGCACGACCAGGATCGAGGGCACGACCAGGATCGAGGGCACGACCAGGATCGAGGGCACGACCAGGATCGAGGGCACGACCAGGACCGAGGGCACGACCAGGATCGAGGGCACGACCAGGACCGAGGGCACGACCAGGCCGATCGCCCCGCCCGGGACGCCTGACGCCGGAGGGGAAGGAAGCATGGCCAGCGCCGATCCAGTCGTCGACGTCCTGACCGTCGAGCGCATCGTCGCAGTCGAGCCGCTGCGCGAGTTCCGGCTCAACCCGCGGGACCGCTCGGTTGCCTGCACGGGCGAGGTCGCCGGCACCCGGCAGGTCCTGGTCCTCTCTCTCCGCGGCGGCGCGCCGACACAGCTCACCGCCGCCGAAGCCGCATCGTCCGATCCGCAGTGGTCGCCCGACGGGCGCCGGCTCGCCTTTGTCCGCGACAACGGGATCTGGGTCCTCGAGGCCGACGGCTCGCGCGAAGTGCGCGTCTCACACCATCCTGCCGGAGAGTCCCAGCCACGCTGGTCGCCCGACGGCCATTCGCTCGCCTTCGTCTCGCGCCGCCGAGGGTGGTCGCAGATCTGGGTCGTCGAGGCACCCGTTCCGCGGCGGGGCCGTCCGCGGAAGGAACCGCGTCCCGCCGTCCCCCGCGCCGTCACGCCGCCCGGCATGGACGTCACGCGCTTCGCCTGGTCGCCCGACGGCCGTCGATTCGCCGTCGTCGCCACACCTTCCGAGCCGACGAGTCGTCACGAGATCTCGATCGTCGACATCGACGGCGGGCAGACCGAGCTCGCCGGACCCGACGGGGCGTGGGAGACGGGCGTGAGCTGGCTGTCGGACAGCGCCCTCCTGTTCGTCTCCGACGCCGACGGCTGGTTCCAGGTCGTTCGCTCGTCGGCTGACGGACGGGAGCGCGCCTACCTCACGGAGGGCGCGCGCGAGCATGGCGAGCCGGACGGAGCGTTCGGCCTCGTCCCGCTCGTGTCGCCCGACGGCGCCTGGTTCACTCATGTCGAGATCCACGACGGGCTGTGCGACCTGATGGTCGCGCCGATCGCCGGCGGTCCGGTGAAGCGCGGACGTGGGCGGCCGCCGAAGAACCCGAAGGCCGTGAGCGCACCGGGTGGCAGCCGCAGGGTCGATCCCTGGGACGGCCTGTGGCGAACGGTGGCTTGGCTGGCGGACGGGCAGCACATCCTCGCGATCGGTGAGAGCGAGACACGGCCGCAGGACCTGTGGGTCCTGCCCGTGCCCGGACTGGCCCCCGACGACGCCCGGCCGCGCCAGCTCACCGACTCGCTGCCCGCGGTCCTGCGACCGGCCCTGGTGCCGGGCAGGGCGGCGATGGGCGAACGGATCCGCGTGACGGCCCGTGACGGCCTGGCGATCGAGGGGACGCTGTGGCGGCCCCCGGCGGCGACCGGCCGTCGGGGCGCGAGTCGAGTCCCGACGATCGTCTTTCCTCACGGCGGACCGACCTCCCAGGCCTTCCGGGCATGGCAGCCCTTCAAGCAGCTCCTCGTCCACGACGGGTTCGCCTTCATCGACGTCGACTTCCGCGGCTCGACCGGCTACGGGCGGGCGTTCCGGGAGGCGAACAGCGGCGAGTGGGGCCACGCCGACGTGCACGACGTCGTCGACGTCGCTCGTTGGGCGGCGGCACAGCCGTGGTCGGACGGCCGACTCGCCGTGTACGGGGGCTCGTACGGCGGCTATCTCGTCCTGTGCGCGCTCGTCGACGAGCCGTCCATCTGGTCGGCCGGCGTGGATCTCTACGGCGACTCCGAGATCGCGGAGAGCTTCCGCCACGGCGACCGCGTCGGCCGCCTCGACCTGCACGGCATGATGGGGGACCCCGACCAGGCCGAGCGCGCCGAGCTCTACCGGCGCGGGTCGCCCCTCTATCGGGCGGAGCGGATCGAGGCCCCGCTGCTCATCCTCCACGGGCGCAAGGATCGCCGCGTCGTCCCGTTGATGAGCGAGAAGATGGTCGAGGCGCTCGAGATCGAGTCCAAGCACCACGAGGTCGTGTGGTTCGACGACGAGGGCCACGGCTGGGAGCGACGGGAGAACCGCCGGGCCGCGTTCACGAAGATCCGCGAGTTCCTGCGGACGCACGTCATCGACGCGCAGACCTGAGCACCCTCCGGCCGGCGCGAACGATCCAGCGCCCCCCGATACCTGTCCATGTTGAAGAGGCGTCCCACGGAGGTCCGATGACCGAGATGGCTGCCCGGCGCTCGACGATGAGCGAGGTGCCCGAGCGGACCCTGCGCTCGCTGCTCCTGACGATGTCTCATCAGCGCTGGTTGGGGGACGTCGCCACGCGCCTGCCGGTCACGCGCCGGATGGTCGGGCGGTTCGTGTCCGGTCAGACGCTCGACGAGGCGCTCGACACGCTCACCGCTCTGCGGGCGGCCGGGATGCTGACGACGGTCGACGTCCTCGGTGAGTCCGTGCGGTCGGCCGAGGACGCGTCGGCGGCGGTCGAGCGTTACCTGCGCACGCTCGACGCACTCGCCGCCCGCGGCCTGGCTCGCAACGTGAGCCTGAAGCTGAGCCAGATGGGGCTGGCGCTCGATGGCGCGGTCTGCCGCGAGAACGTCGCCCGGATCTTCCGCCGGGCGGCAGAGCTGGACGCGTTCGTGCGGATCGACATGGAGGATCACACGACGGTCGACGCGACGCTCGGCCTCTACCGCGACCTGCGGTCGTTGAACCCGGCGAGCGGCGTCGTCATCCAGTCGGGCCTGCGCCGCAGCGCGTCGGACGTCGAATCGCTCATCTCCGAGCGCGTCCCGGTGCGGCTGTGCAAGGGCGCCTACAAGGAGCCCGCCTCGGTCGCGTTCGTGGAGAAGTCCGAGGTCGACCGCAGTTACCTCGCGCTGATGGAGCGGCTGCTGAAGGACGGCGCGTACACGGCGCTCGCAACACACGACGAGCGGATCGTCGGGCGGGCAGTGGCCTTCGCCAGGGCGGAGGGGATCGGTCGCGAGCGCTTCGAGTTCCAGATGCTCTACGGGATCCGCCGCGACCTCCAGGAGCGTCTCGCGGCGGCTGGATACACGGTGCGGATCTACGTCCCCTACGGGACGGAGTGGTACCCGTACTTCATGAGGCGACTGGCCGAGCGGCCGGCCAACGTGGCCTTCCTGCTGCGGAGCGTCCTGCGCGAGGGAGGGCGCCCGAAGGGCTGATATACGGCCTCAGATCGCGCCCCGGTCCGCGGGATCGGAGTCGCCCGCCGGCTCGGGCCGCATCGGGTCGGCCGCCTGGGGGCCGCCGCGCATCCCGAGCGCGACCGCCAGGACGATGCCGAGGCAGATCAGCGCGTCGCCCACGCTGAACACGTTCGCCAGCGGCAGCCATGCCGGCAGCGCGTAGACGTCGGTGAGCGGCCGCAACGCCGCGTGCGCGACGACGACGCTGTTCGAGTAACCGCTGCCCAACGTGGCACCGACCGCGGCGAGCGCGCCGGGATCGGCGGGCATGTAGCCCCCGTTGGCGACGACCGCGACGAGATTGCTCGCCGATCCGAGCGCCACGACCGCCAGTCCAGGCACCCCGAGCCGGGGCAGGCCGACGTTGTGCAGCACGACGATCAGGACGGCCGCGGTCGAGGCGACGTAGGCCGCCGGAGCGATGCCCTCGACGGCGTCGCCCAGCGGGGTCGAGAAGATGGCGACCTGGACCAGGAGCCCGGCGAGGGCGAGCGGGACCCAGCGGTAGCGGTACCGGGCGAGGTGCTCGACGCGCCCGCCGAGCAGGAGCCCGAGGCCGATACCGGCCAGTGGGCCGTAGAGCATGAACACGGCTGCGCCTCCCGCCGCTACTCGTCGGCGATCCGGACGAGGACGGGCTCGACCGAGCCGACCGCCTCGGCGGTGCCGACGGCGCGGGCCTCCGCGACCGCCACGGTGCCGGCACGACGGCGACCCGTCTGGGCCAGGATCACGCCGCCGAGGATGAGCGCCCCGCCGGCGAGCTGGACGGGCGTGAGCGATTCGCCGAGGAGGAGCGCGGCGAGCGCGATCGTCCAGACCGGTTCGATCGTGCTGATGAGCGACGCCTCCGCCGCCCCGATCCGGCGCGAGCCCTCGGTGAAGCCGACGATCGCGACGAAGGTCGTCAGGATCGCGATCCCCGCGATGTCCGGCCACGCTGCACCCGGCACGCCCCAGGGTGCGACGGGCTGCCCGATGGCCGTCGCGAGGAGGACCCATACGATCGCGGCCCCGCTGTTCAGGATCGCCGTCGTCGCGGTCGGGTCGGCGGAGGACGCCGCCGTCCCCGCTCCCGCCGACCGCTCGCCCGTGAGCCAGGCCTGGAGGACGATCCAGCAGGAGTAGATGATCGGTGAGAGCGCGACGAGGGCGAGCCACTCCGGGGGCGGCACCTCGTCCGGCCGGATGCCGCCGATCGTCAGGATCGAGCCGAGGACCGCGAGGCCGAGCGCCGCCCACGCGCGGCGACCCTCGAGCCGGCGGCCGAAGCGGAGCGAGAGGACCGCGACCATGGCCGGGTAGACGAACACGATGAGCGCAGCCAGCGATGCGGGGACGTGCTCGAGGCCCGCGTAATACGTCCCCGAGTTGCCCACGTAGAGGATGCCGAGCCCGAGGCCGATGGCGACCATCCGCCGATCCATCGCCCGGGCGGCGGCCCGGCGGCGGGGCGAGGCGAGGATCCACAGCCATGTCGCCGCAGCGCCCAAGATGAAGCGCCACGCCATGAGCGTCGCGAAGCCGATCGACGTCGCCTCGTAGGCGCTCCGGGCAAAGAGCGCGCCGGATCCGAAGCCCGCCGCGGACGCGACGATGAGCAGCAGTCCGACGAGGCGGCGGTCCACGACCGCGAGCCTAGCAGCCGGGCGAGGGTCGATGCGGCCCCGTCGCGCCGAGCCGGACGAGCTGGCCGGCCTGCGGTCCGTCCGGCCCCGAGTGCCCGTTCCCGCTACACTTTCGTGGTGACCGAACTCTCCGAGAGGGCGGTCGCCCAGCGCGTCCCCCTGCTGGTCGACCGGCCCATCCGCGTCATCTCGCGACGCGATCCGATCAGCGTCGGGCCGTCGACGTCCCTGGCCGAGTGCCTCCGCGCCATCCAGCAGACGGGCGTCGGGGACTCCGTGCTCGTCGTCGACGACGCCGGCCGCCTGCTCGGCGTCCTGACCGAACGGGACATCTTCGCCCGCCTGACCGTCGCGTCGACGGAGCTCGTAGAGCCGGTCAAGACGATGATGACGACGGACCCGCGGCATCTCGGCCTCGACAGCACCGTGCGCGATGCCATCGCCCTCATGGCGACTGGTCGCTACCGGAACGTCCCGCTCGTCGCAGCGGACGGGACCGTGGTCGGGATCGTCCGCCAGCAGGACATCCTGCGGTACCTCGCCGAGGCCTTCCCCGAGGAGCTCCTCAACCTGCCTCCTCGGCCGCATCAACGGATCAAGGAGTCTGAGGGCGCGTGACCACCACCACCAAGCCGCACGAGCTGCCCGTCCAGGAGCTCGAGCGGGTGACCATCCGGTTCGTCGGTGACTCCGGCGACGGGATGCAGCTGACGGGGACGCAGTTCACCAGGACCGCCGCCGCCTTCGGCAACGACATCAGCACCTTCCCCGACTATCCGGCCGAGATCCGCGCGCCCGCCGGCTCTCTGCCCGGCGTCAGCGGGTTCCAGATCAGCTTCTCGAGCAGCGACATCCACACGCCCGGCGACCAGCCGGACGTCCTCGTGGCGATGAACCCGGCCGCCCTGAAGGCGAACATCGCTGACCTCCCTGCCGGCGGCGCCCTCATCGTCAACACGGACGCCTTCACGGCCGCCAACCTGGCGAAGGTCAGCTATGCCTCGAGCCCGTTGACCGACGGCTCGCTGAGCAAGTACAGCGTGTTCGAGATCCCCATCTCGACGCTGAACGCACGGGCTCTCGACGGGCTGGACATGACGACCAAGCAGGTCGACCTGACGAAGAACTTCTTCGCGCTCGGGATCATGTTCTGGCTCTACGAGCGGAGCATGGAGCCGACGCTGCGCTGGATCGAGGACAAGTTCGGCAAGCGGCCGGTCATCGCGGAGGCCAACCGCCGCGCGCTGAAGGCGGGCTACGCGTTCGGTGAGACGACCGAGATCTTCCACACTCACTATCGCGTCCCGGCTGCCCACCTGCCGCCGGGGAAGTACCGCAACATCACCGGCAACGAGGCGACCGCGCTGGGGTTCGTCGCGGCGTCGGTCCGTGCCGGGCGGCCTCTCTTCTACGGGAGCTACCCGATCACCCCCGCCAGCGACATCCTGCACCAGCTGTCCGGCTACAAGAACTTCGGGGTCAGGACCTTCCAGGCCGAGGACGAGATCGCGGCGATGGGCTCGACGATCGGCGCGGCCTACGGCGGTGCCCTTGCGCTGACCGGCACCTCCGGTCCGGGCCTCGCGCTCAAGAGCGAGGCGATCAACCTCGCCGTCATGACCGAGCTGCCGATGGTCATCGTCGACGTCCAGCGCGCCGGCCCCTCCACGGGCATGCCGACGAAGACCGAGCAGGGCGACCTGCTCCAGTCGCTCTTCGGGCGCAACGGCGAGTCGCCGATCCCGGTCGTCGCGCCCGCGACGCCGGCCGACTGTTTCGACTTGGCGCTCGAGGCGAGCCGCATTGCCCTCACGTACATGACGCCGGTCATGTATCTCTCCGACGCGTTCCTCGCCTCCGGGGCCGAGCCGTGGCGCGTCCCGTCGGTCGAGGATCTGCCCTCGCTCCGCGTGGAGAACGCCACGGACAGGGCGACGTTCCGCCCGTACGCGCGAGATCCCGAGACGCTGGCGCGGATGTGGGCGGTGCCCGGCACGCCCGGGCTCGAGCATCGCATCGGCGGCATCGAGAAGGCCGACATCTCGGGCAACGTCAGCTACGACCCCGACAACCACCACCGGATGACGCTGCTGCGGAACGCCAAGGTCGCCGGGATCGCCAACGACATCCCCGACCTCGACGTCTACGGCGCACAGGATGGCGAGCTGCTCATCCTCGGCTGGGGCTCGACGTACGGCGCCATCCGGAGCGCCGTCGAGCGGCTGCGGGCCGAGGGTCAGTCCGTCGGCCATGCCCACGTCCGGCACATCAACCCGCTCCCGCGGAACACCGGCGACGTCCTTCGACGCTTCCGGCGCGTGCTCGTCCCGGAGCTCAACCTCGGTCAGCTGCTCATGCTGATCCGGGCGACCTACCTGGTCGACGCGCAGGGCTATCAGCGCGTCAGGGGCAAGCCGTTCCGGATCGCGGAGATCCACGAGCGGGCCGAGCAGATCCTGGCAGGCAGGTAGCGTCCCATGACAGAGCTCACCCAGGTCCCGCTCAGCCCCGAGAACGAGGCGGTCATCAAGCTGACCCGGAAGGACTTCGCGTCCGACCAGGAGGTCCGCTGGTGCCCCGGCTGCGGCGACTACTCGATCCTTGCCCAGACCCAGAAGACGATGCCCGAGTTCGGCGTCCCCAAGGAGAACATCGTCTTCATCTCCGGCATCGGCTGCTCCGGTCGGCTCCCGTACTACATGAACACGTACGGGTTCCACTCGATCCACGGCCGGGCGCCGACCATCGCGACGGGCCTCAAGGCGTCGCGTCCCGAGCTGATGGTGTGGGTGATCACGGGGGACGGCGACGCGCTCTCGATCGGCGGCAACCACCTGCTCCACGCCATGCGCAAGAACGTCGACATCAAGGTCGTGATGCACAACAACCGCATCTACGGCCTGACGAAGGGCCAGGCCTCGCCGACGTCCGAGATCGGCAAGGTCACGAAGTCGTCGCCGACGGGGACGATCGACCAGCCGGTCATGCCGCTCTCGATCGCGATCGCCGCGGAGGCGACCTTCGTCGCACGCTCCGTCGACACGCACACCGAGCACCTGGCCAAGACATTCGAGCGGGCCGGGTTCCACCACGGCTCGGCCTTCGTCGAGGTCCTCCAGAACTGCAACATCTTCAACGACGGTGCGTGGCGGGACTTCACCGATCGCGAGTTCCGCGAGGACCGCATGCTCGTCCTCGAGCACGGCAAGCCGATGGTGTTCGGCAAGGACCGCGACAAGGGGATCCGCCTGCGCGGTCTCCATCCCGAGGTCGTCCAGCTCGGCGACGGCATCACCGAGGACGACCTGCTCGTCCACGACGAGACCGCGCCCGATCCCTACCTCGCGTACATGCTGTCGCGGATGTGGTGGCCGGAGTACCCCGTGCCCGTCGGCGTCCTGCGCAACATCGAGCGCCCGACGCACGACCGCCTCATGAGCGACCAGATCGCGTCGGAGATCGCGCGGCGCGGGCCGGGCGATCTCGAGAAGCTGCTCAACAGCGGCGAGACCTGGGTGGTGGAGTAGCGCCATGCTCTGCCCCGTCTGCCGCCACGACAACTTCGAGGGCGACGACTACTGCGAGAACTGCGGGGCCGATCTCGCCGGGAGCGACATCCCGGAGGCGGCGGTCGACTTCGAGGGACGCCTGCTGGGTGAGCATCTCGACTCGCTCGGCCTGCGTGCACCTGCGGCGATCGATGTCGGCGAGTCCATCCCCAGCGCCCTCGCGCGGATGCGGAGTGACGGTGCCGACTGTCTCCTGGTGACCGAGAACGGCCGCCTCGCCGGCATCTTCACCGAGCGCGACGGCGTCCTGAAGGTCGCGGGGCACGCCGGCGAGGCGTCGTGCGTCGGCGACGTCATGACCGCCGATCCGGTCGTCCTCCGCCACGACGACACGCTCGCGGTCGCCATCAACAAGATGGCCGTCGGCGGCTTCCGACACATCCCGATCGTCGACGGCAGCGCCCCGACCGGGATCGTCGCCGCCCACGATCTCTTCCGCCATATCCTCGAGATCCTCCACTGACGGTGGCGGCTCCGACCGCCCGCGTCCTCGTCGTCGCCGACGACCTCATCTGGTCGACCCGGCTCGCGGGCTTCGTCCGTGCCGCCGGCGCGGAACCCGTCGTGGTCTTGACCGAGTGGGCGCTCGACGCGGGGATCGTCTCGACTGATCTCGCCATCGTCGACCTGACCGCCCGCGACTACGACCCGCTCGCCTGCGTCGTCCGCGCCGCCGCCGACGGTCGGCGGGTGCTCTGCGTCGGCCAGCACGATGACCACGAGACACGCAAGGCCGCGCTTGCCGCCGGCGCGTCACGCGTCCTGGCATACCGCAAGCTGGCCGAGGACGGCGCGACCGTCGTCGCCGCCTGGATCGGCGGAGGGAAGCAGACGTGAGCGGGCATCGTGAATGGCTGGCGCCCGAGCGCTTCGCGGAGCGGCTCGATCGCGCCGGGGCACTCATCCGCGACGCGGAGCTGGGCGCCCTCCTCGTCGGGGTCGGACCGGACCTGCGGTACCTCGCGGGCTACGACGCGATGGCGCTCGAGCGGCTGACCATGCTCGTCGTCCCGGCCGCCGGCCGCCCGACGCTCGTCGCCCCGCGCCTCGAGCTCGCACCCGCCCGATCGTCCGCCGCCGCGTCGGCCGACTTGGTGGACGTCGTCGGCTGGGACGAGCTGGACGACCCGCACGCGCTCGTCGCGCGCCTCGTCACGTCCCCGACCGGCGATGCGGTCGCATTGGGCGTCTCGGACCAGCTCTGGGCGTCGCATCTCCTCAAGCTGCAGGCGGGCCTCCCGCGGGCGCGCTTCACGTCCGGGTCGACGGTCATGCGCCAGCTGCGCATCGTCAAGCACCCGGACGAGGTCGCGATCCTCGCCCGCGCCGCCGCCGCCGCGGACTCCGTCGTCGACGCGATCGCGGCGGGCCGCCTCCTCGGCCGGACCGAGACGGACGTCGCCGCCGAGGTCCGCGATCGCCTGCTCGCGGCGGGCCACCAGGTCGCCGAGTTCGCCATCGTCGCCTCGGGGCCGAACTCCGCCTCGCCTCACCACGCCGCCGGCGAGCGGATCATCGGCGCCGGCGATCCCATTGTGCTCGACATCGGCGGCTCATTCGAGGGCTACGCGAGCGACACGACCCGGACGATCTGGGTGACCGGCGGCGACCCCGCGCGGGGGCCCGATCGCGAGTTCCTGCGTCTCTACGACATCCTGCAGGGCGCGCAGGCCGAGGCGACGGCCGCCGTCCGCCCGGGCGTTCCCGCCGAGCGGCTCGACGCGGTGGCGCGCGAGATCATCTCGGCCGGCGGCTTCGGCGAGCGCTTCATCCACCGCACGGGTCACGGGATCGGGGTCGAGACGCACGAAGACCCGTACGTCGTGGCAGGAGACGTGACGCCCCTGCGCGAGGGGATGGCGTTCAGCGTCGAGCCCGGGATCTACCTCGAGGGGCTGTACGGGGCGCGGATCGAGGACATCGTCGTCTGCGGCTCGGATGGGCCGATCATCCTGAACCGCTCGTCGCGGGAGCTCCGGGTCGTCGACGGGCTGTGAGCGCCGGCTGGGATATGATCGACGGACGGGCCGTCGAGAGCCCCGCGCACGCCCGGACCATGACCATCATCTTGCCGCGACGCCGATGCGTCGCCCCTCAGACCCGGCCGCTTGACGGCTGGCCACAGCCCACGCACGACGGCGCCCCGAGGGCCGCCTGATGTCGCGCCGCGTGTCACACGGCGGCCGTCCGGGTGTCCGGCCATACCGGCGCGACGAGCGGCCGCGAGCGCAGGGCTCGACAGCCTCTGTCGGGCAACGGCCGTCGGAGCCACGGGCGAGCGACCTGCCGGGTCCCGTCCCGCGTCTCATCGCCTCGGCCGAGGAGCTCGCCGCTCACCCGGTGGTCGAGCCGCCGGCTGCCGTCCCTGCCGTGCGCGCGGTCGCCGCGCCGCCGCTGCCGGCCGCGGCGAGCGCGGACGGGGGCGCGGAGCCGCCGGGCCGAGAGGCGGGACCGCCGGGCGGAGGGTCGAGCGCTCACGACGCCGGCGAGACCGCGCACGACGGCGAACCCGCCCGCGGTACCGACCGCACGGCTGCCGCCTGCACCCCGGCCCAGATGCGCCGATTCATCAAGAGCCGGCCCTGGGTCCCGCTCCACGAGCTCCGACGGCGCTTCCAGATCGACGGCACCGATGACGACGTCATCGGGGTCGAGCTGCAGCTGCAACGCGTCTTCGTCGGCCTCCCGGCGCGGGAGGGCCAGATCCTCGGCGACCTCCTGCGGTCGGGCGAGATCGGCTACGAGCTCTCGCTCGATCCCGCGACGCCCGTCGTCATCGGCGTCTACCCGATGAGGCCCGTCGTCCGGACCTGAGCGGCGGCCTCGCCGTCAGGCGACCGCCGGCGACGCCGGCTCCTGGATCGTCTCGCGCACGCCGGACACGTCGTACAGCTCGAGGAACCTGGACGCGACTTCGGGCCCGGCGATGACGACGTCGAGGAACGTCTGGCCGTCGAGGGCGAGAAGCAGCCCGTCCGTCTCGGCGATGACCGTCGCCGTCCGGGGCGCCGCCGTCAGGAGCCCGATCTCGCCGAAGACATCCCAGGGTCCCAGCTTGCGGAGGATGTGCTCCGGCGCCGTCGACGTCTCGTGGCGCGTGACGAGCAGCCGCCCCTCGACGACGACGTAGAAGCGGTCGGCCGGGTCGCCCTGGCGGATGACGATGTCCCCCAGGCGCATCGGGACCGCCACGAACCGATCGAGGGCGGTCTCGAGCCTGGCCGGCGGCAGGCCGCCGAAGATCGAGAGCCGGCGCAGCCGCAGGAGGAAGGGCTCGAGCGGGCCGGGCTCGCGGTTCGCCGACGAGCCGACGAGGACGCGCGACAGGCCGCCCGTGACGAGGACGAGCGCGCCCGCGACGGCGAAGACGGGCATGCTGCCGACCAGCCCGACGAGCACCGGCGTCGCGAACGACCCGACCGCGTACGAGAACATCGCGATCGCCAGCAGGTAGCCGGAGATGCGCCCTCCCGGATCGTCGGTGACGACGCGCCCGAGCATCGTCGTGCGGACCGTCTGGAGCAGCACGCTCCCGGCAGAGCCGAGGGCGAACAGGAACACCGCCGCCGTCAGGCTGTCGGTCGCGGCGACGAACATCGTCCCGACGCCCGCCATCGCCGCGCCCGCGAACAGGGGCATCCCGAGGCGGGGACGGAGGACGAGGGCGCCCGCCATGAGCGCGCCGAGGAGCCCACCCACGCCGATGGCGGCGTTGAGATAGCCGGTCGCGGCCTCGCCCGCGTGGTAGACGTCGGTGGCCAGGACGACGGTGACCACCGACATGGCGCCGTTGATGAAGTACCCGGTGACGTCGATGACGCTCACGCCCGCGATCGGCCCCAGGGGTGGCGCCGGCACGCCAGCGGGTGCGACGATCGCGGTCTCCCGGCCGTCGGGTCGGTCGGCGATCGGGATCGGACGGCCGGCGGAACGGGTCGACCGCGGCGTGGGGATCGACAGGACGAGGATGGTGACGAGCGCGAAGGCGGCCGCCGCCACGAGGAAGCTGATGGCGACGCCGATGGCCACGATGAGCAGGCCGGCGATCGCGGGACCGACGATGAACGCCATGTTGTCGAGCGTCGACCAGGTCCGGTTGGCCGGACCGAACTCGGACTCGTCGCGCAGGAGGACCGGCAGCGTCCCGGCCACGGCCGGGTAGAAGAAGACCGAGAACGACGTCGCGGCGATCGTCAGCCCGATGACCGCGACGAGGTTCGCGCCGCCGCTCGACACGGCGGCGAGCCCGAGCAGGCAGGCCGCCCGTCCGGCCGCCGACAGGGCCAGGATCGGCCGTCGCCCGAATCGCTCGGCGGCGCGACCCGCGGGCACCGCGAAGAAGATCGTCGGCAGGATCCGACCACCGCCGACGATGCCGAGCAGGACGAGATCGGGCTTCGTCTGGTAGACGATGACGAGGAGCGCGACCGCGTACATCCAGTCCGCGACGGACGACAGGAACTCTGCCGAGAGCAGCCGCGCCAGTGGTCCGTTCGCGAGGACGCGCGCGTACGCGTGGAGCGCGTTCATCCCGGCGCTGCACGACTTCGGGCGAGAAGGCAGGACGGAGGCACGTCCCGCAGTGTACGAGAGGTCGCGACGATGGCCGCTATGCCGTCGAGCGCCCGCGCTGCGTCGAGCGCCCGCCCCGCGTCGCGCCGCGCCGGCTGGCGCGGACGTGTCGGCCGGATGACGACCGGGCGGTCGGAGAACCCTCTCGACGTGCCGTCCGCAGTGGTCCATCATGCTGGCTACGACCCGTCCCTTGTCCGGAGGATCCACGGGTTCGGGGGACGAAAGGGGTCACCAGATGCGCCGACCGCACACCGATCAGAACAGGGAGGATGCCTCGCCCGAGGGCTTCGCGCTCAAGGCGCCGCGGCCGTTCCCCGAAGGTGCCCGCAGCTCGGAGGTCGACACAGAGGGTCACCTCCACGTGCGTGTCCGCACCGAGGGCCGCGTCATCGAGCGTGAGCCGGAGGCGGAGGGACAGTCGAAGGACTGAGGTCCGGGGGCGCAGTCGGCACCGTCCGGCCAAGGAGCGGCGCATCGCGCCGCTCCTTTTCGATTCCCTCCGGGTAGGATGGCGACCACGACGGCTGGTCGCCAGGAGGGATGACGCTGACACTCACGCACGGGCCGACGTTCGCGGTCGACGCGCTCCGCCGCTGCGCGCTGTTCGCGCTCGTCGACGACGACGCCCTCGCGCTGTGCGCGGGGTCGCTGCGCGTGCGCCGCTTCCGGCGCAACGAGACGATCTTCCACCAGGGCGACCCGGCGGACTCGCTGTTCATCGTCGCGTCGGGTTCGGTCAAGATCGTCCTGCCCTCGCCCGAGGGTGAGGAGGGGGCCATCATCGCGACGCTCCACCGCGGCGATTTCTTCGGCGAGCTCGCGCTGCTGGACGATCACTCGCGCTCCGCGACGGCGGTCGCGGTCGAGGCGGCCGAGGTCCTGACGCTCCGGCGCGACGCCTTCATGACGCTCGTCGACACGGAGCCCGCCCTTCGCCACGCTCTCTTCGCCGGGCTGGCCGGGGAGCTGCGTCGCCTGACGAGCCACGTCGAGGAACTCCACTTCCTCGACCTGCCGGGCCGGCTGGCCTCGCGCCTCGTCCGGCTGGCGCGGGAGAAGTCGCCCGACGCGCGCGGGCAGGTCGTCCTCGAGTGGCCGTACACGCAATCCGATCTTGCCGGCATGATCGGGGGCACGCGGCAGACCGTGAACCGCCTCCTCGGCGACTTGGTCGTCCAGGGCCTGATCCGCGTCGAGCGCGACACGCTCGTCATCCCCGACGTCGACAGGCTCGAGGAGAGCGCCGCCCGGTGAGCGCCGCGCGCCCGGGTCCGACGACGGTGGACGAGGCCGGGCTGGCTGCCCTGCGTGCCATCACCCTTCGCGCCGAGGCCGCCCGCCGTCTCGACCTGGGCTCGAGCGAGGCCGTTCTGCGCGCGATCATCGAGGCGACCGTCGTCCTCTTCGACGCGACGGCTGCGTCGCTCGCGCTGTACGAGGCGGAGACCGACCGGCTCGTCTTCCGCGTGGCCGCCGGCGAGCAGGGCGAGGGCGTCATCGGCCTGTCGATCCCGCCCGACCAGGGCCTCGCGGGCTACGTGTTCACGACCGGCCAGGGCCTGGCGATCGCGGACGTCGCCAGCGATCGCCGCTTCGGGCGGCAGGTCGCGGAACAGACGCGCTACGTGCCGACGTCGATCGCGGCCGTCCCGCTCGTCGACGAGACGGGCACGATCGGTGTTCTCGAGGTGCTGGACAAGCGCGACGGGACGACCTTCACGCTGCGGGACGTCGAGCTGGCCGGCGTCTTCGCCCGGCAGGCCGCGGTCGCGATCGCCGCCAGCAGGGTGGAGCGCGACACCGCGTCTCTGCTCCGGTCGGTGCTTCGCTCCATCGCCGCGGCCGAGGGGGACGGCGAGGAGGTGACGCCCGACGCGGTCGAGCAGCTCGTCCGGGATGCCGCGGCCGAGCTCGACCGTCGCGACGACTCGAGCCTGTGGAGGCTCGCCGACGAGGTCGCGCGCATCCGGGCGGCCGACCCGAGCCAGGTCTCGCTCGTCGCCGACCTGCTGGGGGTCGTCGGCCAGCACGCCGTGCGCCGGGCGCGCCGGGTCGCGCGGGCTCGATCGCCCCGCCGGGCCGGCGACGACGACACCTGACGTCCCGATGGCCGTGCCTGCCCGCACCGACCAGGCGTTGGCCGCCCGCGCCGACCAGATGCTGCCGGCGTGGAGCGAGCCGTTCACGGGCGACCATCGCGACGGCCTGCGCCGTCTCGGGCCGATCCCGGGCATCGACCGTGCCTGGGCCTTCGGCGGCAGCGACGGGAGCGGCATGCGCGTCGCGATCGTCGACTCGGGCGTCGAGAAGGACCACCCGGCCGTCGGCGGGAAGCTCACCCGGAGCATGCGCGTCGAGCTCGAGGACGACGAGCCGGTCGTCCTCGAGGATCGCGAGCCGATCGACGTCGTCGGGCACGGGACGGCCTGTGCGGGCATCATCCATTCGATCGCGCCCGGCGCGGAGCTCGTGTCGATCCGCGTCCTCGGTCCCGACAACCGCGCCAAGGGAACGGCCTTCGCGGCGGCCCTCGCCTGGGCGATCGACGCGGGCGCACAGGTCGTCAACCTGAGCCTCTCCTCGAAGAGCGAGGCGCTCGCCGGCGTCTTCCACGACCTGGCCGACGAGGCGTACTTCAGGAACGTCCTGCTCGTGAGCGCCGCCAACAACGTCCATGGCCCGAGCTACCCGTCGCTGTTCGCGTCGGTCATCTCGGTCGCCTCCCACGACGAAGCCGACCCCTGGACCTGGTACTACAACCCGGCGCCGCCGGTCGAATTCGGGGCGTACGGCCTGGACGTCGACGTCGCCTGGCGCGGCGGATCGCGGATCGTGGCGACCGGCAACAGCTTCGCCGCGCCGCACATCGCTGCCGTGGCGACCCTCATCCGCTCGCGCCACCCGTCGGCCACGCCGTTCGAGGTCAAGGCGATCCTCGCCGCGACGGCGACCGGTGCCCACCCGGAGCCCCGGGAGCCGTAACCTCAGCCGAAGAACGAGCTGGCCGGGATGGCCACCGCCTCGATGCCGAGCAGGCCGCGCTTCACGCCGAGGAGCTGCTCGCGCGAGCCCCACCAGTCGCCGCCGTAGCCGCCCAGGCTCCCGTCGCCGGCGACGACACGATGGCAGGGGATCAGGACGCCGACCGGGTTGCGCCCGACCGCTCCGCCGACCGCCCGCGCCGCGCCGGGCTTGCCGATGAGCCGCGCCAGGCGCCCGTAGCTCGTGACGGTCCCGTACGGGATCGACGCCACGCCGGCGAGGACCCGCCGATCCCAGTCGGACAGGCCGACGAGGTCGATCGGGAGGCTGAAGGCCGGTCGTTCGCCGCGAAGATAGGACTCGAGCTCCGAGCGGGCTCGCGCCAGCAGCCCGGCGATGTCGAGATCGGCCTCGGCTGCCGGAACGACAGGAATCCGGAGGCGGCCCTCGAGCGACGCGACGAACGACTCCGTCGGGGTCAGCAGCTCCAGTGCCACGATCGCCGGCGGACCGTCGGCACGTGCAGCGGCCGCCACGTGGATGGGACCCCAGGGCCCGGGGAGGACCAGGTACCCGGCGCTCACTGGACGCAGAACTCGTTGCCCTCGGGATCGTTCATCCGCACCCAGTACTCCCCGTCCTTCTCCATCGGCCCGCGCTCGTCCGAGGCGCCGAGCGACTTCAGGCGCGCCACGTCGCGATCGACCCGCCGCCGGCGCTCCTCGAGCTCGACATTCCTGCCGCCCGAGACGTTGAGGTCCATGTGGAGGCGGTTCTTGGCGATCTTCCCCTCGGGAACCTTCTGGAAGAAGATGCGCGGCCCGACGCCATCCGGATCGACGATAGCCGCGGCGTCGTTCCAGGACGACTCCGGCAGGCCCCACGAGCGGAGGGCATCCTGCCACGTCGCGAAGCCCTCGGGCGGGGGCTGCAGCACGTAGCCGAGCGCCGCGGACCAGAAGCGCGCCTGCGCCCCGGGATCCCGTGTATCGAAGACGAGCTGGATGCCGGTCGCCATCAGTTGCCTCCTCACCCGATGGTAGCCGCTCCCGTGCCGGCCGCTCGCGGCTCCCTTGTGACCGCCGATTGGACACGCGGACCGCGCCGGGCGCTATACTGGGGGGGAGTATGAAAGCGACGCCCGACACTCTGCCCGCACACGCCACCTCCGGCCCCATCGGCCCGATCGAGATCGCGCTGCCGATCGCCGGCATGACCTGCGCCTCGTGCGTCAACCGCATCGAGCGGTTCCTCAACAAGACGCCGGGCGTGACGGAAGCGAGCGTCAATCTCGCGACCGAGGTCGCCACGATCCGCTACCTGCCCGACGCCGCCGGCCGCGACGACCTCGTCCATGCCATCGAGGCCGCCGGCTACGAGCTCAAGGCGTCCGCCGCCCGATCGGACGAGGAACAGGCCGCGTCGAGCGCGCTCGCCTTCGAGCCAGACGCCGAGGCCGTCGCCCGCGCGCGCGAGCAGCACGAGCTCGGCCTCCAGTCGGCCGTCGCGATCGCCGTCTCGCTCGGGATCATGGCCCTGATGTTCTGGCCGCAGACAGTCGTCGCCATGACCGATCTCAACAAGATCGTGCTGTTCCCCGCGACGTTCGTCCAGTTCTGGGCAGGCCGCCGTTACTACGAGTCGGCGTGGCGGGCGGCGCGTCACCGCGGCACGACGATGAACACCCTCGTGGCGGTGGGGACGAGTGCGGCCTGGATCTACTCGGTCTTCGTCACCCTCTGGCCGGACGTCATCGTCGCGGCCGGGCGGGAGCCGGTCACCTTCTTCGACAGCGGCACGGTCATCATCGGCCTCATCTCGCTCGGCAAGTGGCTTGAGGCCCGCGCGAAGGGCGAGACGACCGGCGCGATCCGGCGCCTCATCGGGCTGCAGGCGAAGTCGGCCCGGCTGGTCCGCGGCGACGAGGAGATCGACGTGCCGCTCGAGCAGGTCCAGCCGGGCGATCTGTTGCGCGTCCGTCCCGGCGAGAAGGTGCCGGTCGATGGCCTGGTCGTCGAAGGCGTCTCCGCGGTCGACGAATCGATGCTGACCGGCGAGCCGATCCCGGTCGACAAGGCCGCCGGTGACGAGGTCATCGGGGCGACCATCAACACCACCGGCACGTTCGTCATGCGCGCGACCCGCGTCGGCCGGGAAACCGCCCTGGCGCGCATCGTCGAGCTCGTCCAGCGCGCGCAGGGGTCGAAGGCCCCGATCCAGCGCCTGGCGGATCGGATCAGCGGCATCTTCGTGCCCGTCGTCCTCGCGATCGGCCTGGCGACCTTCCTCGCCTGGTTCGTGGCCGGTCCCGAACCGCGCCTGACGCTCGCGCTCATCTCGTTCATCACCGTCGTCGTCATCGCCTGTCCGTGCGCGATGGGGCTGGCCACGCCGACGGCCATCATGGTCGGCACCGGCCGCGGCGCGGAGGCCGGCATGCTGGTCCGCGGCGGGGAGGCCCTCGAGCGCGCCCACCGGGTCAGCGCCGCGGTCCTCGACAAGACCGGCACGCTCACGCTCGGGAAGCCGGCCGTCGCCGACATCGTCGCGGTCGACGGCCTGGCGGCTCGCGATCTCCTCGACCTCGCCGGCTCGGTGGAGAAGGGCAGCGAGCACCCGATCGGCGCCGCGATCCTCGCTCGCGCCCGCGAGGAGGAGCTCGGCTTCCTCTCGCTCGGCGGCTTCACGGCCGTCGCCGGTCACGGGGTCGAGGGCTGGGTCCTCCAGGGCGACATGGAGCGGCACGTCGTGGCCGGCAATCCCAGGCTGATGGCCGATCACGGCGTCGACCTCGCGCCGGTGGCCGGTGCAGCCGAGGCTGCGGCAGTGGCCGGTCGAACGCCCGTCTACGTCGCCGTCGACGACCGGCTGGCCGGGATGCTCGCCATCGCCGACCCGATCAAGCCCGAGGCGGCGGACGCGGTCCAGCGACTCACCGCCCGGGGCGTCGAGGTGTGGCTCGTCACCGGCGATCACCGTCCGACCGCCGAGGCCGTCGGGCGCGAGGTCGGCATCGCCCCCGAGCACGTCATGGCCGACGTGCTCCCAGGCGACAAGGCGGCCAAGGTCGCCGAGCTCCAGGCCCGCGGCCTCGTCGTGGCGATGGTCGGCGACGGCATCAACGACGCCCCGGCGCTCGCCCAGGCCGACCTCGGGATGGCGATCGGGACCGGCGCGGACGTCGCCATCGAGGCGTCCGACGTGACACTCGTCGGCGGCGATCCGCGCGGAATCGCGGGGGCCCTGGCGCTCTCCGCGGCGACGATGCGCGTCATCCGCCAGAACCTCTTCTGGGCGTTCGCCTACAACGTCGTCCTCATCCCCGTCGCGATGGGCGTGCTCTACCCGTTCGTCGGGATCACGCTGAACCCCGCGATGGCCGCCGGCGCGATGGCGCTGTCGTCGGTCACGGTCGTGACGAACTCGCTCCGGCTGAGGGGGTTCGATCCCCGCCGCTGAGCTCGCCGCGGACTGGGCGCGCGGGGTCAGACGGCGTAGCGCCGGAGGATCGTCACCGCGTTCTGGCCGCCGAAGCCGAAGCCGTTGACCATGACCGTTTCGACCCTGGCCGGGCGCGCGACGAGCGGGACGTAGTCGAGGTCGCACTCGGGGTCCGGATCGTGAAGATTGGCGGTCGGCGGGATGACCTGGTCGCGGATCGCGCCGATGCCCGCCAGTGCGCTGGCGATCCCCGCGGCGCCGACGAGGTGCCCGACCATCGACTTCGGTGAGCTGATCGCCCGCCCCGTGGCGGCCGACCCGAACGCAGCCTTGATCGCGCGCGTCTCGGTCACGTCGTTCAGCGGCGTGGACGTCCCGTGGGCGACGATGTAGTCGATCTCGTCCGGCGCGACCTCCGCGTTCCGCATCGCGTTCGTCATCGCCCGCGTCTGTCCGCGACCGGTCGGTTCCGGGGCGCTGATGTGGAACGCGTCGGCCGTGAGGGCCCCGCCCAGCACCTCGACCAGTGGCGTCGCCCCGCGCGCAAGTGCATGCGAGAGCGACTCGATGACGACGACTCCCGCACCCTCGCCCAGGACGAAGCCGTCCCGTGTGCGGTCGAACGGGCGGGAAGCGTGCTCGGGGTCGTCGTTGCGCTTCGACAGCGCACCCATGTTGCCGAGCGCGGCGATCGCCATCGGCAGGACCGGCGCCTCCGACCCGCCGGCGAGGACGACGTCGCACTCCCCGGTGGCGATGAGCCGGAGCGCGTCGTGGAACGCGATGACCGACGTCGCGCAGGCCGCGACCTGCGTCATGACCGGGCCCGTCAGCCCGTATTCCATCGACAGCATGCAGGCACCCATCGAGCCCGACAGCGCGGGCACGGCGAAGGCGCTGACGAAGCGCGGCCCCTTCTGGTCGTTCGTGTGCGTGCCGTCGATGATCTGCTCGATGCCGCCCCCGCCGGTGTTCACCACGACGCCGACGCGGTCGCGCTCCTCGGGGGACATCGCGGCGAAGTCGATGCCGCTGTCGGCGACGGCCTCCTTCCCGGCGCCCATCGCGAGCGCGACGAAGCGGCTCATCCGGCGGGCCATCTTGGGCTCCATCGCCCTGGCCGGCTCAAAGCCGACGACCTCGGCTGCGATCTGGACCTCGTAGCCTGTCACGTCGAAGCTCTGGATCCGCCGCGTCCCGGTCACGCCGTCGCGCAGGTTCCGCCAGTACGTCTCGAAGTCGTTGCCGATGGGCATGATCGCGCCCAGGCCCGTGACGACGGCGCGACGTGACGGATCGGTGGATCGCAAGTTAGTCACCTCCCGGGGAGCCGGCACGCGCACGGGGTGTCGCTCGTGGCGGATTGTAGCGGCCGGTCGCCGGTCGCCGAGGAGATGATCCCGGCGGGCGCGGCGTGGGCCGATGCCCGGTCAGTCGCCCGCGTAGCGCTTGAAGATGACGGCCCCGTTGTGGCCGCCGAGGCCGATGTTGTTCGACAGCGCGTAGCGCAGTGGACGGTCGTGTGTCTCGGTCGCGATGCACAGGCCCGTCGCTTCGATCTCGGGATCGGGATCGCGGTAGTTGATCGTCCCGGGCACGACGCCCTCGTACAGCGACATGACCGTCGCGAAGGCCTCGAACGCGCCGGCGCCGCCCATCATGTGGCCGGTCATCGATTTCGTTGCGCTGATCTCGATCTGAGGCGTGTGCCGCCCGAAGACCGCGGCGATCGCCTCGGCCTCGCGGAGGTCGCCGACGGGCGTGGACGTCCCGTGCGGATTGATCATGTCGATCTGGTCGGCCGGCACGTCCCAGCGATCGAGCGCCATCTTCATCGCGCGGGCCGAGCCCGTCCCGCCGTCGATCGGCTGGATCATGTCCCAGCCGTCCGCCGCGGACCCGTAGCCGACGACCTCGCCGTAGATCCGCGCCCCGCGTGCCTTGGCGAGCTCGAGATCCTCGAGGATGAGCGCGCCCGCGCCCTCGCCGAGGACGAACCCGTCGCGCGTGCGGTCGAACGGCCGGGAGACGGTCTCGATCCCCTCGCCGGGACGCGGCGAGCCGAGGCCGCGCATGTTGCCGAAGCCGGCGTGCGCCACCTCCAGCAGCGGCATCTCGGTCGAGCCCGCGATGATCGCGGTGCAGTCACCGCGGCGGATGATCTCGGCCGCCTCCCCGATGGAGTTCGTGCCGGTCGAGCAGGCCGTGACGACGCAGATGTTCAATCCGATCGCGCCGGTCTCGATCGCGATCATCCCCGACGTCGAGTCGACGAGGCCGTTGGCGATGAACGTCGGCGAGACGCGGTCGGGGCCCTTCTCGCGCAGCACCGTCCAGTTGTCGATCATCAGCATCTGGCCGCCGGCACCGGAGCCGAAGACCACGCCGATGTCCGTACGGTTCTCGTCGGTGATCTCGAGACCCGCGTCGGCGATGGCCTGCTTCGCCGCCGCCACGCCGAAGTGCATCGCCGCCTCACCGCGGCGAGCGGCCTTGGCGTCCATCCAGGCCTTCGGGTCGAAGTCGCGGACCTCCCCGGCGACCTGGTGGGCATAGCGGGACGGGTCGAACTTGGTGATGATCCCGAGGCCGCTGCGCCCCTCCTTCAGGCTCGTCCAGGCGGTGTCCTTGTCGTTGCCGACCGAGCTGATGACGCCCAGCCCGGTCACGGCGACACGGCGGGAGTAGTCGGGTTTGCGCACGGTGGTCGGGGCTCCTGGTCTGTTCGGTCGGGCTAGCTCGCGGTGGGGGCCGCGAAGGGGACGGCGAAAGGGACGGCGAGGCGGTCGGGCACCGACGGATCGTCGGTCGCCAGCGCAGTCGCGCCGGGTGCGATCCGCTTGATGAGGCCGGTCAGGACGCGACCGGGTCCGACTTCGACGAAGGTGGTGACGCCGTCGGCGACCATCCGCTCGACGGCGGCGACCCAGTCGACGCCCGTCGTCAGGTGCTCCACGAGCTCCCGGCGCGCCTCGTCGGCAGTCGCCAGGATGCGCGCGTCGGCGTTGGCGAGGAGCGGCGGCCGTGGGTCGTGGAACGTCACGCCGGCGAGGACGCGGGACATCGCGTCGGCGGCGTCCGCCATCAGCGGGGAGTGCGCCGCGACCGACACGGGCAGCTCGACCGCGCGTCTCGCGCCGAGCTCCCTGGCGATCGCGAGCGCGGCCTCGACCGCGGGGCGCTCCCCGGAGACGACGACCTGGCCCGGCGAGTTGCGGTTGGCGACGCCGAACACGCCGTGCCGCGAGGCCGCAGCGACGAGCTCGGGGAGCCTGGCGTCGTCGAGGCCGATGAGGGCGGCCATCCGACCCTCGCGGCCCTGGCCGGAGCCCTGCATCTGGATGCCGCGCTCACGGACCAGGCGGACGGCATCGACCAGCGACAGGGCGCCGGAGGCGACGAGCGCCGAGTACTGGCCCATCGAGTGGCCCGCCGCGAAGGCAGGAGCCGGGGCATCGACGCCATCGGCCGCCCAGCGCTCGCGGAGGCCGGCGAGGTAGGCGATCGAGGTGGCGAGGAGTGCCGGCTGTGCATTCGTCGTCAGGTCGAGCGTCTCGGCCGGTCCTTCGAAGGCGAGGAGGCTCAGGCGCTCGCCGAGGGCGTCGTCGGCTGCGGCGAAGACGTCCGCTGCGGCTGGAGAAGCGGCCGCCAGGGCGGCGCCCATCCCGACATGCTGCGAACCCTGCCCGGGGAAGACGAAGGCGATCCGTTCGGTGCTGGTCATCGGACCCGAGCGTAGCGAATCAGAGCGTCGTCACAGGACAGGTCTGTGCAGCACTGCAAGGATCTCGCCGTGGGCGTACGCTCCGGACGTGCCTCCGAAGCGGAAGAACGTCCGGACGATCGCCCGCATCTTCGAGGCCGACCTCTCGGCCCCGGTGGTCGCGGCCGGCCTGCGGACGGGGAACCCGCGCGAGATCTCGCAGCGGGTCGCGATGGGCCGGGCGCTCTGGCGGGAACTCGTCATCGGCTTCGCCTCGCAGCTGGGCGAGGAGCGGCTCGGGTTCACGCAGCTCGCGGCCCTGTATGTCCTGGCCGACGCTGGGACGACGACGATCGGCGATCTCTCCGACACGCTCGGGCGGTCGCCTTCGGCCACGAGCCGCCTGGTCGACGGCCTGGTCCGCCGCCGCCTGGTCGAGCGGCGGCCCGAGACGGAGGACCGCCGTCAGCGGGCGCTCGTCCTGACAGCGCGGGGACAGGCCCTCCTACGCGGATTCGACCGAGCGCGGGCCGACCAGTTCCTGTCGGCCGTCCGGGCGCTTCCGTCGCCGGAGCGGGCGCTGGTCGCGATGGGGGTGGCCGCTCTTGCGACGGGCGCCTTCTCGAGGCGGGGCCGGCTGATCCGCCAGCCGCGGTAGCTGTCGCCGGCCGTCGGCGTGGGCCGTGGGCGATAGCCCGGACCGTGGCCCCGGACCGTGGGCCCCCCGGATCGTGGGCCCCCCGGACCGTGGCGCACTTCGCCTTCTTGCGTAATCTCGGCCAGCACCCCCCTTGGGCGAGTCGCCCTCTCCCCGACGTGGCCGCGGGCCCGCTAGGCCACGAATCTCGCAGGCGCGTGCAGGCGAGTCCACGAGACTCGCATCAAGCGACGGGATTCGCCGGCATCGCCGGCTGATGAGTCGGGCCGTCAGTCGCATAACGGTGGCTGAGGCCGAGAATACGCAAGCCCGGCCCACCTGGGCGGCCGGCCCCGGGCGGGGGCCGACCTGCCCCCGGGCGGGGGCCGCACCCAACCGGCCGCCGTCGCGACGACCG
>DASVZT010000026.1:0-8006 GCA_036391495.1 Candidatus Limnocylindrales bacterium
ACCTCGTCTTCATCGCCCTGCTCTTCGTCGTCCGCGCGGCGTCCTCGGGACGGAAGCTGACGTCGGCCGAGGCGATCGCCAACGCGATGGAGGTCGTCTCCGGGGAGATGGACGGGCCGATCGACGGACGGACCCGAGCCACGGCGCTCCGGCTCCTGGCGATGGCCGATCCGGCCGACCCCCTCGTCCCGGCGCTGCACGGATGGCTGGCCGCCCGCCCGACGGAGCGACGGGTGCTCTCGACAGCCGACCGGCTGGCGCTGGCGATCGAGCGCGCGTACGGGCGGTTGAGCCGACGGCCCGCCTTCGGGCGCGTCCTGGCGGCGCTGATGATCCTCGACGTCGCCGTCACGGTGCTGGGGACCGCGACTCTCATCCTCGCGCTGCACGAAGGGACGACCGAGGCCGGCGCGGTGGCCACAGCCGGCCAGGCCGTGTCGGCGATCGTCGGCGGTCTCCTGGTCCTGCGCGGGCTCCCGGACCTTGCCGGTGCCCGTGTCGAGGCGCTGCGCTGGTTCCGGCGTGGAGTGCTCGCCTGGATCCTGGTGACGCAGGTGTTCGCCTTCTATGCGTCGCAGCTGGCCGCGGTCGGCGGCCTCGCCGCCCATGTCGCCACGTACGCGGCCCTGACCTACCTCATCGTCCAGGAGCGTGCCCGGGAGCGCGTCGAAGAGCGGCCTCGTGACGTGGCCGCGGGGGCACTACGATGGCGGCCATGATCGCCGACTCGCTCGACCGGATCGCCTACTCGATCGTCGCCATCACGGCGCGCGCCGTCCAGGCGGTCGCCGGCCCTGAGCTGACGTTCCTGGGCTGGAGAGTCCTCGTGGTCGTGGATGAGATGGAGGCGCCGGCGCGCCTCGGCGCGGTCGCGACCCGGCTCGGGCTGTCCGCTCCATCCGCGAGCAAGCTCGTCCGGCGTCTCCAACGACGCGGGCTCGTGACGCTCGCTCGCGATACGGCGGATCGACGCGGACTCGTCATCGCGCTCACGCCTGAGGGCAGGCAGATCCGTACCGCCGTCATGCGCCGACGCCGCGAGGTCCTCGAAGGAGCGACCGAGCCGGCGCTCCCCGACGACGTCGACGGTGCGTTCCACGAGCTGGCGCGTCGGCTCGCCCAGGCCGACGCGTGACAGGCGCCGTCGACTCTCGGTGACCGTCGGCGCCGACCTCGGGATCCTCGTCGTCTCGCTCGTGGCTGGCGTCATCGGCGCGCTCGCCGGCGTCGGCGGCGGCATCCTCGTCGTGCCGTCGCTGACGATCCTCTTCGGCGTGGACATCCACCTCGCGGTCGGGGCGAGCATCGTCTCGGTCATCGCGACGAGCTCGGGCGCGGCGGCCGCCTACGTCCGCGACCGGATCACCGACATGCGGGTCGGGATGTTCCTCGAGCTCGCGACGACGACGGGCGCGGTCTGCGGGGCGCTGCTGGCCGCCGTCGTCGCTCCGGCGTTCCTGTACGTCCTCCTCGGGGCGGTCCTGCTCTTCTCGGCTGTCCAGCAGGTCCTGCGCCTCGGCGAAGAGCTGCCGCCGGCGATCGAGCCCTCGCCGGTCGCGGCACGGCTCCGGCTCGTCGGCTCGTATCCCGACGCCCGACTCGGGACGGAGGTGCCGTACGCCGCCCGGCGCGTGCCGCTCGGGTTCGCGCTCATGGCCGGCGCGGGCGTCGTGTCGGGCCTGCTCGGGATCGGCTCCGGCGCGCTCAAGGTCCTGGCGATGGACGGCGCGATGCGACTGCCGATGAAGGTGAGCTCGGCCACGTCGAACTTCATGATCGGCGTCACGGCCGCGGCCTCGGCCGGCATCTACCTCGCCCGGGGCGACGTCGATCCGCGGATCGCGGCGCCGGTCGCGCTCGGTGTCCTCACCGGGGCGACGATCGGGGCGCGCGTCCTGCCGCGCCTGGCGAACCGCCACGTCCGGATCGTCTTCCTCCCGGTGCTCCTCGCGATCGGGCTCGAGACCCTCGCGCGCGGTCTCGGCATCGGGCTGTGAGGAGGCGGGCGATGACGGCCGAACGCTTCCGCACGATCATCTCGACGGTCCTCATCGTGGGTGTGACCCTCTCCGGCGTCCTCGTCGCGGCCGGGTTCGCCGGGTCGTTCGCGGTCGGCTGGGACGGCTCGCTCGGCGGTCCACTCACCGGCTTGCCGGCCGGCGGACCCGCGTCGGGCCTCGACCCGACCGACTTCGGCTTCCTCTGGAGCTCGCTCGTCGCCCTGCGGCCCGTCGGCCTGGCCCAGGCGGGCCTCGTCGTCCTCATCGCGACCCCCGTCGTCCGGGTCGCGGCGTCCGTCGTGGCGTTCGCTCTCGAGGGCGACCGCGTCTACGCGGGGATCACGCTCGTGGTCCTGGCCATCCTCCTGGCGAGCCTGTTCGTCCTGCGCTGAGGGCGCACGTGCGGCGCCGGAGCTACGAGGCCTTCTCGCCGGTCGGGACGAACGCGACGCAGCAGAAGCCGTCGGCCGGTCGCGCGGTCGGGACGAGCCCGACATCGCCGAGCTCCTCGACCGCGCCGTCGAGCATCGCGAGGTTCATCGAGCAGGTCAGGGCGCGATGGTCCTCGACGAGGGCATGGAACGGGCAGTTGCGCAGGCGAATCGTACCGTCGGGCTCGACGAACGGTTCGTACCCATTCGCCGCCAGGATCGAGAGCAGGGCATCGCGCCCGGTGATCGCGCCGCTCGACGCCGTGCCGGACACGGCCGCCTCGGCCGCGCACTGCTCGGCCAGGGCCGTCCCGCGTTCCCGCGCCGTGGCGAGCACCGCGGCCGACGCCTCGCGGTCGTGCTCAACCGCCTCGGCGAAGATCTCCGCCGCCAGGCCGTAGCGGCGAGGTGGGAGTGAGACGGAGACGTCGCGGTCGGCCGGACGCCGGTAGAACTTCGCGGGACGGCCGGCGCCAGGGCCGCTGCGCCCGGTCCGCCGGCGGAACTCGACGCCCAGGAGACCAGCCTGTGCGAGTCGGTCGAGGTGGAAGGCCGCCAGCGGCCGACCGATGCCGACCCCGGCGGCGGCCGTGTCGCGATCGACGGGCACGCCCTGCGCGACGACGAACTCGTACAGGCGGCGCCGGACGGGCTCCGCGAGCGTGGCGAGGGGATCGAGATCGGACGGCTGGCTGCTCATGACACCACGTCATGTATAGCACATCGAGATTCACGAAACATTTGACACGCGGGCCTGCGAAGTGTTACACCAGCAGCGGTTAGCGATAGAGGCTGGAGGTGAGAGTGTTGGACGCCGTCGGCCCCGCCCATTCGGTCCCGCGCTCGACGAAGGTCGGCATCGTCACGATCGCCGTCGGGCTCGCGGCAGACCTCGCGGAGCATGCCGTCATCTCGCATGCACACGACGCGATCGTGGCCGGGTTCCCGCTCGGCGAGCATGCCGCCCACCTCGTGGTCCTCGTCGGGATGATCCTCGTCCTCGCCGGCATCGTCGCCGACGGGATCAGGTCGACAGGCCGGGCAGACCGGCCGGAAGCAGGCCGGGCAGGCCGGCCGGAAGGGAGCTCACGCGATGCCGTTCGGTGACTTCATCAACGCCATCCCCCCGATCGGATTCCTCACCATCCACGTCGTCCTGTTCGCGATCGGCGCCTACTTCGCCTGGCGCTCATTTGGGTCGGGCGCGAAGACACTCGGCTGGGCGTTCACGCTCTTCTCGCTCGCCGAGATCAGCTACATGACCTACCACCTCGACTGGACGGTGATCCTGTTCGCCCACACGATCAGCGAAGTCCTCGACGCCGTCGCCTTCATCCTCGTCTTCGTGGCCGCGACGCAGTCCGTCCTCGGCCGCTCGACCGACGCTGTGCGGGCCTGACCGATGCGGATCGTCGGCCGGGTCGCCCGCCCGGCCTCACGTTGGCGGGATGGCGCGACAGCCCATGTCGCCGCCACTGTCGCCGCCACGACCGTGCTCCTCTGCGCTCTCGTCCTGGTCCTCGCCGGCTGCGCCGGCGCCGGAGCCGCAGCGTCGCCAGTCTCGACCTCGACGGTCGACCTGCCGCCGTCGTACGTCTTCCGACCTGCCGCCATCGTCGTCCACGCCGGCACGACCGTGACCTGGACGAACCACGACAACTTCACGCACTCGGTCCAGTTCCTCGACGGCGGGCTTCCCACCACCCCTGCGGTCATGGATCCGGGCAAGGCGACGTCCTTCACGTTCGCGACGCCCGGCGTCTACCACTACCAGTGCAGCTTCCACCCGCAGAACATGCAGGGCTCGGTGACCGTCACACCCTGACGGATCCCGGCGCCGGCGGGCCTCGGGGATCCCGATGGGGATCGCGGGGCCCCGCCGGCGTCTGCGTCACGACATCGGGCTGACGAGCTGGAAGTAGTTGCCGTCCGGATCGGAGAACGTCGCGATGAGCGCGTCGCTCGCCTCGTCAGGCGCGTACGGCTCCTGGACGACGTCGGCCCCGGCCTCTTTGAATCGCTCGAAGTCGCCGCGGACGTCGTCGCTCTCGACGTTCCAGATGATCCGTCCCGGCTGCTGGTTCGCGCCCTTCACCTGGTCGTGCGGGCCGACCATGACGCCGCCCTGGCCCACGCGCCAGCCCGTGTAGCCGCCGTCCGACCACTCGGGCTCGCCGAACAGGTGGCGGTAGTAGTCCGCGAGCCTGGCGGGATCCTCGGAGCCGATGAGGATGCTGTTGAGGTTCATGGGACGCGTCCCTCCGCAGCTTCCGGGCGAGACGGGGAGTATAGGCGCGCCAGGGGGCCGCTCGGTGCGAACCGACCTCTTGCACGTCGCTGCTGGATGCCCGACAGTCAGCCGCACGCTTCGGCGCCGCCGGTCGAGATGGATGGAGGTGAGCGATGCCTGCCGCGCAGCACGCAGTGACGATCCGCCGATCGCCCGAAGACGTTTTCGCGTTCGTCGCCGACGGGACGACCGCCCCGCGCTGGCGCCCCGGCGTCCTCGACATCGTCCTCATCGCTGGATCCGGCGTGGGCGCACGCTACCGGCAGGGCGTCCGCGGGCCGGGTGGCCGGCGGATCGACGCGGACTACGAGGTGACGGCCTACGAGCCGCCGACCCACCTCGGCTTCGTGGCCACCGCCGGTCCAGTCCGGCCGCGCGGCGAGTACCGCTTCGCCGCGACCGAGGACGGGACGCGCGTCATCTTCGCGCTCGAAGCCGAGCTCGGTGGGATCAAGCGCCTCCTGATGGGCTCGGCCGTCCAGCGGACGATGGAGTCCGAGGTGCGTTCGCTCGAACGGCTGAAGGCCGTCCTCGAGGGCTGAGACGGGCTGGTCTCCGTGCCCGCTCAGCTCGTCCGCCGGATCGGTCGGGCGAAGAGCGCCAGGAAGACGACCCCCAGGAGCGTCAGGACGCCGAACACGGGCGTGAGCGCCGCGGATGCGGCCGGCGACGCTGGGTCGGCCGCGTGGCCCATCCACTGGTCGACGCCGATGCTCGTCGTCTCGACGGCCAGGGCGACGAGGAGCGAACCGGTGAGCAGGCGTCCCCAGCGACGGCCCCGCAGCAGCAGCCACGCCCCCGCGAACATCGCCGGCAGCGTGAACGCGAAGTCGATCACCTGCACCGGCCCGGTCGTCATCCCTGTTCCCGCCAGGAATGCCGGCGGCAGCTGACCGAGGAGAGCTGGCACGGTGGCCTGGATCCAGAGCAGCCCGAACAGCACGGCGTTGACGACGAGGTAGGCCGCGACGGCCCGCCGGGGTGCGCGGCGGCCGACGACCCGCTCGACCGCACCGACGTCGATCGAGGCGCACAACGCGACCATCGACCAGACCGAGAGCGAGAGCATCGCGACGTACGCGTGGAAGAAGGGGTTGAACGGCGTGCCGAAGAGAAAGAGGACGGCCTGGTAGGCGATCGACGCCAGGGCGCCCAGCCAGCCGATGAGCCAGGCGACGTGGCCACGGGCGACCCGCAGGGTCGACACGATGAGGACCGGCAGGGTCACGAGAAGCAGGACGAGGGCCGTGCCCTGCATGTTGCCGACCGTGACCGCCGGACTCGCGATCGTCCCGGGAAGCGCCAGTGCGGCGATGGACGCGCCGGCGGCGACGACGGCGAGCACGAACGCCAGGACGAACGGCAGGCGCCCGACCCTGGCGCCGGTGGCTTCCTCGAGTTCGCCCTCGGGCCGCTCCGCTGCGACCCGGGATGCGATCGAGCCGACCGCGGTCACAGCCCGACCTCGCCGGGCCGCCATCCTGCCGCCAGGACCGCCCAGATCAGGGCCGCGTCGATGACGAAGCCGAGCACGAACCACGGGCTGAAGAAGACCGCGAGCATGACGACGGAGGCGATCGAGGCCGTTACGATCGCGGGGACGAAGACGGACCCCGGGACCGGGCCGAGCACTGCTAGCGCCGCCGCCGCGTAGCCGACCAGGACGATAGCGAGGAGGACCACGCCGATGGCGCGGGTGGCCGATCCGTCGAGCCCGATTGGCGTCAGCATCCAGGAGTGGGCGAGATCGAACGGCCACGCGGGGCCGCCGGCGGTCGCGGGCGGGCGCGATTGCATGAACGATGCGTGGATCAGCGCGTGGACGGCGAGGAAGGCGACGACGAGCAGCGGCATGGGCTCTCCTGGTCGACCTCGAGGGGCGCGAGGTCTCCGCGGGACGCGCTTGGGCCCGAGGGAATCGGGCGCCGTCATCGTCTCCTGGGCGTTGGCTGTCGCCTACGTCCGAATGGAAGCCGTCACGGGGCCGATCGGGCGCTCAGCGTGCGACGATCTGGACCCGGGAGAGGGGCCGGATGCCTGGGTGGCCGGGTGCCTCGGTGGCCCACAGGACCGCTGGCGTAAGGGACGGCGCGTGAGGTCGCTTACCGGACGAGTGTGAATCGAAGGAGCGCCGTTCTGTGCACTCACCTTCGGCACAAGACCAGTGGCATTGGCACGAGGAGTTGTCATCTCTCGCGAACGCCTGCATCTACGCACTGGTCCGTGACGGGATGCGCGTTCCGCCCTCACTAAGCATCCGGACGGCGACAACTCCCTCAGGAGGAAGGGCATGAGCCCGACGCTCTGGCGTCGATGGCTTGAGGGGGTATTGAAGGAAATGGGCCGCCACGAGCTGGGAGGGGACGCGGGGATGGGCCCAGGGAGAAAGCGTCCGCCGCGGACGCCTGGGTCGCTCTGCCCAGGTCCGATCGAGCTCGGGCAAGCGATTGACGAGATGTGGGCGGAGTCGCTTCCAGCGTGGAATCGTTGGAAGGCGGAACTCACGACGGGGCGACTGGGGATTCGAGAGCGCCTCGCGCCGGGGCACTACGAACGATTGTGGGAGTCGCTGAGGCCCTTCCACGATGTCGTTCCGGACCTCTCGATTGTCATCGTCGAGTATGCGGCCCCAACGATCATGCTCGTCCCTCCGACGAACGCGATCATCGCCCTGCCTGTTGATGCGCCGGCCGACAGCTACGCGCCCGCCGTACTGGAATCCGCCAGACGGCTCGCCTTGTTGAACCGTAGCAATCCTGCCGAGGGTCGAGACCATCCCCTCGCGTGATACCTCTCGTCGGCGCATGGTGACGATCGTCAGCTCCACACGAGACGCACCGCCGCCGCCTTCGCCTCCAGTGGGAGGCGGGACGGCCGGGCTCCGATACCATGAGGGCATCGAGTCGAGCCGGCGTCCGACGATCAGGCTCGAGGAGATCGTCGAGAACGGGACGCGGGAGGGCCCGCCGCGGCTGGGCTCTGCGCCGGTACCGGTATCCACATCTCGGCGAGGTTATCCCGCTTCGCTCAGTCGGCCTCGGAGATGACCGTCGAGATGAGTACGACTTCACCCCCCGGCAAGTCATGCGCCGAGGCCAGGTCTCGCCAGCCAGCGATCGCGCGTCGCTTCCCGCGGTTCTTGGTGTAGGCAGAGACCCAGGTCTTCGTGCTGTACCAGCCGGTCGGCCGCCGCACGGCACGCAAGGCGTTGCGTTCCGCAGCTCGACGCAGGGCAAGCGCCGAGACCGTCTTGGTGGAGAGGGCGGCGAGCGGTAGCAGCTGGAG
>DASVZT010000027.1:0-12747 GCA_036391495.1 Candidatus Limnocylindrales bacterium
CGGACGGCTGGCGCGGACGCGACGACGGTGCCGTCGTCCTCGACCTCGACTTCAGCCGGAACTGCACGCGCGGCCGGAGCGGCCGGTGGCAGCTGCTCGACGTAGGCCGTGAAGTCCGCGGTCGGGTCGGAGAGGACCGCGTAGGCCTCGTCGGTCAGCGAGATCTGTCGCTGGGCCCACGTGCGGAGGTCCGATGGGGCCGCCGAGAGGAAGCCGACGATCCCGTCGCGGGCTGTCTCGATGGCCAGCGGGTTCGCGCCTCGGTCGAGCCCGAGGCGACCGAGGAACTCCTCCTCGACCTTGCGGGCCGCGGCGCGCGCATCGACGGTCATGTTGTCCGACGTCCCCTTCCATCGCGCGGAGGGTCCCGCGCGGCCTTCTCGTGGTGGCTGAAGGGATTGTCGATTTGAGCGATTTTGCGAACCATCCGCCGGGCGGTAGGTTTGCGATAGAGGCGTGCGCCTGAAGGCGCCGGAGGGTATAGGTGCGGGGTATACCCCGCGCCCGTCACCGTGTTCCACGGCCTGGCCGTCCGGCGTCGGGCAGCGGCGGACGAGCATGTCGACGAGGGTCGCGGGCAGCCTGGCCGATCAGGCGGGCGGCTGTGCCGTGTTCGTGCCAGGCGCGTTCCCGCCGAACGTCGAATCGACGGCCGCGCGGATCTCCCTCAGCGTCTTGCCCTGGCTGATCATCTGCTTGGCCAGCAGGGTCGTCTTGACGCAGACGTCGCAGTACGACGCGTGCTCCTCGAATTGCGTCCTGCCGTTGAGCATGTCCGGCTTCAGATAGCAGTCGAGGTTGCTGCGATGGTCCATCCCGACGCAGCCGCAGTAGCACGGCATCCACTCGATCACGTTCGGGTGGTAGAGGGCGTACTCGTACGCCTCTTCGGTCTGCGGGTTGCCCCGCACGTAGTCCGGTCGAGCGGTCCAGGCGGCAGCCGCGTCGGGACGGATCATGTCGACGGCCGTGCCTGCCATGGCCCCGGTGAGCGGCGCCACGGTCGGGGCCGTCGTCGGGACCGACGGGGCCATCGTCGCTGTCATCGTCGTGGACGAGGCGGTGCCCATCGAACAGGCGCCCATCGTGACGCTGGCGACGAGGAGGAAGCCGGCGAGCGCGGCGCCGGTGCGAAGCGACCACCGCCGGCGGCCTGAGGATGTCGTTCCGACTCGATCCATCGTGTTCTCCCTGCCACCGCGCGTGGCGTTCATGCCGGCACGCGGGCTTCTCGCCGTCGACGGATCGATGATGGATTCGAGCGATTCGGCGGACCATCCGCCGGCCGGTAGGTTGTCGGCAGACGGTCGATACAGGGCCCCCGGCTCGCTACTCTGGCGCCTATGCGGATCCTCGTCGTCGGAGCCAGCGGATACGTCGGCGGCCGCCTGGTCCTTCTGCTCGCCTCGCGCGGCCACGACCTCGTCCTCCTGGCCCGCGACCCACGCGCCATGGCGGCACGCTTCCCGCACGCGACGGTCGTCCGCGGCGATCTCGACGACCCCGTGAGCCTCGGCCCCGCGCTGGCAGGCGTCGACCTCGTCTACTGCCTCGCGCGGCCGGGAAACGCCGCGGCCACGCTCGAAGGTGCGGCCGATGCTGCCGGCGTGCCTCGCATCGTCAGGCTCGGGCGCCTGGACCGGGTGGACCGCGAACCGGCCGCTCCCGGGGTTTCCGTCACCGACTTCCGCGCCGGCGTCGTCGTCGGTTCGGGCAGCGCCGCGTTCGAGATCATCCGCAGGCTCGTCGATCGATTCCCGATCGTCGTCGCCGGCGACTGGATCGCCCGGCGCTGTCAGCCGATCGCGATCGCCGACGTGCTCGACTACCTGGTCGGCGCGCTCGATCATCCCGAGATCGATGGCGTCGTCGAGATCGGCGGTCCCGACGTGCTCACCTTCGCCGACCTCGTCGCCGACTATGCACGGCAGCGCGGCTTGCGTCGCCGGATCGTCCACCTGCCGCTGCCGACCAGTCGCCTGAGCGCCCTCTGGATCGGGCTGATCTCGCCGATCCCCGCGGCCGTCGCCCGGCCGGTCATCGAGGCGGTCGACGCGGGTTCCGTCGTCCACGACAGCGCCCGCGCGCTTGCCTGCGGCATCCGGCCGCTATCGATGGAGGCGGCGCTCCGCAGGGCGATCGACCGCACCGAACGCCACGCCGTCGAGTCGACCTGGTTCGACGCGTACCGCGATCGCCACCGGACGACCATTCCGGTATCGGACGAGCGGATCAGGATGCTGACGGATCGCCGCGTCGTCGACGTCGATGCCCCGGCCGAGCGTGTCTTCGCCGAGGTGGAACGCGTCGGGGGCATGACCGGCTGGCCGTACGCGAACATCCTGTGGCGGATCCGGGGCCTGGCCGATCGCGTTGTCGGCGGCGTCGGGATGCGTCTCGGCCGCCGCGATCCCGAGCACCTGCGCGTGGGCGACGCCGTCGACCTCTGGCGCGTCGAGGAGGTCCGACCGCCCGAGCTCCTGCGCCTGCGCGACGCGATGAAGCTGCCCGGTCGGGCGTGGCTGCAGTACGAGGTCGTGCGGTCGGAGGACGGCTCGCGCTCGACCCTGATCCAGACGGCGTACTTCGAGCCGCACGGGATCGGCGGGCTCCTCTACTGGTACGGACTCATGCCCGTCCACCCGTCGATCTTCCGCGGGATGATCGGGGAGCTGGCCGCTCGCGCGGTCGCGAGCGGGACAGCGCCGGCGAGCGTGTAGGGGCCAGGCGTCGTGTAGGCCGGCCAGCCGATCCTCCACAAGGGAGGGCGCCCTCGGCCTAGCCTCTCACGCGCGACGTGACCGACTCCGCCGACTCGCCTTCCCGCTCGCGGAGCACGACCGCGAGGGCGTGCTCGAGCTCGACGACCTGGTCGCTCAGCTCGCGGACCCGTCGTGACATCGTCTCGATCATCCGGAACGCGAGCGATGGGTCCTCGTTGATCCGCCGCAGGAAGTTCCGCTTGTCGAGCGTCAGGACACGGGCTCGGCCCTTGGCCCGGATCGTCGCGGACCGCGGTCGATGCTCGAAGATCGCCATCTCGCCGAGGAGCTCGTTGCGGCGCGCCGATCGCAGGACGACCGCCGCATCGCCGTCCTCGCGGACGATCTCGACCTCGCCATCCTGGACGACGTACAGGCACTCGCCGACCTCTCCCTGGCGGGCGACGACCTCGCCGTCGATGTAGAAGCGCCCCAGCGCCGCCTCGCTCACGCTTTCACCTCCTCGACGCCGCCGGCTCCGCGGAACGTCCGGAGCACTGCCCCCGGCATGGCAAGCACACCTCGAACGACGAGTGCGGGATGGACCATCCGGGCGAAGATGTCGCTGTAGGGAGCGCTGCCCGAGAACATGTCCCACAGGACGCCCGACAGTCGCGGCCGGCGTCCCCCCTCCTGCTCGTCGCGCGCGATCGCCAGGATGACGTGGCGCAGGAGTCGGAGTCGCTGGGCCACGCGGGTCAGGACGAAGGCGACCTGTCCGATGGAGTTGTCGCTCTGGATGTGGCGGCAGACCGGCAGGTAGTGCTTGCGGAAGGCCGCCTCGGAAACGCCTTCGAACAGGGCTGTCCGCGCCGCCGCCTTCGCCGTCCGATACGCCGCGCCGATGCCGTCCTTGTAGAGGCGCGTCACGCCGGAGTCGCCGATGAACACGACTCGATCCGCGAACGGCTTCTCGACGCCGTGGACGTTGATGTGCGGCAGGCATTGGCACGACTTCGCGTCGGGGTCCCAGTCGGGCGGCATGACGGAGCGGACCTCGGGCGCCGTCGCGAACGCGTCGCCGAGCGCGGCGTCGAGGTCGTCCCCGAGCATGCACATCGTCACGTAGTCGCCTTTCGGGATGAGCGCCGCGAACTCGAGCTTCGGGATGTTGAGCAGGAAGACATGCATGGACGTGCCGAGGTGCTCGTCGATCGCCGCCTGGCCGAGCCGGTACTCGCGAATGAGCGTCTTGGTCAGCTTCGGGCGCTCGTAGCCGATCCCGAGGGCTTCGAACGTCTTCAGGATCGACGTGTTGACGCCGGTGGCGACGACGACGAGGTCGTAGGTCGCGGGCTCGCCGCCCTTGACGGTCAGCGTCGGGCGGCCGTCCGGCGTCCGGCCGACCTCCTCGACGCGGGCGTGGACGACGCGCGCGCCGCGCTCGACCGCGTTCGAGAGGAGACGATCGTCGAACGAGATCCACTTCGGCTCGCTGACGTCGCGCGGCCCCGCGCCGCGATGGACCGCACCGATCCGCATCTCGTCGTTGGGGACGGCGATCCGGACACTCCCGACGTCCGTGTGGAGCTGGTAAGAGTCGATTCCGCGCTGGACGGTGTCGCTGGCGAGGAAGACACCGTCGACGGCGAGGTTCTGGACGAGCGTCTCCGACACGATGCCGCCGCACATGTTGCAGCCGGTCGGCCCGGGCTGGGCGAACTGGCGAGGCTCGTAGATATCGACCTCGAGGTGCGTGTCGATACGGTCGGCCATCTCGAGCAGGAAGTACGTGAAGAACGATCCCGCGGGTCCGCCGCCGATGACCGCGATCCGCGACCCGTCGCCGAGGACGGCGTCGTCCAGGACAGCGTCGTCCAGGGCCCGATCCACGGAAGCGTCGACCGTCGGTGCGCCCACAGCTCCTCCTGCGCACATCCCCGGCGTTACTGGCATCCTCGGGACGGGCACGATCAGGCGATAGGGGCTTTCGTCACTTTCTCGCTCGCGGCGCGAAGTCCGGAGCTCAGGCTCGGCCGGCGCGTGCCGGGCCTGTCAGTAGGTCGGACTGAAGGAGCCGGCAGCCGGATCGTGGACGACGCCGTGGCAGACCAGCGTGCAGCTCCCGCGCGTCGTCGCCGTCTTCCGCACCCACACGATGGTCCCGCCCGGCGTCACCGGCTGGACATCGGGGGCGAAATTGACCAACCCGGGCCCTCCGCCCTGGTCGAGGCCGCCCGACGTCCACCCGCCGAGGCTCTGGCCGGGCACCGCGAACGAGCTCGAGTGGAGTCGGAAGTGACACTCGGCGCACGTGGCGAGCCCCTGGCCGCCCCCTGGGACGTCGATGCTCGTGCTCCCGGATCCGTACCCGCGAGCGGCCCCGGACACGTGGAGGCCGTGGAACGAGAAGGCGGTATCGGCGCTGGCACCCGTCGTATCGATGAGTGGGGCCTCGGCGTGACAGGCCAGGCAGAGCGCCACGGTGGAGGCGGCGTAGGTGTCGCCGGCGCTGCCCGTCGTTCGATCACGATACGGGAGCAGCAGGATCCCGCGGTTCGCACTTGCATGAGTCGGCAGCGATGCGTCCTGGGTCGGAACGTTCGTGCCGCTGGTCGGGTCACCCGCAGACTGCGGCACCTTCGACGAGTCGGCGTGGCACTGGCTGCAGCGGACAGTGCTGTTCGTGGAGAGATCCCAGAGCTTGTACGGGGACGTCCCGGCAAGACTGCTCGCCATCGCGGCCGACGTGTTGCTCCCGGCTGCCTCCACCGGGTGGAATGACCTGTTGTTCGGGTTGAACTCCACGCCCTTGTCGAGCTCGTACCAGCTGTACGGCGTCGGGCTCCCGGTCGGGTCGGGGAGCAGCGCCGCGATCCCGGCATGGCACTTGAAGCACAGCGCGTATTCGGGCGTGCCGGGAGTCGCGGGGACGAGCGAGTAGGTCGGCGTCCTGGTCGGATCCGTCGGGTTCGTCGGCTGGGCGGCCATGGCGCCCATGAGGCGCGAGGAGACCGTCCAGCCGCCGCTCGTCTGGACGGGGCCCGATGCGTCGCTCGCGACGTGAGGCTGGTGGCAGTCCGCGCACTCGGCGTGCCGCTGATCGGGGGAGAGGATGACCTCGCCCATCGCGTTCTGGTGGAACTCGGTCCCGGCCGTCGGGTCGTGCGAGTAGTAGCTGCGCGTCGTCGGATCGTTGACGGGCGCGGAGGAGTAATCCGGGATGATGTCGGCCGGCGACGTTGAGCCGGGCGTCGCGTGGCACCGGCTGCAGAGCCCGTACTGCGGGCCGGCCGACACGGTCAGGCTCGATCCCTGGGAGCTGTGCCCGGCGTGGCAGGCAGCGCAGGCATCGGACGAGCCGCTGGTGAACGAGTCGTGGACGTTCGTGCCTGTCGCCAGGAACGGCGTCATCGCCACGCCGGAGAGAGCCGATGGCTGGAGCGGGTACTGCGGGATCGTCGACGGGGCGATCAGTGCGTATCGGAGCAGCACGTCGATGCCGTCCTGGCCGAGACGCTGGCCGGGGCTCAGGGCGATGGGGGGCGCAGCCGCCATCGTGAGCGGTGCTCGAACGGCCCCCGCGATCGGCGCTCCCGCGTCGCTCAGGGAGAAGGAGGTCGTCGACAGGTATGACGCGGCGACCGTCGCACGGACCGTGAACTCGATGGCCGTCCGTGCACCCGCCGCGACCGAGAATGCCGGCGCCGGGTCGATGCCCATCGCCCGGATCCCGTCGACGAACGTCACCTTGTCCGAATCGAGCGAGCTGGCGGGGATCGCCAGGAGAGTTGGGCCGAGGACGGTCCCGCCGTTCGCAATCTGGATCCACTCGGTGCTGACCCGGAACGGGTCGGTCGCGGAGGCGTGCGCCGGGACGATCGACGTCCCCGAGCTCGACTCGTACCCGAGCTGCGGCACGATCGTCGCGGTCGTGGTGTCCAGGTTCGTCACGAAGAACCGCACGCGGACGTCCGCGTACCGCGGCTCGTCGAGGAGGGCTGCGTCCTCGGCGAGGTACTGCGGCGCCGCGCCGGGTGCCGGGATCGGCGCAAAGCTCCAGTGGTCGATGACGAGCACGGGCGCGACCATGACGCTGACGACCGGTCCGGTCGTGACGGCGCCCGCCTGGTCGAAGCTGCTCGCGAAGGACGCGTTCGCGCTGAAGGTCCCGTCGCTGAACGGCACGCCGGGAGCGCGCACCACGAGGGTTCGAGAGGTCGAGCCCCCGCTCGACAGGCTTCCGACGACCCAGCGAACAGTCGATGACGTGACATCCGCGGTACCGCCGCCGGCGTCCGTGACGGTCCAGCCGGCCGGGATCGTGTCGGAGAGCGTGCCGCCCGTGAGATCGCCGACCACCGACACGGTCAGGTTGATCGACAAGAGCGAACCAGGGTCGACCCGGTGGCTTCCTGCCGCCGGAGCGGAGGACGTCTGCTTGACGGTGACCGTCGCGGGGGGCAGCCCCGGGCTGGCCGAACTCGTCGGCGCTGGAGAGGCCGACGCCGTGTCGGTCGGCGCAGGGCTCGGCGAGGCCGAGTCGGCCGCGGAGGGCTGGGCCGTCGCCAGCGCGCTCGGGGACGGCGACGGACTCGCACTCGGGACGAGGCCGGCACTGGGCGCAGCGCTGTCCGTGGGCGACGCGCTCGGGATCTCCGCGACGACGCTCGACGGGACAACCGGCATCAGGCCCATGGCGAGGCCCGCCGCGATGGTCGCGACGAGCAGCCCGCCGGGCAGCCCGGCCGTCCGATGCCCCTTCCGATCCATTCCTGTTCCTGCTTGCTGGGACGCTCTGCTATCGACGATCGCTCGCTCCCCGTGGCACCCCGGTGCCCGGGAGCGGATCCCTACGGGAGGTACGGGCTGGGCCGCGTCCCCTGCGCTTGCCCCTGGGTGACCATGCCCGTCGGGTCATGACAACCGAGACAGGTGCCGCGACCGTCCATCTTCAGCAGGCGGCTATTGCCGACCTGCGCGGACGGTATGGACGTCTGGCCCGGGAAGAGCTGGTTGGCCGAGTACGTCGTCCCCTTCGACGGATCGGTGTTCATGACCGCGTTCGAACCATGTGCGACGTGACAGGTCGTGCAGGCCATGTTGCCGGTGGTCAGGTGCTGGTATGTGAAGACCGGGTCGCCCTCGTCGACTGCCGGACCATCGATATTCATGTATCGCGTGTGGCACGTGGTGCACCACGCCGTCATCTGCTTGTCGAACGAATCGGCCTTCTTGACGCCTCCCACGACCAGGTTCGTGGCCACGCCGTTCGGTGCATCGAGCGCGCCGTTGTAGCTGCTCCAGGGAACGAAGCGATGCCAGTAGTCGCCTGAGGAGGACGCATAGCCCCCCTTCTGGACCTGCGAGGCGAGGAGCAGGAAGCTGCTCCAGTTGCCTGTCGTCCCGGCCGTCTGGATCACGGTGTAGTTGCGCGTGTCCCCGCTCGTCGGGAGAGGGGCGTCGTAGACGTTGACCGGGGTGTTGGCTGCGACGAGACCCGCTGCCGCCGGTAGCGGGTTGAGGATCCGGTACTGGCCATTGCCGTGCGGGTTGTGACAGGTGGTGCACTCCATCCCGTTCGTCAGGGTCGAGCCGAAGCTCGCATACCCATTGCCCCACGCAATGTCCTGGGCGCTGACCGGGCTGCCGCTCACGGCAAGGTGGGCGGACGTCACGGGAGAGGGTGACAAGGCAACCGGGACCTTCGTGACGAAGTCGAGGGCCCGATACGTGTCGTAGGTCGCCCGGATGCGGTACGCGGCCCCAGAGCCGATCCGGGCTTGAATGAATCCCCCGCTGCGCAGCGCGCCCAGGATCGCGCCGGCCGTCTTCGGGCTGCCGGGCGACGTCACGGCGTACTGGACGCCCGTCGCCACGTCCGTCGTCGCGCCGCTCCCGGTGGCGCCATGGCACGTCAGGCAGAAGTCGCTGGTATCGGCAAAGAGCGTGCCGCCGCTCACCGACTGGTTGTTGCCGAGCAGGTAGCCGCCCGCGGTCGATGCCGAGTGGAAGCGGTGACAGCCCGCGCAGCTGTCCGCGTTCAAACCCATGGAGCCGTTGTTGAAGATAGCGACGTGCGGACCGCCGTCGGCGAGGACGGGGACCGCCGCGAGGCATAGCCAGGCGCCGACGACCAGGCTGCTCCATGCGGCAGCTCGGGCCCAAACGCTCACCACGCCCACGGCTCGCCCCTCCCATTGCGTTCAGTCAAGTGCATCGCGAAGTCCCCCCAGCTGTGTGGACCGCGGCCGACCGATGGCCGGCCGCGGCGGTACGAAGATCAGGGGAGGTAGTAGGGCAGCTTCGTGCTCGGGTTGAAGTAACCCTGGGGCACCCAGTCGCCCGTGGTGGGATTGGCGATCACGGCCTTGATCGCGCTGCCTTCCGTCGGGTCATGGCAGGTCTGGCACGTGCCGCGGTTGTCCACCTTGAGCAGGCGGCTGTCGCCGGCCCGAACGGTGACACCGTCCGGATAGACGACGTTGCCGGAGTAGTCCGTGCCGCCGGTGCCGTCCATGTGGGCGCTCGATCCGTGCGCCACGTGGCACGTGGTGCAGGCGAGGTACAGGTGGCCGGCATCCTTCGGGTAGGAGACGTGCTGGTAGCCCCAGACGCCGTGCTGGGTATTCCGGTCGGCGCTGTAGTAGTTCGTGTGGCACTGGACGCACCACGCGTCGATCTGCTGGTTGAACAGGGTGCCGGCCGCGAACGACCCGACGCCACCGTTCGGCTCGTCGAACCCGGATGCGGAGCCATAGGCCGGCGACTTGTTGTACTGCCCGTAGCGGTGGAGATAGTCGCCGGACGAGAACGAGTAGTCGCCGAGGGTGCCGTTGAAGGTCCCGGCGGTCCGCGCATCGATCACGTTCTGGGCCGTCAGGAGATACGTGCTCGGGCTGCCGAGCGTCCCGGCGACCTGGATGACCGTGTAGTTGCGCGTCTGGGCGCCGCTGCCCGTGTTGGTCGTGTCGTCGAGGACGTTCACGCCCGTGCCGCCGGTCGTGTCGACGACGGCGGTGCCGATCTTCGGCAGCGGATTGAGGATCCGGTAGTTGCCGTTGCCGTGCGGGTTATGGCACGACGTGCACTCGAAGGAGGACGCCCCGTAGGTCGGACCGAACGTGGTGTTCGCCCCGTTGCCCCAGACCGTCAGGGTCGGGTTGATCCCATTCCCGCCGACAGCGAGGTGCGCCGACGTGACCGCCGACGGCGACGCCGCAACAGGAACCTTGGGATTGGCCGCGGATGCCCACGCATAAGACGCGTTGACGACCTTGTCCTGCCGGTAGGCCTGCGTGGACCCGATCAGCGTGTACACGAAGCCGCCGCCACGGAGTGCGCCGAGCGGCGTGCCGGAGGCCGTCCCCGTCACCGGGTCGGCCCCGTTGCTCAGGTAGTACTGGACACCGTTCTCGACGTCCGTCGTGGCCCCGAAGCCGGCCGCCCCGTGACACGTGAGGCAGAACTCACTGATGTCGAGGTTCCGGAGAGATGAGCCCGCCGTGCTCTCGATCGAGGCGTTGTTGCCCAGGAGGACACCGTTGCTGGACGTCGCGGAGTGGAATCGATGGCAGCCGGCGCAGCTGTCGGCGTTGATGCCCAGCGAGCCGTTGTTGAATTGCGCCTGGTGCGGTCCGCCGTCGGCGAAGACGGGGATCGCGGCAAGGAACAGCCAGACGGCGCCCGCAGTAAGCAGGAGCGCCAGACGTCTCACTGTCCTTCCCTCCTTTCCTCTGGTGTGCGAGATATGGACGGTGTGCCCGACATGCGGACCGTGACGCTGGTCGCTTCCCACCTCCTGCCCCCTGACTCCCCGCATGAAGCTCAGTAGCTCCACATCTGGATCCGGTTGTTCCGCCAGTCGGCCACGTACAGGTGGCCGCGGCCGTCCACGGCCACGGCGTTCGGGAACTGGAATGCCCCGTCGACCGTGCCCTGGACCCCGATGGTCCCGATGTACTTGGGCGCCTCGCTGCCGCCGGCCTGGGCGTGGTAGAGCAGGACACCCTGGGTCGAGACGTCGGCGACATAGACGCGGTCCTGGTCGTCGACCGCGATCCCGCGCGGCAGCCCAAGCTCCGAGGCGGCCGACCCACGTTTGACCGACCCGATCTGCTGCCCATCAGGACTGAAGACCAGCATTCGGCCGTTGTTGCTGTCGCTCACGTAGACGTTGCCTTCCCGGTCGACAGCGACGCCGTTCGGGAAGTTCATCTGGCCGGAGGCACCGAACGTGCGCACGAACGACCCGTCCGGGGCGAACTCGTGGACGGCCATATAGGGGGCGCCCAGGCCCGTCACGAAGAGATCGCCCTTCGAGTCGAACGCCAGGCCCATCGGCGTCCAGCCCTTGAGGTTCGGCCCCGGATCGAAGGTGCGAAGGAACGTGCCATCCGCGGCGTAGACGTACAGGGCGCCCGCGGGGCGATCGCTCACGTAGACATTGCCGTTCGTCGGGTTGACGGCGACATAGACCGGCACGTGGCTGCTGCCCGTCGAGGCCGGCGGAGCCAGGGTGCCGATCGCCTTGCCGGACGCGTCGAAGATCACGACTTTCGGATCCCGCTCCGTCTGCGTGGCGTACACGCGGCTGCCGTCGGCGGCCACCGCGACGCCGGTCGGTGCGGTGACCCCGTAGAAGCTGGTGGCGTAGTGCGGGAGCTGTTCAGTCGTGATGCCCGGGAGGATCTGGGTCACGGGCTTGCGGTTGACGAGGTACCAGACCGCGAAGAGGAGGAAGGCCGCGACGAGGACCGACAGCACGGCGAAGACGATCGACATGCGGCGCCGGCGAGTCGGGGGAGGTGTCACCTCCCCGCCTCCGGCCTGGGGTTGTTCCGCAGCGGCAGGCAGCTGATCCGTGATCGGCGGGAATGCGACCGCGGGATGGACGGTCTGCTCGGACATGTCAATTGCTCCCGGGGACGCTGGCGGTCGGTGTGGGAGAGGCCGGTCCGGCCGAAGCCTCGACGGCGCCGACGCGCGTCATCCCGTTGTTCGCGGCGAAGTTCCGTGGATCCTTCGCGAGCACCTGCCGGTAGTAGCTCGCGGCCTGATCGTTCTGGCCCTGCTTCTCGGCCAGCAGCCCGAGGCCATTCAGGGCATCCAGGTCGAACGCTCCCCCGACCTGCTGCCGGAGCATCGCCTGGGCCTCGTCGTAGCGGCCCTGGCAGAGGGCGAGCATGCCGTTCGACCAGCCCGCGCCAGGCTGGTTCCCGAGGCTCGCGAATGTCTTCGCGAGGCCTTTGTACGGATCGCACCAGCCGTCCGGGACGAGGGACACCGCTCGGCCATAGACGACCGTGGCCGTCGTGAGGTCACCCGTGGCGGCGAGGGCATCCCCGAGCACGTTGAGGGCGTCCGCGTCGGTCCGATTGATCTGCAGGGCCGCCGTCGCCTCACTGGCCGCTGTCCTGGGATCGCCCGCCTTGAGGGCGATGAGGGCCAGGCCGTAATGGGCAGACTCGATGCCGCTGTCGACGTTCGCCATCGCGGCGCCCTGGCCGTTCTTCACCACGGCCTGGAAGTCGGCCTTCGCGCTGTCGAGCTTCCCCTGGGCGACGAAGTCGTTTCCGCGGGCGATGAGCACCACGGCGGCATCCGGCTTCACCTTCAGGATCTCGTCGTACTGCGCGATGGCATCCGGGATCCGTCCCGCCGTGTCGTATGCGTTTCCGAGCGCGTACCGCACCTCGAGGGAATTTGGGTTCTTGCGTACGGCGGCCTCGGCGGCCTGGATCGTCTGATCGGAGATCGACGGGGCAGGCGCCCGGTACTGGTCGAAGAAGTAGAGGACGCCGATCAGGGGGATGCCGATGACGAGGATCAACGACATGCCGATGGTCAGGCGCCTGACGGTGCGGTCGTCCGGTGGTCTGAGGTTGAGTGCTCGAGTCATGTCCATCGCGAATCCCTTCCTTTTCGCGACTCCGCTCAGCTGCGGGGACGCTTGTTGAGGAGCCCCAGGCCTTTGCCCCGTCGGAAGGGGCGAGAAGAGCAGGACAGAGGCCTGGAACCCCTGCGCTGAAGTCTCGGGGCCGAA
>DASVZT010000028.1:0-5036 GCA_036391495.1 Candidatus Limnocylindrales bacterium
CCGGCTCGGGCTCCGAGGCGTCGGGGACGCGTCCCGCCTCGAGCTCCTGGATCAGGTGGAGGACGCGCGTCCCGCGCTCGATCGAGTCGTCGCTCCGCACGTGGAACTCCGGGATGCGGCGCAGGCGCAGGCGCGTGCCGAGCTCGCGCCGCACGAACGGCATGGCGTGCTGGAGAGCCCGCAGGGTATCGGCACGCTCGGCGTCAGAGCCGATGACGCTCACCCAGACCTGGGCATGGCGCAGGTCCGGGGCGGTCTCGACCTCGGTGATCGTCGCGAACCCGATCCGCGGGTCCTTCGCCTCGCGCGCGAGGATGAGCCCGATCTCCTGGCGGAGGAGCTCATCGACGCGCGCGGTCCGCTGGCTCATCGGTCGTCGGTCGTCCCTGGCGACGGCGTCGCGAGGATGCCGGCCGTCACGCGGAGACGGCCCGGCTCACCGTCTGCTGGGTGAAGCACTCGATGACGTCGCCCTCCTGGAGGTCCTGGAAGCCGGCGAGCCCGATGCCGCACTCGAAGTTCTGGAGGACCTCGCGGACGTCGTCGCGGAACCGACGCAGCGACTCGATCCGGTCGGTGGCGATGACCTTTCCTCCTCGCCAGACGCGGGCCCCGCCCCTGACGATCCGCCCGTCGGTGACGAAGGAGCCAGCGATCGTCGTGTTCTTGCCGACACGGAAGACCTGGCGGACCTCGGCGCGGCCCTCGATGACCTCGACGACCTCCGGCTCGAGGAGGCCCTTGAGGGCGGCCTCGATGTCGTCGGTCAGCTTGTAGATGATGTCGTAGATGCGGACGTCGACGCCCTCGGCCTCCGCTGCGCGGCGCGCCGTCTCGGTGATCTTGGTGTTGAACCCGACGACGATGGCGTTCGACGCGGACGCCAGCAGGATGTCGTTGTCGGTGATGTCGCCCGCCGCCTCGTGGAGGACGTTCAGGCGCACCTCGTCCGAGGAGATCTGCTGCAGGGCGTGGGTGATCGCGCCGAGCGAGCCCGACACGTCGGCCTTCAGGATGATCCGCAGCTCCTTCGCCTGGCCGGCCTGGATCTGCCGATACAGGTCCTCGAGGGTGGCTCGACCGAACTCTCCGCCACGCGCTGCTGCAGCCGCCTTGCGCTGCTCGACCATCGTCCGGGCTTCCTTCTCGTCGCCGACGACGCGCAGGATGTCGCCCGCCTCCGGAACGTCGGCGAGGCCGAGGACGACGACCGCGCTGGACGGCCCCGCCTTCGAGACGCGCTTGCCGCCGGCGCTCTCGAGCGCCCGCACCTTGCCGTAGGTCTCACCGACGACGATGACGTCGCCGACGCGCAGCGTGCCCGTCTGGACAAGCGCCGTGGCGACCGGGCCACGCCCCTTGTCGAGCTCGGCCTCGACGATGGTGCCGACGGCGGCCCGCTTGGGGTTCGCGCGCAGCTCCTGCAGGTCGGAGACGAGCAGGACCATCTCGAGGAGGTCGTCGAGCCCGGTGCGGGCCTTGGCGGAGACAGGCACGAGCGGCACGTCGCCGCCGTACTCCTCGACGACGATGCCTGCCTCGGTCAGCTCCGTCTTGACCCGCTCCGGGTTGGCATCGGGCTTGTCGATCTTGTTGAGGGCGATGATGATCGGCACCTTCGCCGCGCGGGCGTGGTCGATCGCCTCGAGGGTCTGGGGCATGACGCCGTCGTCGGCGGCGACCACGACGATCGCGATGTCGGTCACGCGGGCGCCGCGGGCGCGCATCGCCGTGAACGCCTCGTGGCCCGGGGTGTCGAGGAAGACGACCCGCTTGCCGTCCTTCGTGACCTCGCTGGCCCCGATGTGCTGCGTGATGCCGCCGCGCTCTCCGGCCGCGACTGTCGTGCTGCGGATCGCGTCGAGCAGGCTCGTCTTGCCGTGGTCGACGTGGCCCATCACCGTGACGATCGGCGCGCGCGGCTGCAGGAGGCTCGCGTCGTCCTCCTCGAAGAGGACCTCCTTGGTCGCCTCCGCGACCGGCGCCTCGCCGTTCGCACCGGCCTCGGCGACCGGGGTTGCCCCCGCCGCCTCGGCGACCTCGTAGCCGAGCTCACTCGCGACGAGCGACGCGGTGTCGCGGTCGATCAACTGGTTGATGGTGGCGAAGATCCCGCTCTTGATCAGCTCGCGGATGACGTCGGCCGGGTTGACCCCGAGGACCTCGGCGAGCTCCTTGACCGTGATCGTCGCCGGCAGCTCGATCGCACCGCGCTCGCGGGGCTCGACGACCTGGACCTGCGCGAGCCCGGCGCCGTCGCGGCGCTGCGGCTTCCTGGGGCCGCGTCGTCCGCGGGTCCCGCTCCTACTCCTGGCCACCGGCCCCTCCTTCGTCGTCGTTCATCGTGATCGTGTCGTCTGTCGTGAGTGCGGCGAGGTCGGCGGCGAGCCCGGCACGGACCTCGGCTGGAATGGCCATTGCGAGGGCCCGGCCGAGCCTGCCACGGGAGAGCGCCTCCGAGAGGCAGCGCTCCTGGCGGCAGACGTACGCCCCTCGGCCGGCGAGCCGCCCGGTCTCGTCGCGGACGACCACGCCGTCGGGCCGCCGCACCACCCGCAGGAGCTCGCGCTTCGGGCGGACGGTTCGGCAGACCACGCAGGAGCGGGTCGGGACGCGGCGGGTCGGGGCAATCGCGGCCCGGGCTACGGGGACACCTCCCCGTCGGCCGCGATGGCCGTGGCCTTGCGCGCTCGCGGCTTCTTCGCCGGCGCCGCGGCCGGAGGATCGGACGCTGTCCCGTCCGCCATCGTCCCGGGATCGAGCTCGGCCGTGGCCACGGCAACGGGTTCGGGTGCGGGCTCGACAGCCGGCTGCGCCGCCGCCTGGTTCTCTGCGCCAGGAGCGCTCGCCGCCTGCCCGGCCGCGGCGTTGGCACGGGCCGTCTCGTCGGCAGCGGCTCGCGCGGCCTCGGCGACCGAGACGTCGCTCCGGATGTCGATGCGCCATCCCGTCAGCTTGGCGGCGAGTCGTGCGTTCTGGCCTTCGCGACCGATGGCGAGCGAGAGCATCCGCTCCGGGACGGTCACGCTCGCGATCCGATGCTCCTCGTCGATCGAGACGTTGAGCACCTGGGCCGGACTGAGCGCATTCGCCACGAAGACCGCGGGATCGTCGTTCCAGGGGATGACGTCGATCTTCTCGCCGCCGAGCTCGGCGACGACCGCCTGCACCCTGGCGCCACGCTGGCCGACGGTCGCGCCGACAGGGTCGAGCCCATCCTGCCGCGAGCCGACCGCCACCTTCGAGCGGTTGCCGGCCTCGCGTGCGATCGCCTTGATCTCGACCGTCCCGGCATGGATCTCCGGCACCTCGAGCTCGAACAGTCGGCGCAGGAAGCCCTTGTGCGTCCGGCTGACGTAGATCTGCGGTCCCCGCGTGCTGCGCCGGACCTCGAGAACGTAGGCCTTGACGTTCTGGCCGATGCGGTAGTGCTCGACGGGCGACTGCTCCGTCGTGGCCAGGATCGCCTCCGCACCCTTCCCGACGTCGAGGATGATCGCGCGCGGCTCGACCCGGTTGACGGCGCCGGTGATGAGCTCGCCCTCGCGGTTGGCGAACTGGTCGAACACGACATCGCGCTCGGCCTCGCGAAGTCGCTGAAGGACGACCTGCTTGGCCGTCTGGGCATGGATGCGCCCGAAGGCCTCCTGGTCGATCTGTTCGGTCTCCACGAGGTCCCCGACCTTGGCCTTCGGGTCGTACGCCCGGGCCTCGTCGACGGTGAACTGCGTCGTCGGATCCTCGACCTCGTCCACGACGAGGCGCGCCCGGAAGACACGGATCCGTCCGGTCTCGGCGTCGATCCGGACCTCGATGTCCTCGGCCCCGTCGACCCGACGGTAGGCGGACTGGATCGCCTCTTCCACCGTCCGGATCAGCTGCTCCCGCGGGACCTGCTTCTCCGCGTTGAGCTGCAGGAGGGCGCCGATGAAGTCCCTGCTCACTGTGCCCCTCCCGACAACGACTTCCGCTGCGGCCGCTCAAAAGAAAACGTGGGGGTCACCCACGTTCGGAGGCGGCCGTTCAGTTCAGTCGCCCAGTATACACGGCGCCATGTTCGGCCTCAACGAGCGTGACGCCGTCAGCATCGGCGAGAGCCTGCGGGGCCGCCGCTCCCGTAGGCCTCCGGGTACCGCCTATCCGGCCGCGTATTCGACGTACTGGCCGTCCTCCCAGCCGAACGGCAGCTGATCCGGGAAGCACCACATCCAGTCCTCGCCCTTGGGCGTCACCGACCGGATGATCGGGTGCTCAGTCGCGGCGGCATGGTGGGAGGCGTGCCGGTTCGGACTGTCGTCGCAACAGGCCGTCCGGCCGCAGGTCATGCACTGCCGCAGGTGGACCCACTCACCGCCGATCGCGACGCACTCTTCGCAGACGTCGAGACCGGGCGGCACGTCCTCGATGGCCCCCAGGTGCGTGCATCGGATCATCGTCGACTCCCTTCCATCACCCCGCCGAAGCGCTGGACGAGCGCCATCGCGTAATGATCCGCCCACGGGCTCGCTCCGCCCGCTGCGCGGTGCTCGATGTCGAGACGGACGAGCTCGGCCGTCACGCCTGCGACGCCCGGCAGCCGCGGCAGGAGCTCCGGGAGCGCCGACCAGCGCACGAGCCACCAGGCGTAGAAGAGCGCCCAGTCCTCGTCGACTCCGTTGGCCCGTTCGGAGACGACCGCGTGGACACGGTGGGCCTCCGCGAGGACCGCTGCGACTCTGCTCACCAGCTCGTCCATCCGCCACCTTGCGCGTCTGCGCGCGCCGCCCGATGCGCGACCCCGGCACCGCCCGCCGAGCATGGCATGCCGCCGCGTGGAACGGAACTCCCCTCTTTGCCCTTGTGCGCCCGTCCGCTAGAGTTGCGTGGCAGGTGGGCCGTCTCGGGGCGGTCCGGTCCCCGCCGCGCTGTCGAGGTGTTCGTGGACCATCCCGTCATCGTCGCCGTCGACGACGATCGCCAGGTCCTTCGAGCGATCGAGCGCGACCTGCGCGGCCACTACGCCGACGGATACCGCGTCGTCACCGCCGGCGGTGGCG
>DASVZT010000029.1:0-12285 GCA_036391495.1 Candidatus Limnocylindrales bacterium
GTGCCCGAGCCGCTGGTCACCGGCCGGACCTCCGCGCCGAGCGCGTGCATCCGCAGGACGTTCGGTCGCTGGCGATCGATGTCCTCGGCGCCCATGTAGACGACGCACGGAAGCCCGAGCAGGGCGCAGGCGGTCGCCGTCGCGACGCCGTGCTGACCCGCCCCCGTCTCGGCGATGACCCGGGACTTGCCCAGCCGACGCGTGAGGAGCGTCTGGCCGAGGGCGTTGTTGATCTTGTGGGCCCCGGTGTGGGCGAGATCCTCGCGCTTGAGGTACAGGCGGAGGCGCCCAGGGACGCGTGCGCTCGACCGCCCGCCGGCGGAGGGCCGCTCGTCGGCGGGTGGCCTCCCGTCGGCAGGGGGCCTCCCGTCGGCGAGGCGCCGCGCCTCGGCGAGCACCTCCTCGGCGAGACGGTCGGCCCGGTAGAGAGGCGTCGGCCGTCCGGCGTACCGCGCGAGAAGCCCACGGAGCTCCGCCCAGAAGCGCGGGTCGCGCCGGAGCTCCGCGTACGCGCATTCGAGCTCCTCGAGCGCAGCCACCAGTGTCTCGGGGACGTAGCGCCCGCCGAAGGCGCGATCGACGCCCCACCGACCGGCGGCGTCGACCTCGAGGAGACCGGGGTCGACGGGGGTCGGGCGGGACGGGAGGGCCGGCAGATCGACACGGGCGGCCCGGGCACGCTTGGCGAACAGGGCGACCCGCAGCGGATCCTTGCGCGGACGCTCCCCCGGGACCCGCGCCGTCTCGACCCCGGAGGCGACGTCGACGCCGATCGCGGGGATCGATCGAAGCGCGCCCGCGACGTTGGCCGGGGACAGCCCGCCGGCGAGGATGACCGGGATCTCGCGCCCGACGGCGGCGGCGAGATCGGCGGCGGCCCGGCGCCCGGTCCCACCCGGATAGGGACCGCCGGCGGTGTCGAGCATGAGCCGCTCGGCGCCCGCGGCGAGAAAGGCGCGCCCCCGCTCGACGATCTGGGTGATCGGCTCGATCGCGGAAGGACGTTCGGCGGCACGCGCAGCATCCTCCCCGCGCTCCGCCGGCAGGTGGATGACCTTCCAGGCGGGCCGGCCGACAGACGCGAGGGCGCCCGGCGGTTCGTCGCCGTTGAGCTGGACGACGTCCGGGTCGATGGCGGCGACCGCCGAGGCCAGGTCGGCGGCCGGCATGTCGACCGTGACGATGACGACGCGTGGACGGCGGCCGGCGGGAGCGGCCGACCTGGCGAGGCGAGCCAGCGCGACCGCCTCGTCGACCGCCAGCGCGCGTGGCGTCCCGGGGACGAGGTTGAGACCGATCGCGTCGGCCTCGGCCGCGAGGGCGGCCAGGACGTCGTCGGGTCGCGTGACACCGCAGATCTTGACGAGAGGCGCCCGGTCGAGCGAGGCAGGATCTGTCGGCGCACGTCCCGCTGCGACGAACGACGCGACGGCAGCCGCCGGATCGGACGCCCGCATGAGGGCCTCACCGATCAGGGCGGCATCGACCCCGACCGCGCGCCAATCGGCGACCGTGGCGGGCTCACGGACGCCCGATTCGCCGACGACGATCCGATCGTCGGGCACCGCTCCCCTGAGGCGAACGACGACCTCGGGGTCGACGGCCAGTGTCCGCAGGTCGCGGTTGTTGATCCCGATCAGGCGGGCGTCGGTCGCGAGGGCCGCCTCGAGCTCCCGGCCGTCGTGCACCTCCACGAGCGGCTCGAGCCCGAGATCCGTTGCGCGACGGACGAGGCGCGCCAGCCGCGCCCGCGGATGGAGGACGGCGAGCAGCAGGACGGCATCGGCGCCCGCCGCACGCAGAACGGGAAGCTGGCGCTCGTCGACGACGAACTCCTTCGCGAGGACCGGGACCGAGATCGCGGCGCGAATGGCTCGCAGGTCGTCGACCGAGCCTCCGAAGCGATGTGGCTCGCACAGGACGGAGACGACCGACGCGCCGCCCGATGCATACGCGCGGGCGCGGGCGACAGGATCGTCGGTGCGCGGGGCGATCTCCCCGGCCGAGGGCGACGAGCGCTTCACCTCGGCGATGACGTGGAGACCCGGCTCGGCAAGGCGGACGGCGACGGGACGGGGAACCGGTACGGCCGCGGATTCGGCCAGGTGGACGAGCTCGCCGTAGCGGACGGCGCCGAGCTCCCGCCCGACGTCGACCGCGCGCTGCAGGGCGATCTCTCCCACGACCGTCCCGTTCGCGCGTCGAGGCAGCGCGAAACGTTCGGAGGATCCGCTGGCAGGGGGACGGATGGTTAGGGTCATGCCGGCGCCCCGGCCCCACGGGCGGCGTCAGCAGCCAGCTTCTCCGCGCGCAGGCGTTCCAGGAGGCGCGACGCACCGCCCGTGTCGATCGTGGCCCGCGCGAGCTCGATCCCGTCCGCCATCGTCGCGACGCGCCCGGCGACGAGGAAGGTGGCGCCCGCGTTCAGGAGGACGACGTCGCGGCGCGCACCGAGCTCACCCGAGAGGACACCCTCGACCAGCCGAGCGTTCATCTCGGGATCGCCGCCGGACAGCTCCGAGGTGGGTACGGGGACGATCCCGAAGGCCGACACGTCGACCGTTCGCCGTTCGACCCCGCGGGGCGTGACGTCGTAGACGACGCCGGACCCGTCGAGGGGCAGCTCGTCGACACCGGCGCCGTGGACGACGAACGCGTGCTCAGCTCCGAGCAGCCGCAGGACGTCGGCGAGCTTCGGGGCAAGCGTCGGGTCACCGGACCCGACCATGAGGCGCCGGACGCCGGCGGGGTTCGTCAGGGGCCCGAGGAGGTTGAAGGCGGTCCGGACACCCAGCTCCGCACGCGTCGGACCGGCGTGCTTCATCGCCGGGTGGAACGCGGGCGCGAACAGGAATGCGAAGCCGATGGTCCGGAGCGCCTCGCCCGCGGAGGCGGCGTCGTGGTCGATCCTGACGCCGAGCGACGCGAGGACGTCGGCCGATCCGGCCTTCGAGGTGATCGCGCGGTTGCCGTGCTTCGCGACCGGGACGCCGGCCGCGGCCACGACGAGGGCCGAGGTGGTCGAGATGTTGAAGGTGAAGCTGCGATCGCCGCCGGTGCCGACGGTATCGACCGCCCCTGGGGGTGCATCGACGTGGAGGGCGTGCTCGCGCATCGCCCGTGCGAAGCCCGCGAGCTCTTCGGTCGTCTCGCCCCGCATACGCAACCCCATGAGGAGCGCCGCGAGCTGCGAGGGCGTCGCCTGGCCGTCCATGACGGCGCCCATCGCGCCGTACGCCTCGTCCATCGAGAGGGTGCCGCCCTCGACGATCCTCGCCAGCGCGTGCCGGACGAGCTCGCTCATCGTGGCGCCTCCACCGCCGGTCGCGGGACGTCCTGCTCGAGACCCCGCGTGGCAAAGGAGCCCGACGCACCGTCGAGGCGGGCGGCCTCGCCCTCGCCCGCGAGGCGCAGGAAGTTCGCCAGGAGGTGCGGCCCGTCGGGCGTCAGGACCGACTCGGGATGGAACTGGACTCCCTCGAGCGGCAGCGACTCATGCCGCATCCCCATCAGGACGCCGTCCTCCTCGCTGGTCGCCGTGGCGAGGAAGCCGGCGGGCAACGTCGCCCGATCGACGCACAGGGAGTGGTAGCGCGCAGCATCGAATGGCTGGGGCATCCCGGCGAGGAGTCCGGACGCATCGTGGCTGACGGGCGACGCCTCGCCATGGACGAGGGTCGGAGCGCGCACGACCTCACCTCCGAACGCCGCCGCGAGCGCCTGCATCCCGAGGCAGACGCCGAGGAGCGGGACGTGGCGCTCGGCGGCGATGCGGCATGCGTCCATCGAGACGCCGGCGTGGTCGGGATCGCTCGGCCCTGGGGAGACGACGATGCCGCGCAGGTGAGCCTCGGCGTCGTCGGCCAGCGCCTCGATCCCGGCCCGGTCGATGGCGTCGTTCCGCAGCACCCGGACCTCCGCACCGGCCGCCTCGAGCGCCTGGACCAGGTTGAACGTGAACGAGTCGTAGTTATCGATGACGAGGATCATCGGACGCTCCCGACCTCGCCGGCGGTGTCGAGCTGGCCGGCGGTGTCGGTTGGCTGGACCCTCCCGGTCGGCTGGGCGGACGCCGTCGGCTGGGCGGACGCCGTCGGCTGGGCGGACGCGCCGGCCGCGAGCTCGATCGCCCTGCGCAGGGCTGCCGCCTTGTGCTCGGTCTCCTCGAACTCGCGCTCGGGAACGCTGCCGGCGACGATGCCGGCTCCGGAGTGGATGTGGGCCATCCCGTCCTTCAGGACCGCCGAACGGATCGTGATCGCCGTGTCGAGGTTGCCATCGTAGCCGACGTAGCCCACGGCCCCACCGTAGAGGCCGCGCCGCTCCCCCTCGGCTCCCGCGATGAGCTGCATCGCCCGGACCTTCGGCGCACCTGACAGCGTGCCGGCGGGAAAGACGCTCCGAAGCGCGTCGAGCGCGTCCGTTCCCGTCGCCAGGCGGGCCTCGACGTGGCTGACGAGATGCAGGACGTGGCTGTAGCGCTCGACCTCCATGTACCTGGTCACCGTCACGGTGCCGGGCCGCGCGACCCGCCCGAGATCGTTGCGACCGAGGTCGACCAGCATGACGTGCTCGGCCCGCTCCTTCGGATCGCGCTGGAGCTGCTCGGCCAGGACGACGTCCTCGGCGGGCGTCGCACCACGCGGTCGCGTGCCGGCGATCGGGTGCGTCGTCAGGCGGTCGCCCTCTGCCTGGAGGAGCAGCTCCGGACTCGCACCCACCACCTCGAAGGCCGGCGTCCGGACGAAGAAGAGGTACGGACTCGGATTGACGCGGCGAAGCGACCGATAGAGGGCGATGCCGTCGAGGGGCGAGCCGTCGGCGCCGTCCGGCAGCGCGAGTGACTGGCGACGCGCGAGGACGACCTGGATGGCCTCCCCGGCGGCGATCGCCTCCTTGGCGACCTCGACGGCGCGGATGTACTCGTCGCGCCCGAGGCTCGTCTCGGTCGGCACGACCGGCGACCCGGGACGGCCGCTGACCGGCCGATCGAGAGCCACGCCTTCGGATGGGCTCGGCCGGCCCGTTCGTTCGAGCGCCTCGAAGATCGCCTTCTCCGCCACCCGGTAGCGCCGCTCGAACTCCGGTGCCTCGGCATGGAGCGAGGCGATCGCGCTCAGCGTATGCGTCAGGTGGTCGAAGACGAGGACGAGGTCCGTCTCCAGGAACGATGCGAGCGGCACGCGTACCGGATCGCGCTCGGGCAGCGGGACGGTCGGCTCGAAGGATGAGACGGCGTCGTACGACAGGGCTCCGACGGCGCCGCCGGTGAAGCGCGGGAGGCCGTCGGCCGGCACGACTCGCCGCCTTGGCACGAACGCGCGGAGGGCGGCGAGGGGATCCGGGGCGCTCGAGCGCTCGATCGGCAGCGACGGGTCCCAGTCGGCGACGCCGACCGGCCGGCTCTGGACGGCCGTCGTGATGTCGCCGGGGCGCCCGCTGACCTCGAGGATGCGGCGCGGGCCGACGCCCAGGAACGAGTAGCGCCCCAGCCGCTCTCCACCCTCGACGGATTCGAGGAGGTAAGCGGGGCGGCCGTCGTCGAGGCGCAGGAAGGCACCGATGGGCGTCTCGAGGTCGGCGTCGCGCGTTGCGCGGAGCAGGACGGTGTCCGCGCCCCCGGCGAGGCGCCTGGCCTCCGCGAGGCTGACCGGATCCATGAGCGTCATCTGCGTACCGACCTCCGGGTCGGATCCGCCGCCGTGGAGCAGTCGGACCCGAAAAACGAAACGACCCTTCGTCCCGAGGGACGAAAGGCCGAAACCTTCCGCGGTGCCACCCACATTCGGCGATGCCGCACTCTCGTGACCGACGGGTTCGGGGTTCCGCATTCGCGTTCGCATTCGCGTTCGCGGTTCCCGGCCGATCGGCGCTGCCCCGTATCGCTGGCGCTCTGCGCCGGAGCCTACTTGGGCCACCGGGCGGTGTGTCCGCGTCGGTATGGCCCGTTCGGTCCGGAGGCTCCCGGGTCCATTCGCCGTCGTCGCCGTCCCGGTTTCCACCAGCCACCGGGTCTCTCTGCCGGCCAGCGACGGGTACTCGTCCCGTTCATCGCCCGCTATCCGTGATGTGGCGGGGAGTCTAGTCGGGCTCCGCGACGGGTGTCAAACGGCTTGTCGCTGTTCAGTGATTCCGTCAGCTCAACTGTTCAGTGATTCTGTCAGTCGGGCTTCTTGGCGCCGGGTCTCGGCGAGCTTCGAGCCGGGCGTGGGTCGCCGCCAGGGGTGGTCGGCCCTGGGAGGATAGCCGGGCGCCGGACGCACGCTCGGACCGGGCGCGTCGAGCACGGGGCGGGCCGACTCCAGGCTGCGCAGGCGGGCGGGATCGAGCGCCGTCCGCGCGACGAGGAGGCGCCGGTCCCCGTCGGACACGACGATCCGCCCGTCGAGCCGCAGGCTGACCTCGACCCGTCGTCCGGCATAGCCGCGCCCGCCGGCGGTCCCGGGCAGGTCGAGGACGATGCCGCCCACCCGGATCGTGTGGTCGTTGGCGACGACCCGGCGATAGCGGAACGAGAGCACCGCGTCGAGGTCGAGATCCTCGGGCACCGGCCTCCAGGCGGGCTCGGGGTTGGCCGGCTCCACGACGAACCGCCGGTTGTGGCGGGCGAGATGGCGCGCCAGGATGCGGTTCGCAGCGGCGCGGTCCGCTGCCCCGGCCAGGCGCAGCTCGGTCACCAGGCGGTCCTGGAACGTGCCCCACAGCCGCTCGATCCGGCCCTTGGCCTGGGGGCTGTGAGCGGCGATCGAGCGGATCCCGAGCTCAGCCAGCGCGCGCCCGACCTGGGTCGGCAGGCGCGGATCGGCCAGGCGCAGCTCGGCCGCCGGCAGCTTGCCCGCCGGCTGTTCGAAGGTTCCCGCACGGTCGCGGTACACCGCGGCCGGCACGCCGTGGCGACGGATCGTCGCGCGCAGGATCTCGAGGTATCCCGCGGCGTCCTCCTGCTCGCGGAAGGTCGCCGCGGACACGAACCCGGTCGCGTCGTCGATGGCGCCCACGAGCGTGAGCACGGGTCCGCGGCCCTCGAGCCAGTCGTGGCGGCTCCCGTCGAGCTGCAGGAGCAGGCCCGCCTGGGGCATCCGGGTGCGCCGGCTCCGGTGGCGGGGCGGCCGCCTCCGGCGCGGGCTCGGGATCCCTGCCGCGCGCAGGATCCGCCGGACGCTGACCCGCCCGAGCGTGATCCCCTCGCGCTCGGCCAGCAGCTCGGCGAGGTGGCTGTCGTTGGCGCCGTCATAGCACCCGGTCGCGAGCTCGATGACGCGCCGGCGCAGCTCCTCGCTCACCCGTCGCGGCGAGACCCGTCCGCGGTTGCCGTGGACGAGCCCTCCGGGGCCGTCGTGCAGGAAGCGGGCCCGCAGCCGCAAGACCTGGCGGACGGACAGCCCGAGCAGGGCCGCCGCCTCCTCGACGGCCAGGTCCTGCGCGATCAGGCGGGTCAGGACGTGTGAGCGCTGCTGGTCGCGCGCGGTCATCGTGATCGTCTCCCTCATGCGCGGAGACTGACAAAGTCACTGATCAGTTAGCAGTGACGGATTCACGGACCATCGACAACGGGTGTCAAACGGCTTGGGGCCCGCAGTGGGGTGGCGGCCGCAGTGGGGTGGCGGAGGGGTGGTGTGGCGGACCCTCGGTGGCGGGTGGTCGGCCCAGGGCGCTCGGCGGACGGTCGGCCCGGGGGCGCTCGGGAGGCCGCTCGGCGCTCCGTGGCTGCCGCTCGGTGGCTGGCCGCACCCCCTTGCGTAATCTCGGGCAGAGCGATCCTTATGCGACTCGCCCAGTCCCCGACGTGGCTCCCTGTTCCTTCAGTCAACGAATCCCGCCTCGAAGTCCGGCCCGATCCACGAGAGTCGCACCTGCAGGTGCTGTGGCCTGCGGGTGGTCGGGCAGCCTATCGCCTAAGGGGGGCTCCCGCCGAGATTACGCAAGATCCGGGCGCCGGCGGGGAATGGGCCGGAGGATCGGCCGGCCCACCTACTGATCGCGGTCGGGCTGGCCGGGCCCGCCGGGCCGGCCGCCGGGCTGGCCGGCCCACCCACCGGGTCGAGCCTCCTGGGCACGAGGTAGTCGGACCGTCGAGGCGATCGCCTTACCGAAGCCCCCGAGGTGGAGGCGCAGGAGCGCGATCGTCAGGCCGAGCAGATCGCGGCGGTGGCGGACCGCCACGTATCTCGGCTCCCAGTGCGGATCGAACTTCGCCTTGAAGAACTCGAGCCCTCGCACGTCGTATGAGCGGCGCACGAGGCGCGCCGCGGTCGCGAGCGTGCGCTCCTCGACCGTCGCCCCCGACACCTCGAGACCGGCCAGCGGCGCGAGACCGAGGGAGAGCGACGGGATGCCGGCCTCGCCCATCCGCGTGGCAGCCTCGGCCAGGCACCACTCCAGCGCACCGGGGACGCCGCCGGGAAGGCGACGCATGAGGTCCAGGACGTACCCGCCGTCGTTGCCGGTCGGGCGGAAGGTCGTGAACGCGATCGGCGCCCCGTCCGCGTCTACCGCGACCGACACGGCCAGCGACGGCAGCTCGTCGGGATCGAAGGCACCGATCGTGAAGCCCATCTCGGGGCCGGCCCCGCGGCGCCACGTCGCATCGATGGCCCGCAGCCCGTGCACGAGAGCGACCTCGGCCGACGGATCGATCCCCTCGGCGAACCAGCGGACCGTCACGCCGCCCTTCTTCGCCCGCGTCACCGTGTGGCGCAGGTTCGCGCGGCGGCTGCCGGCCAAGGAGAAGCCCGCGAGGTCGACGATCGCCTCGTGGCCGATGCGGAACGTCCGGAGCCCGCGGGCGGCGAGGTGTTCACTCCCGCCCGCCGACGCCTGGTAGACGGCCGGGACTTCGTCCCTGAGGGATGCGACCGAGACGAAGCGGTCGAATGTCGCCCAGGCGGAGTCCTGCGGTCCGATCGGGTCGCCCAGGACGACGGCCAGCCGACCGGCGCGCCCGTACACGACCAGCCCGTCGAGGTCGGGCGGGCTGAACACCCGCTTGTCGGCGCCGAGCTGGAACGGGAGCAGCGCGCCTCGGCCGAATCGTCGGCCGATGTCGAGCGCCCGCGCGCGGAGCGCGGGGTCGGGCGGAGGCGACTCGACCGGCCGCAGGATCCCGAACGCAGCGAGGACCAGGGGTAACCGGGCGACGGCGATGACGGCGACGATGAGGGCGCCATGTCCGACCAGCCCCAGCGCACCGGCGGGATCGCCGAAGGCGAGCCAGTCCGCGGCGCCGCCGATACCTCCGCTGCCAGCCGGCGCGCCACCTCCGTCGAGCGCGACGCCCCCCGCGAGTGCGAGCGCCGTCTCGAGCGCGATCCCGGCCGACGCGAGCACGACGAGCGGGAGCAGCAGGCGCCGGGAAACGGTCGCGCTCTCGACGCGGTAGTGGCGGCGATCGAGGGCCAGGGCGACGAGACACGCGGCCGCGATGACCGCCGCGATCGGGTGGCCGAGCAGGGCGACCTGCGCGATGAGCGCGCTGCTGAACACCACGAGGGCGAGCCACCAAGCGAGACGCTTGCGGCGCCACAGGCCGACGCCCAGGGCGAACAGTCCGAGCGATGTCGTGGCGGCGAGAAGAGGGTCGGACGCGCCGACGTCGACCGGCAGGACCTGGACGATGGTCGCGGCGGCTCCCACGATGACGGCCGCGACGATCGCGAGCAGCGCGGCCGCGAGCAGGATGACCGCCGGCAGCGGGTTGCGGCCGCCGTGCGAAGCCGGGAGACGACGATGTCCGTCCGCGCCGGACCGGACGAGGCGGCGGATCGATCGACCTCCCAGCCGCTCCGCTCGCTGGACGAGGGTCGTCACGACGGTCACGGCGACCACGCTCAGGCGGCCGTCGCGACGGTCACTGCGCGAAGACCCCCACCGCCGCCTGGTGGGCCGCGACGATGCGGAGGGCCGTCGGGAGCAGCGCTCGCGTCGCCGCCCACGAATGCGCCAGTGGCGACTCGAGCAGGGCGAGGCCGTACCCGTCGGCCTTGAGCTCCGCCGCGAACGCCTTGTACTGCGGCCCGTAGAACGGCTCCCACGACGTCCCGACCAGGACGAACAGGAGGGATGTCCGGGCCGCGGTCGGCAGCGTCCGCGCCATCGCCAGCGGCGAGTTCCGGGCGATGGCCCCGGGGTCATTGCCGAATGGCCGCCACGCGTTGACCGTCTGCCCGCTCCGGATCCCGGCGACGTAGTAGCCGCTGAATGAGATCGCCTGGCCGAAGAGCTCGGGGTGATGCAGGGCCAGGACAGCCGAGCAGAAGCCGCCCATGGAGAAGCCGAACAGGGTCCTTCCGGCCGGCGTCGCGACCGTCCGGTACGTCCGGTCCACCCATGGAACGACCGCCTGGGCGACGTACGTGTCGAACTTCTCCCGCCCGTCGAACGAATCGACGCACTCGCTGTCCGGGTACGGCCCGCCGTTGTGCGCGACGAACACGACGATCGAGGGCGGGATCTCCCCGCGGGAGATCATCCCGTCGAACAGCGACCCGATGTGGACGGACCGGTCCCAGAAGCGGAAGACCCAGGGGAACTCGTAGATGACCGGGTAGCGGTGGCTTCCCGTGCCATAGCCGGGCGGCGTGTAGACGTCGACGTACGCCGTGGTCGACGTCCCGCCCGTCCACGGCGCGGGGAAAGCCGTCTCTGTCACCGTGCCGCGGCCGCTCGCCGCCCAGGCGAGCCAGGGTCGTGCCGAGGTCGTCAATGTCCCGCTGAGGACCGGCGGCGGAGGTGTGACGTCCGGCCCGGGGGGCTCGCCGAGGGGGATGCCGGCGTCGCCCCCGCCACCCGGGTCGCCGCTCGTGGCGGACGGACCGCCCACGCCGCCCATCGCGCCGGCAGGTCCGGCCGCAGGACCGCCCGCGGGACCGCCGGAGGCGGACGCTCCTCCACCGACCAGCCCGACGCCCCCCTGGCCCCCGCGCATCGCGGAATCCATGCCGAAGTTCGTCAGGTCGCCGAAGACTGGCGCGGAAACGGCGAGCGCGACGATCGCCACGGCGAGCCAGGCGGGCCAGCCGATTCGCGCCGCACGGGACATCCCGGCGGGCCTGGCGCGCAGGCGGACCACGGCGTCGACGAGGTCCGTCCGAACCTCCCAGGCGAGCACGGCCCCGGCCCAGCCGACGAGCAGCGCGAAGACGCCCTCCGCCAGGAGCGTCAGGCCCCAGCCGACGCGGTCGAACGTGCCCTGGTCGACCGGCGACCCAAGCGCCGACTGCGTCTCGACGACGAAGGTGGGTCCGAACAGTCCCACGAACGCGACGAGACCCGCCAACGCCGGGAGCCAGCGGCTGCGCAGGACGAAGCCTGCGGCCCCGCCGACGATCGACGCCGCGATGAGCGCGGCGATGAAGCGCGACCGGTCCGGGTCGAAGCCCATCTCGGTGAAGGCCGTCGACATGGCGTCGACCGATCCCGTGGTCACGAGGAGCCCGGCGGCGAGCAAGGCCGCCCCGACCGCGACGATCCAGCGGGTACGCGGGTCCGTGAACGGGACGCGTCTGTGCGCTTCTCGGTCGGCGTCGGTCACGGGTCGGGTCGGTCCTCTGTCGAGATCACCTCACGCTCGGTCACGGAGGATTGAACTCGTCCCGGGCCCGACGCGCAAGCGAAGCGGGGTGATGTCTCGGTCAAGAACCATTAGCAGTCGACCCGGCGATGCGTCGTCTTGCGGTAGCGCAGCTCGCCGCCGACGAGCGCGATGCGCAGCAGGGCAACCGGGACGACGAGCAGCCAGAGGCCCGAGAAGACCGCGGTCCTCACGGCGCGGACGGCGATCGAGCCGACGGGCGGCCGGCCGTCCGGCTCCAGCTCGGCGATGGCCACGCCGGCGACCGCCACGGCGGTGAGCGCGTACGAGCCGACGAGAAGGGCCGGGACGGCAGACCGGCGACGGCCGCGGATCGGCAGGAATACCGCGGCGGCGGCGCCCAGGACGACCCCGGGCAGCGCCAGCTGTGCGCCGTACGCGAGGAGATCGAGGCGTCGGCGGATCGCCAGCCCGGGCGAGCGCACGATCGACGGCCCGAGGCCCAGGTATCGCCTCGCGGAACCCTCGGCCCAACGGACGCGCTGGGTCCACAGCGCCGCGAGCCCGGCAACGGGCGCCTCGCGAACGACGAGCTCGACCGATGGCACGACACCGACGCCGGCCAACGCCAGCCGGGTCGACAGCTCGAGGTCCTCGGTCAGCGCGTCGGCAGGCCAGCCGCCGGACCGCTGGAGCGCATCGCGCGTCACGACGACGCCGTTGCCGCGCAGCTCCGCGCTGCCGCCGAGCGCCCG